>QWII01000096.1:5000-57599 GCA_021405325.1 Caldilinea sp. CFX5 | reverse complement strand
CTGGGATGCGCCCGATTGTCGATATTATGTTTGGCGACTTCACCACGCTGACGATGGATCAGATGGTCAACCAGGCGGCCAAAACCCACTACATGTCGGGCGGTAAGCTCAAAGTGCCGATGGTGCTGCGCACGACACTGGGCGCGACCCGGCGCTCAGCGGCCCAACACTCGCAGTCGCTCCACGCTTGGCTCAGTCATATCCCTGGGCTAAAGGTGGCCGTGCCTTCAACACCCTATGATGCCAAGGGGTTGTGGAAGACTGCCGTGCGTGATGATAACCCCATTGCCATCTTTGAAGACAAGATGATGTACACCATGAAAGGCCCCGTCCCTGAAGGCGAGTACACCATTCCCTTTGGCGTGGCCGATATTAAGCGCGTCGGTACAGACATTACTCTGGTCGGCACAAGCAGCATGGTACATATTGCCTTGGAAGCTGCCGAAAAGCTGGCCGAACTGGGCATCAGCGCCGAAGTAGTCGATCCGCGCACGACCGTGCCGCTGGACAAAAAAGCGCTGATCGACTCCGCCAAGAAGACCAGTCGCGCCATTGTCATCGACGAAGGCTACGAACAATATGGCGCCACCGCCGAAATTGCTTCGATCATTGCAGACGGCGCGTTTTACTATCTCGATGCACCGGTCAAACGCATGGGTGCGATGAATGTGCCGGTTCCCTTCTCGCCGGTGCTGGAAGATCTAACCGTGCCGACGGCGGCGAAGGTGATCGAAGTGGCAAAGGCGCTTTGTGGTCGGGCATAATGCATTCATCTGTGCGCTCATCTTCATAAGAAAATTCTGAGAATTTTCATATGAAGATGAGCGCCAGTGATTACTGGGTCGTCACCGGCGCCCCAGCATTAACCATTACCTATTGTCCATTGACAATTAATTATTACAGGGGGTTCCCTTGGCAAAAGAAATTATTATGCCCGCACTCGGCATGGCGCAGGAGACGGGCACCTTATTAACCTGGCACAAACGGGAAGGCGACACGGTCAACAAAGGCGAACTGTTGATGACCGTCGCCACGGACAAAACTGATGTGGAAATCGAAGCGCCCGCCAACGGTATTTTGCGCGGCGTCACCCTAAAGGAAGGCGAAGACGCGCCCGTCGGTCAGGTCATTGCCTGGCTGTTGGCCGCCGGCGAAGCAATACCAGGGGCGAAACAAAACGGGTCGGCGGCGTCGGCAACACCCACTGCCCCTACCGCACAACCAGCAGCGGCGCCAACCGCGCCCTTGCCGGCCACCCCCGTCGCCGCCCGTATGGCTGCCGAACATGGCATTGATCTGCGCTTGATCAGGGCCAGCGGCGACCGCATCCAAAAAGAAGATGTAATGGCCTACCTGGCCGAACGAGACAAACCGGCGCCACCAGCCGCCACCGGCGCTGTCAACGGCAAAGTCCTCGCCTCGCCCAAAGCCCGCCGCCTGGCGACGGAACAAGGCGTCGATCTCGCCAGCCTCACCGGCAGCGGCCCCGACGGCGCCATCATCGCCGCCGATGTTGTTGCCGCCGCTCAGGCCAAACCCATCGCAGCGCCAGTCGTGGCTGAACCCACCTCAATCTCTCAATCTCTCAATCTCCAATCTCCAGTCTCTCAGTCTCCCGAAGCCATCCCCATGAGTCGCCCCTGGCGCATCATGGCGCAGCGGTTGCAACAAAGTTGGACGACGGTGCCTCATTTCTATCTCGAACGCGATGTCAACGCCAGTGCGCTGGGGCAGTGGCGTAAAGCGTTGCAAGCGCGCAACAATGCCAAGATCACCTACAGCGACCTCATGGTCAAAGTCGTAGCCGCGGCGTTGCGCAAGCACCCGCGCCTCAACGCCAGTTGGCAGAATGAGCAGATCAGCGCCAACCAGGAGATCAATATCGGGCTGGCCGTAGCCGTCGAGGATGGGCTGTTGGTGCCGGTCATTTATAGTGCGGATCGCTTAGGGCTGGGCGAGATTGCGGCGCGGCGCATCGATTTAGTCGAAAAAGCGCAGAATGGGAAACTCGCGCCCACGGATCTCGCCAACGGCACTTTTACCATCAGCAACCTGGGCATGTTTGGCGTGGAGCGTTTCAATGCCATTGTCAACCCGCCGCAGGCCGCCATTCTGGCCGTCGGCGCCATTGTCGATCGCGTCGTGCCGGTCAGTGGGCAGCCGGCGGTCCAACCGATGATGACATTGACCCTCTCCTGTGACCATCGCATTGTCGATGGCGCGCGGGCGGCGCAGTTCCTGCAAACGTTGGTTGCCTATCTGGAAGATCCGTTAAGTATCCTGGATTAACACCCCCATGAGCAAAACCGAACTGATTCTCATCCGTCACGGTGAAACGGTGTGGAACGCTGAGGGACGCATCCAAGGCCAGGGTGACAGCCCCTTGACTGAACGGGGCGTCGCCCAGGCCAGGGCCGTGGCTAAACGGTTGCAAAACGAAGCGTTCACGACACTGTACGGCAGCCACCTGGGTCGCGTGATCGAGACGGCCAGCCATATCAGCGCCGTCACCGGTCATGCCATCACCATTGATGAGCGGTTGCAGGAGCGGCACTATGGTCTCTTTGAAGGGTTGACCTATGCTGAAGCGCAAGCTCAACACCCGGAAGTCTTTGCCGCCTATCAACAACTGCGCTACACCGCTGATTACGCCCTCCCCGGCGCCGAAAGCCTGCGGCGGTTGACCGAACGGGGGCAGGCGGTCTTTCATGCCCTGGCCGAGCGTCACGCCGGTGAACGGATCGTAATCGTTTCGCATGGCGCGTTGCTGGGGGCCATGTTGCGCCATTTCCTGGGCGTGCCGGTCGATGGCAAACATGGCTTTCGCTTGCCAAATGGCAGTTTGAGCGAGGTGGTCTTTGCTGATGGCGATTGGCGCGTCAGGACGCTTGGTGAAGTCTCCTATTTGCGTGATCTAGAAGTATTGTGAATAATCAAATCAACCCTTAATCGATAATTCGTAGGAAACGTATGGCGCGCCGTATTGCAAAGTTAAGTGATTTTGATCCACAGCCGATCATTGAGTACGCAATTACAGAAAAAGATCTGACCAATGTTTACCAGTATTTACGAGCCATGCAGGCACATCTTGAGGAAGGCACCTGGGATGAAATCTGTATAGGCGGCTATTACGGAACAAGTGCGTTGTTGCATGAAATCGTCGAATTGCGTCTTCTATTAAGCCGCGATCCATACCTGCTCACTCGCTCTGTTATGGAAATAAAGACGTTTGCCAGATCCGCCAGGAACCACGATGCGCACATCAATGGGCTTGAAGTAGAATATGCCTATTTACAAAGAATCGTTCACGAAGTTTTTGGGGTACATAGCAATATTGGCGCCCTGTTAAAGGCAAATTCCCTACGTCCGGAAGACTGGGATGATCTATTTGAGACAAATCTGCCTTTTTTCGATCCTTCACGAGAAGAAGTAGTTGAGGCTAAAAAGCTTCTGGCCGATTTACGGAAGTTGTAGAGGAGGTTACGATGAGAGTACGTTACCGTATCTTGCAGGAGATAACGCCCGAAGGCACGTGGGAAACGATTGGCGCCATCACCGATTGGGAATCCGATCCACCCCATTTGCGGTTACGTGGGATCGTACAACATACAGTAAGTACGGCAATTTGGCGGAAAATTTTGACCCGTGTCGATGAATGTCACCTCACATTGGAAAATTACCACGAAGCATTCGGTGAATATGGGCGCTACTACCGCTTATTCCCCGAAATTCATTGTATCGAAGGCGAGTCCGCCGCCGAGATTCGGCACATTCTGCGCGAAAAATATGTCTACGGCCCGCTCACAGAAGCGGTGGCCGCTTAAAAGTAAGTAAAGGGAAGGAGCAACTCAATGACCAAATCCTACAATGTCACCATGCTGGGCACCGGCCTGATCGGCATGTTCTACACGTTGGCGCTCCACGGCCAGCGCAGCCGCGACCGGGTCGTCTCGGTCTATTCGCGGCGGGCGGAACGAGCCAGCGCCTTTGCCCAGGAGTATAGCATTCCCCACCACACCACCAATTTAGCCGAAGCGATCAACCACCCGGACAGCGACGTGGTGGTGATTGGCCTGCCCAACATCCAACACGAAGAGGCGGTGCGGCTCTGCTGTGAGGCGGGCAAAGCGGTTCTCTGCACTAAGCCGCTGGGGCGCAATGCCGCAGAAGCGAAACGCATGTTGGAGATGGTGGAGAAAGCCGGCATCTTTCATGGCTATCTCGAAGACCTGGTCTATACCCCCAAAGCGCTGAAGTCGATTGCCGCGGTCAAAAATGGCGCGATTGGCAAGGTGCTCTGGGCGCGCTCACGCGAGACCCACCCCGGCCCCCACAGCGATTGGTTCTGGGACAAGGAGATGGCCGGCGGGGGCGCCATTATCGACCTGGGCTGCCATTGTGTCGAGATTGCCCGCAACTTTATCGGCAAGGATGTGAAACCGATTGAGGTGATGTGCTGGGGTGACACCCAAGTCCACCCGATTGCCGCCGAAGATAGCGCCATTGCCCTGGTCAAATATGCCACCGGCGCCATTGGTCAATTCGAGGTAGCGTGGACCTTCCGCGGCGGCATGGATCTGCGCGACGAGGTCTCCGGCACCGAAGGCACCATCTGGACGAACCACTTCCTACGCACCGGGTTTGAGATGTTCACCGCCGTGGGTCAGGGCGGCTATGTAGCGGAAAAGGCTGAAGGGGCGACTGGTTGGCTCTTCCCGGTAGGCGATGAATTGTCGGAATTGGGCTATATTGACATGTTCACCGACATGTTCCGGTCACTGGAAGCCGGCAAAGCGCCCGCCGAAACCTTCTATGACGGCTATGTGGTCAACGCGATTCTCGACGCCTGCTACAAGTCGATGGAGACCAAGCAGTGGGAGCCGGTGCAACTGGAAATTTGGCGCGGTTCGGAAGAGATGAGCGGCAGCGCGACCTTCCGTGAATATGACGCCAATTACCTCCTGATCAAAGAGGAAAAGATGCCCGACGGCGCCACGAAGTTGATCCTCAAGGAGAAGGGCAGCGGCAAGATTATTCAGCGGGTTGAATAAGGAACTATGCCATGAAAATCACCGGTTTGAAGGTTCATCTCTTGGAATGGGACCGTGCGCCCCATCATTGGCGCGACGGTTTGCCTGCCGGCGGCCCCAAAGGACGCGAAACCCTCCTTCGCATCCTGACCGACGAGGGCATCGAAGGGCACAGCACCCATTGGGGCGATGCCAACATTGCCGAGATTAACTGGAAGCTTGTCGGTCGCGACCCGTTGCGCATTGAGGAAATCTGGCAAGACCTCTGGCGCAACCTGCGCAGCTCGACCATCGGCGGTGCTATCGATGCTGTGGATGTCGCGCTTTGGGATCTCATGGGCAAATGTACGGGGCAGCCCGTCTATCGCCTGTTGGGCGGTGCGCGCAATCGCCTTCCGGCCTATGCCAGCACCCTCACCCTGGATTCGATCAAGGAATATCTCGACCTGGCCGACGATGCGTTGAGCCGCGGCTACCGCGCCATCAAGCTTCACGCCTGGGGCCGTGTACAGGACGACGCCGATCTCTTCCGCGCTTTGCGTAAACATGTGGGCGACGACATTGTGCTGATGTACGACGCTTCCAGTATGTTCACCTATGAGGATGCGCTGTACCTGGGCCGTGTCCTGGAAGATCTCAACTACTATTGGTACGAAGAGCCAATGGATCATCTGAACCTGACGGCATTAGCGCGCCTGGCCGACGCCTTGACCATCCCGCTTGCTGTTGCCGAAGCGACGGTTGGCGGCCCCTTTAATGCCCTCGACCACATCATGGCAGGGGCAGCCGACATTATCATCACTGACCCGATCATCAAGATGAAGGGGGGCTTCACTGGCGTGATGAAGACCGCGCATATCTGTGAGGCATTTGGGATGCAATGCGCGATCCACGGCTGGATGGTTCCCTCGCTCCACGTCGCCTGCGCCATTCCGAACTGCCGCTACTTCGAGTCGCTCCTGCCGGAAGGCTTCTTTATCCCACCTGGTACGCACACAGCCTCTACCGCGATTGCCCCGGATGGTACGGTCGGCCCTTGGGAAAAACCCGGTCTCGGCATGGAAATCGATTGGCAGTGGATCGATTCGCATACGATACGGTTGATTGAATAATCAGTAGTCCGCAGTCGCGTAGTCGTGAAGTCGTGAAGTCGTGAAGTCGCGAAGTCGTGAAGTCGTGAAGTCGTGAAGTCCGGCGTCGGTCTAGTGGAATTTCGGCTGCATTGCGGTCTACTGATAATAGAGATTGGGCTGGGTAATTCATGTTGGGTGATTCGAGACGCTTGTGCAAGCGTCTCGAATCACCCAAGCTTATCGGTGGTGAACGCCATTTCGGTGGCGATTGCGAGGAGGAGAGCCTTATTGTAAATAGCTATGTTACAAGTATTGTACTGAAAGACTGACGTATATGCGATTGATTACTGCAAACCTCTTCTGCTTTAACCCCTGGCAACGCGCCGCTATTCAACAACTACTCGCCACAGCCGCTGATGTTCTCATTTTACCGGAAGTAAAACCCACTTTAGTAGATTGGCTAAGAGCAGCGGCGAGTAGCGCCGGCTATACAGTGGTCTCTGTCCGAACTAACCAGCAAATGACGCTCTGTCTCCTCAGCCGGCTACCCATTGCCCAGAGCCAGGTCATCGACCAGGAGAGCTTCGCCGGCAGACCGCAGCTTCGGGTCGATCTAGCCGCCGGCATCACGCTTTTCGCCATTCACCTCATGGCGCCGATTACGCCACGCAAGCAGCAAGAGCGGAATGCGCAACTGGTGCAGTTAGCTGCCCTCCTGCGCGGTGAACCGCAGCCAGTCATTGCGGCGGGCGACTTTAATACAACTGCGCATGAACGGCTCTTTCAACCGCTGCGCCAGTTGGCGCAGCGGGAAACGGAACAGACAATCGCACGCCCCAAGAGTTGGCCGGCGTTGTTGCCATTGGCAAGTTTGGACCATGTCGTCCACAATCATCATGTTCAGCTTGAGCAACTTACGTCAGGCCGATTTAATGGATCCGATCACTTACCGATTACTGCCCAGCTCGCAATTCCTGATTTTGCATAACACTCTTTTTGTCTTTTATCTCAATATGAGATAGCATATTACTATGCACATTATCTCACGAAAAGCGTTGCGGCTATTTTGGACAGAGCACCCTGACAGCCAGGCGCCGTTACAGCGATGGTACAGAATTGTCAAGCGTTCAACCTTCCACACCTTTGCTGAAGTACGTGCAACCTTCCCCGCAGCGGATCTCGTGAATGACTTGGTGGTTTTCAACATTGGCGGCAATAAATATCGCCTGGTGGCTTCGATCCATTTTGATCGGGGGAAAGTGTATGTGCGCCATGTGTTGACCCATGCGGATTATGACCAGGGAGGGTGGAAAGTATGACCGAAACAACAAAACAATTGCAAGTTCATTGGAAAGCATTACGTCCGCTCTTTGCCATCCGCACCGAAGATGACTATGACCGGGCGGTGGATCGATTAAATCAACTAATCGATGAGGTAGGCACAAACGCGGCGCACCCATTATATGAATTGTTAGATACCCTCGGCACCTTGATTCACGCCTATGAAGAAGCGCATGAGCCGCTCCAAGAGAGTAGCGGGGTAGAAGCATTGCACTATTTGATGGAAGAGCATGGGCTAACCCAATCTGACCTACCGGAAGTGGGGTCGCAGGGCGTGGTCTCTGAAATTCTACGCGGCAAGCGGGAATTGAATGTGCGGCAGATTCGCGCCTTGGCCCATCGATTTAGCGTTGCGCCGGCTGTATTCCTCTAAAAATGACCGACAATTCGTTCCCTGTTTCTTTGTGTTGGTTCAGCGTGTAGCCGATCACCCATTAGCAACCGGCATCGCCGGCAACCACCCAACCTGCAACACACCCCACACCCCAATCAAGATCGCCTCGGCGGCGTCATGGCGCAGGGACGTTGGTCGGGGCGCGCCCGACCAGTCGATGATACTGCGGGCCAGGCGGTCGGCGTGGTGTTTGGCGTCAACGCCGGTGCGCTGCTGGCGGGGGTAAAGCAGTTGTTGCCGCCAGCTTTCGGCGCTGGTCTGGATGACTTGCACTTCCCGTCGCGCTGCTTCTTTTTGCCAACTTTCCGCCAGTGTCCCGCCCCCTTCGATGACCAACCAGTGCAGATCGGGTAGGTCCTGCAAAATGCTGTAGGCCGCGCGCCGCATTCGTGACTGTGCGCCAAAGTTTTGCGAACGATACCAGCGCAGCCGGCCATCGTCGCCATAGAGCGCCAGCCCGGCGCGTAGCCCCAGATCAACAGCCAGCAGCGTAGCCATGCGTTAACTACCCAAAGGCGCCGTCGCCACACCCACGTAGGTATCGGCTGTGCCGTAATAGAGATACCAGGTTCCTTTATATAAGACCAAGCCCTCGGTAAAAACCGTCCCTTGCTGATACTGACCGGTCCGCTCAAAGGGCAATTCCGGTTGGAGAAAGGGTGCATCTGATCGCTGCAAGACCTTGGTCGGATCCGCTTTATCCAACAACAGTTGGCCCGGTGCGTAGGCGCCCGGCCCCAGATGCGGATCCATCACCGCCGGCGTCTCGCCATTTTTGCCGTTATAAATCAGCACAATACCGTCATCCGTTATTACGGCGGGCGGACCAACCTCGGTCAAGAGACTGTCAAACTTGCCGGGGCGGGGCGCAATGACCTGTAACAAAGCGCCGTCGGCATCAAGGACAGGCGTCCAGTGGATCAAATCCGGTGATGTGGCAAGGTAGACGGCATGTTCGCCCCAGTACATCCAATAGCGGCCATTGATCTGCGCCGCCACCAGTTGACCATCGTTAATCGCCTGGACAACGCTGGCGGCTTTGTGCCACTGGTGAAGCATATTGCCCACCGGCGCCTCAGCAAAGATGGGGCCATGTTTGCTCCATTGCTGTAAATCCCACGAGGTGGCGACCCCAATCCGCGCCAGCACCGGCGTCCCTACGGGATTCCCGTGATTCCACATTGTGTAGTAAAGGGCAAAGAGGCCATCGGACCGTTGCACCACGCGCGGGTCTTCACAGCCGCCGTACCACTCATAGCCTTTGTATTCATCATCGGCAGGATAGATGACGGGAGTGGGCTGGAGGGCAAAGGTAATGCCGTCTACGCTCGTCGCATGGCCAATGCGGGAGGTGTAAGCGCCAATCTCATCACCGACGCCATCTTCGCTGCGAAAGAGCAGATGGATTTGATCTTGAAAGACAACGGCTGCCGGGTTAAAGGTATGATTGGCGGCCCAGCGGACGGCTTGTTGCCGCATAGGACAGTGAAAGGTCAACGTGCTGTCCGGTGTCACAATTGGCTGGGCAACGGGCCGGGTAAAGGGGCCAAGCCGCGGATGGCGTTCAACAGCGGTCTGAAGATAGCTAGACATGATGCAAATTGCTCCTTTGGTAAGATAACTAACAGAATGCCCAACCCTTCATCGGCAATGATGGTGTACCCATACACGCAACACAACTTTTATGATTGTAGTAGGGCTGGCGCCTAGCGCCAAATTATTCTCCCGATTGACAATCATATCAATCTGGGTACAATAGAATCACCTTTCCGCGCAAGCAGCCTGCTACATCGCTTGTGACCGTGCGTTGTGCAACCGACGCTCACCGCCGACAGAGCGTCGTGACAGAAAGAGCGTACACGATGACGACCGTAACCGGAACGACCTTGACCAATGAAGTCACTGAACTGCTTTCTGATCTACATACGATGCTCGGTAACGACAAACCCTTGCCGCAAGCGCAGTCACAGCCCTTTGAACTTTCGCTAGGCCCGCTCAAGGTAGTTCATGCCTTTTGGCTGGCCGGCATGAGTTGCGACGGCTGTTCGATTGCCGCCGTCGGCGCCACCCAACCGTCGGTCGAACAGTTGCTCACCGGCGCCATTCCCGGTGTCCCCAAAGTCATTCTCCATCACCCCGTCCTTTCGGTCGAAGCCGGCGAAGCGTTTGTTCACAACTTTGAATTGGCCGCCAATGACGAATTGGATGCACCCTTTGTCATTATCTACGAAGGCTCGGTGCCTGATGAAACCCTGGCGGCCAAAGAGGGCGGCTACTGGTCCGGGCTGGGCGCCCGCCTGGTCGATGGTGAGTCACAACCCATTCCCACCGCCGAGTGGCTGCGCCGTATGGCGCCCCACGCCGCCGCCGTCATCGCCATCGGCACCTGCGCCACCTGGGGCGGCATCCCGGCGGCCATCGGCAACCCGACCAATGCGATGGGGGTGATGGATTTTCTGGGCGAAGCGTACCGCAGCACCTTTGGCTTGCCGGTGGTCAATATTCCCGGTTGTTCGCCGGTGGGTGATAACTTTACCGAAACGGTGGCGGCGGTCTTGCTCTTCCTCCAAGGCTTGGGACCATTGCCCGAATTTGATGAGCTGGGGCGACCGGCCTGGCTCTTTACCGATACGGTGCATTGCGGCTGCACCCGCGCCGGCTTTTATGAAGAAGGGGTCTTTGCCGAACAGTATGGCGACAAGGAGTGTCTGGTTGAGATCGGCTGCTGGGGGCCGGTGGTGCAGTGTAATATCAACAAACGGGGCGCGCTCAACCATGTCGGCGGCTGTATGAATGTCGGCGCGCCCTGCATCGGCTGCACCATGCCCAGCTTTCCCGACGGCTTTGCTCCCTTTTACAAACGGCCCCCCGGCACCGTACTCTCGTCTACAGCGTCGCGCATGTACGGCGCCGTGATTCGTCGCTTACGCCGCAACACCATGTTCAACCAAAACCGCACACAACGCTGGGCCAATGCAGAGCATGTCCCCAGCGGCTGGGGCCATTTGCGCAACCTGATGGCCTTTGAGAAGTGGGAACATACACTCTATCAACGGCTGCAATTTATGGGCGGAAAACGGCCGGGGTCGAAGCCGGAGCCGGAGGATAAGTCGTGATTTATCTTGCAAACATGAACAAAGAAAGTAATCCCCTTGGCAAAACGACATCGTGATATTTTAGCCAAACTTGATCTAGTTGGTATAAATCGCTATTCAATCAGCGAAGTAGATGTTGAAACAGTTGAAGCGTATCTAAAAATTATCCAAGCCGGGCTTCCTGGAGAAACCACTTGGAAAGAGATGATCAGATATACTAGCTACTATGGTACAAGTATTTTGATTCACGAAATCGTTGAAATTCGGATGCTTACAGCACTTGGCTTAGATCTGCTACGCCAAAATACGCGATCGCTTAGACGCTTACTAGCCCAACATGTTGAGGCCCATGTTACCGCTTTATACGAAGAACATCGGTATCTTCAAGAAGCAATTGACCGTCTATATGGGCAAACTTTTGAGATCGCAACCTTGGTAAAAGCGAATCGTAACGATGAGATCGATCTCCAGCTTTTTCTAGAAAGTGATGTGGGTGTCTTTTTGCTGGAAGAAGATCGAATTTCAGAGGCGCGCCAGGCTTTAGCCCGAGTAAAGGGGGAATGACACGTATGAGGGTGAGACGACTCCAACGTAAATTCGAAGAGAATAAATGGGTTGATGACGCTTATGCTTATGAAGACCAACAAGGGTTTATTGCTTTTCGTTATAACCTGACCTGGGGGCGGATGGGCTCAAGCTATAATCAAAAGATCAAAAAAACAGGAGTAACATTAGAAAAAATTGACGCAGTTATTCCCTCTGGTCAGGGATTACGGTGGTTACCCATTGAAGTTATCAAAGATGATGAGGTGGTTGCCTACTTAGCGGCCTTGGATGAAAATTGCATGATCCCACAGACACGTACAGTTTCTATAGGCTTGGCAGCCTGATGGAGAACACGAATGACCGACGCAATTGCCTGGTCCAACTGGCTTTTCTGGCTGATGATCGTTGCCGTCGTAATTTTGGCGGCGGCGGTGTTGCTCGTGTTGGTCTGGTGGACGGCGAACCGGATTCTGCAAGGGGCGGTGCGGGCGCTGGGGTTGGTGCAGCAGATCAAGGCCAACACCGAAGTGATCTGGGCCTTGGAAGCGACCAACCAGACCGCCACGCGCATTCTGGCCGATGCCACGGCGATTCGCGATAATGGGGCCACACTGGCCCAAGCGCTGCATGATGTCGATGAAAGGCGCAGGAGTAACTGATGGAATCACAACTTTCACCGGGAACAATTCAACTGCTTTGGTGGCTCTCCATCTTGATCGCGCTGGTGGTGACTGGCGTGGTGGCGTTTTTGCTGATCCTTGTGCGGCGGACGGCGGCACAGATCCTGGCGGGGGCCAGTCAAATCTGGACACATGGCAAGCTGGTGGCGAATGACACAATACAGATTCCCATCTTTCTTAAAACAACCAACCGGGTGGCCGGTCAAATCTTGAAGGTAGCCCAACAGATTGTCGGCGCGACAGCCGCCATTGAACAACACGCCGGCGGCTGTCCCGGCTGCCCGCAGTGTGTTTTAGGTAGCGGTCAGGGGACGGTTCGGTGAGAAGTTGGTTGGTTAGTTGGTTAGTTTGTTTGTTCACACCAACAAACTAACCAACTAACCAACCAACTACCTAACCCAAGAGGAGATTGACCATGTTCACCTTCCTGATGATTGTCACCGCGCTGGTAACGGTCGCTTTCTTTGCCATTGTCATCTATTATGTCAACCAGATAATGTCGCTGCTCTACGCCATTGGCTACAAGCCGGACAGCTACCTCGCCAAGTTGCGGCTGGGGTTACGTGCGATTGAGACCGAGACGGGCCATCTGCCGGTGCAAGTGACCCAGTTGAATGCCGGGTTGAGCGCCGTGGCCGAGGGGCTACAGGCGGCGGACGGACATCTGGTTGGGACGATTGAAGCGGTGGTCAGGCAGAAAGGCGTGACATCATGAGTCAACTCACCTCCTTCTTATTACAGACCACCATTCCCGCTGCTGTCTACTGGCTCTGGGCCGTGGTGTTGGTCATTGCGGTGGTGGTGATTCTGCCGATTGTCGTCATCCTGCTCCACCGCACTATGCGCGCCGCCCGTCAGATTGAACAATATTTTGCCGAGATGGCTGACGCCGGCGCCGGTATTGCCCAGAACACGAGTCATATCAAAGCGTTGAGCGACACGATCAGTGTGGCCTCGACGCTTTTATCGGTAGCGGGCAATATTAACAGCCATAGCGCCACCATTCAGCAGACATTAGCACAGCGAGCCGGTCGACGCAACGGCAAAGGCCACTGAACAGGAAGGAGCCGCCCATGCCCAATCCAGACTTACTCACGACCTTGACGATTGTGGTGGCCGTTGTTGTGGTACTCGTCCTGGTGGTCTACCTGGGGTTGATCATCTTCTATCTCTATCGCGCCGGCAACCATCTGAACCGGCTGAATGCGGCGCTGGCGCAAACGGTGCAACACACGCAACCGCTGCCGGATTATCTTACCACCATTAACCAGGCCTTGGGCGCGTTGGATCAAGGGCTGGACGCTGTTGCTCCCTGGGAACCGTGCGGTTACAAACCGCACCTACGATTACCGAAACAAATTCCTAACTCCCATTAGTCTTTCTCCCGGCCAGCCCAAAGACTAAAGTCTTTACTACCGAACGACAGCGGTTGAACGGTTCACGCAACACGCAGCACGTATCACAAAGGAACCACGCATGTGCTTTAAAAACCTACCCATTGAATTTGATGCGCAAGGCAACGCTCACCTGCGCGAAGGGGTGGCCAATCCCTACAGCTATGAGGTGCGTTCGCTGGCCGACAACGAAGACAAAATTAAAGAGTTGCTGGCGCGCAACGGCTTTATCAAAAATGTGGACTTTGACCCGGTGACGCGTGTGGCCGGGGCGTTGGCCTTTCACAGCGTGGTCGATCTGCAGGAACGCAAGGTCATCTCGACCAATTCCATGGCAACGCTCTTTCGTGGCTATGAGGTCATTTTGCGCGGGCGCGACCCGCGCGATGCCGCCTATATCAGCAGTCGCGCCTGTGGCGTCTGTGGCGGCGTTCATGCCACAGTCTCGGCGCTGGCGATTGAGATGGCCTTGGGCATTCAGCCGCCGCCGCTGGGCGTGGTCATGCGCAATTTGTTGCTGGCGCTTGAGTATCTCTACGACCATCCGCTCCATCTCTTTCTGCTGGCCGGGCCGGATTATTCCGAGCAGTTGATCCGGGCCACCAATCCGACCCTGTACGAAAAAGCAACCCGCACAGAGACGCGCTATGGCCGCCTCCACGGCTACAAAACCATCGGCGAGATGATGGTCGATCTCAACCCGCTCACCGGCAAGCTCTATCTGGATGCGCTTCAGATGACGCGGGTGGCACGCGAAGCCTATGTACTGATCGGCGGCAAATATCCCCATCCGCAGTCGGTCGTCCCCGGCGGGGTCGCTGTGACTGTCACCACTACGGTCGTCAATGAAGTTTATTTGCGCTTGCAACGCTTCTTTGACTATGGGCAGAAGGTCGTCGCCATTTGGGATGATCTTTTTGACTTTATGCTGGAGGCCAACCCGGCCTATGCCGATTGTGGCGTGCGCCCGGCGACGATGGTCGACAGCGGCGTCTGGGATCGACCGGATGCTTATGATGGCACTTACAAGAACATTGACGCCTGGGGCAAAGCACGCTGGGCGACGCCGGGGGTGCTGGTGGATGGCGAAGTGGTGACAAACGATCTGAGCAAGGTCAATGCCGGCCTGGAAGAGTTTGTCGAGCATTCCTACTATGAAGGGTGGAACAGCCAGCGTTTCCAGCATGACCCCAACGGCTTACCGCTCAGCCCGAACCACCCGTGGAACAAGGAGACCAAACCCAAACCGGGCAAACAGAGCTGGCGCGATCGCTACACCTGGGACACCGCGCCCACCTGGGATCGGATGCCGATGGAAGCAGGCGCCTATGCCCGGCTCTACCTCACGGCCAAGTCACAGCAATTGCCGCCCAGCCGCTTCCTGGAGGCGACCGGTCACAGCTTGAAAATTCGCGTCCCCGGCGGGACCTTGCCGGATGCTGAGTTGGAATGGCGTATCCCGGAGAAATGGAACGCCCTGGAGCGCAACCGCGCCCGCGCCTACGCCATCCCTTACTCAGCGCTGGTGGCAATGGACAACTGGCTGCTGGCGCTCCAACTCTTGCGCCAGGGGGAGACGGCGGTCAGCACCAAGTTTGAGATGCCGCAGCAAGGCACCCAGATCGGCGTCGGCTTCTGGGGCGCCGGGCGCGGCTACCTCAGCCACCATCTGGTGATCGACGGCGGCGTTATCGGCAACTATCAGATTCTGACCCCCTCGACCCTAAACGCGGCCCCGCGCACACCGTGGGGAACGCCAGGGCCGTATGAAGAAGCGGTGCTCAATACGCCGATCCTGGAGGAGTACGCCATCCCCGACGCTTACAAAGGCATCGACATCCTGCGCGCCATCCGCAGCTTTGATCCCTGTATGCCCTGCACCACCCATATTTTGGTCAATGGTGCGGACCAAATGATCACCCGCGAGGTGACAACGTGCGCTTGTGGGGTGGAGTAGAACAAGCACAAGGTGGTGGGAATGCAAACGCTGTTAGAAAGAATTTCGCTCAATCCGGCTATCTGTCATGGTAAACCGTGTATCCGCAATTTGCGCTATCCAGTTGAAGTTATTCTTGAATTGCTGGGTGCGGGGATGACGACAGATGAGATTCTTGCTGACTATGAAGACCTGGAGTATGAAGATATTCTGGCGGCACTGGCTTTAGTAGGAAGGGCGGACAAGAGTTGAGGGCCTATCATCAGCGCGTCCTTGTCGGCACGGTCGGCTACCACTTTTTGCGGGATTACTCGATTGGCCCCAAGCTTTTGCCGCAGTTAAAAAGCATGGCCTGGCCGCCCGGCGTCGATGTCGATGAACTCAACTGGGGGCCGGTGGCGATTGTCCAGCACTTTGAAACATTGGCCGAGCCATACGACCGGGTCGTCATTCTGACGGCGACCGACTGGGGCAAGGCGCCGGGGACGATCACGCTCTATCGGTGGCGGGGTGGCTTGCCGCCGGTGGAAGAAATCCAAGACCGCGTGGCCGAAGCAGTGACGGGGACGATCAGCGTGGCAAATCTGTTGGTCATCGGCGAACATTTTGGCATTTGGCCGGCGGAAGTGCTGCTGGTCGATGTCCAGCCGGGGCCGGAGGAATCCGGTGATGATTTTACCGCGGCGGTCGCCGCGCAAGTGCCGACGGTGTTACAACTGGTTTATGCTGTCGCCACCCAGGCGTGGGCGATGTTGCCATTGATGACCGATCTGCGAGGAGATGCGTTTTTGCATGATGACCGACGACTTGCCGCCAAAGTCCACTGACCCGCTTGATGATCTCTTCTGGCGCGACGAGCTATTGCAGGTCATGTACTGGCTGCGCGGGGAAGGATTGGGCGACGCCGTGACACCCCAAGAACTAGCGGTTTTTCTGGCCGCCGAACCGCTCTTTCTGCAACAGCATCTGGAACGCGCCGCCGCCGATGGCTATGTGATTCGTCAATATGTAGACACGCGTGAGGCCAATCAAGCCGTGCGCTACGCGCTTTCTGATTTAGGGCGCAAGGAAGGGGGACGGCGTTTCAAAGATGAATTTGCCGGGATGCAGAAGAGCGGACATGGCGAATGCAGCGCCGATTGTAGTTGTCATCAAACGGGGGATGCCAGCAATTGCCCGTCACACGGACATCATTGACCTTTCATGAGTGAATCGATACCGCGACTTACCGACCGCGACTACGAGCAGTTGGCTGAACATATTCAAACCTTGTTACAGGGCGTCGAAGCCTTGCCGTTCCCTCAGGTCAAGGATCAGGTTTTTGAACTGCTCCATTGTCTCGATCTGCTGCATCGTGAAGCATTAACACGATTGGTCGGGTTGATCGATGCCCAAGCGCCGCACCTTAAAGCGGCCATTGCCAATGATTATGCCTTGCAAGCGCTCATGATGCTCTATGGCTTTGTGCCGGTGGACGAGGCGCCGACCCCACCACCGCCAGTCACCAATCGCACCTTTATTCCCCTGACCCAGTTGCTGAATACGCCGGCCATTCGGGAACCGCTGTGGGCGCCGGCGGGAAACTTAGCGACGCTGCCGGCCGGGGCAGTACACGGGCTGGTGATTGAAGGTGAGCGCATCTTGTTAGCCAACGTGGCGGGCGTTCCAGTGGCGTATCAGAACGCCTGCCTCGATTCGATCCTACCGCTGGATCGGGGGACGGTGACGGGGCATATGCTGCTCTGTCCTTGGCACGGTTGCCGCTATGACCTCCGTAGCGGCGAAATCCAGAATGGCTCCGGGCTGAAATTAACCCAATATCCGGTGCTGGTCGGCGAGCGGGGCGACCTGCGCATCGGCTTTAATATCCCGCCCCATCTGCTGCCGCCGCCGGTAGAGTGGGCCAGTGTGCAGGCAGACGAATGAGTGAAAAGGCGTCTTTGCGCATTCTGATCACCGGCGTCGGCAATGTGCTGCGCCAGGATGATGGTTTTGGCATTGCGGTGGTGCATCATCTGTTGGATCAGGGCAATCTCCCTCCCGGTGTCACCGTTATGGAAACCGGGATTGCAGGGATCCGACTGGTGCAGGAGTTGTTGACCGGCTATGATGTGTTGATTATCGTTGACGCTGTGCAACGGGACGGCGAACCAGGGCAACTCTTTCTCCTGGCAGCCGAAGTGCCGGATGTGTACGCCCTCGACTTTGACCGGCGCTGCGAGTTTCTCGCTGACATGCACTACACCAACCCAACACGGGCGATGATGCTGGCCAAGGCCATTCATGCACTGCCGGCCCAAGTCGTTATTCTCGGTTGCCAGCCGGCGCACTATGATGATTTTGACCTGGGGTTGAGTCCGGTGGTGGAAGCCGCAGTGCCAAGAGCAGTAGAACAAATTAGAAAGCTCATTATTGATCTCAATCAGGTAAAACAATAAATAACGGAAGGAAATTTTATATGCTTTTGCATGAAGCTATAATCTGGGTTTTAAACCAGAAAGGAGCGTCGAGCATCCAAGCGATTGCCGATGCGATAAATTCTCAACAGTTGTACACGAGAAAAGATCACGCCCCTGTTCCCACAAGTCAAATTTCTGCGCGAATAAGCAATGAGCAATACCGTCATTTATTTAAGCGTAGGCTAGGTAAGGTTTATTTAGTAAGCACGCCCAATAGGATTGCGGTACAAGAATAAAGTGACTCATGGATAGTCATGAGATGTGTTTAGCTCATTACAGGGAGACACGGTATGAAAATCGCCATCACCGGCAAAGGCGGCGTCGGCAAGACAACCATTGCCGGCGCGCTGGCCCGTCTACTGGCGCAACAACGGCAACGCGTCCTGGCCTTGGATGGCGATTCCAATCCCAACCTAGCCCATACGCTGGGCATTCCACGCGAACGGATGGCGATGCTGCCCGCCGTGCCCATGGGCTTGACCGAATGGCGCACCGACGACCAGGGCAAAGCCTATGTCCATCTGCGCCAACCCGTCACCGCGTTTATTGCCGATTACGGCATCCCCGCCCCCGATGGCGTACAGTTGATCCTCACCGGCGAAGTCGAGAAGGCGAGCGTCGGCTGTCGCTGTGAAGCCCACGCCGTCGCCCGTGGCATCACCGGCCATCTTGTCGCTGAGGCCGATGTGGTGGTGCTGGACATGGAGGCGGGGCTGGAACATCTGGGGCGCGGCACGGCGGAGCATGTCGATGTGCTGTTGATCGTCACCGAAGCCTACTACCGGGCGTTAGAAGCCGCCGCCCGCATTCGCGACCTGGCCGCCCAAATGGCGCTGCCCCACATTCTCGTGGTCGCCAACCGCGTGCGCACCCCAACGGAGGAGTTGGCGATTCGCCAATTCTGTGAGAAACACGGGCTGACGCTGCTGGGTAGTATTCCCTATGATGAAGCGGCAGTAGCGGCAGAACAGAATGGCCAGGCGTTGATCGATTACGCGCCAACGTCGCCGGCCATACAGGCGCTGCGGACTTTAACCGAAAGCTTGCGGGCATTTGCGCGGAG
Organism: Caldilinea sp. CFX5; assembly: GCA_021405325.1. The sequence continues at coordinate 38,588 of QWII01000096.1, read as the reverse complement.
AGCGTTAGGCAATAGCTCACGAATTGATCGACAATCTATAAACCGGTAGTGCGGTTTCCATACCTATGCACATCAAGCGAAGAAAGAGGGCGCGCGACACTACAACGGATTCAGAAGGTAACGGATTTTCATGATGGCGCCGCATGGTTACGAATAAATTGTTTTTTATGCTTGTTGTTCCAGCCATTTCTAGTGAGCAGCAGGCAATCCGTTACCTTCTGAATCCGTTGTAGTGGTGTCTTGCATCCTTCGGAGGTAACGTTTTGACCACTGACGTTGACGAGACCAAACTCGACCACTGGCTCCAGATCCAGAAAATGTTACGCGGCTACCGGGTGGGCCAGGTGCTGATCACCTGTACGCGGTTGGGGGTTTTCCAGGCGCTGGCCAATGGCCCAGCCACGGCAAGCACCCTCGCCGTACAAACGGGAAGCGATGCTGCGGCGCTGGCGCGACTGCTCAATGCCGCAGTGGCGTTGGATCTCCTGACCAAAGAAAACGACCACTACGCCAATGCCCCGCTGGCCGCCACCTGTCTTGCCCAGGATGCGCCGTACTACATGGGCCACATGGTGCGGCGCGAACATGCCTTTTACCAGCGTTGGAGTTGGCTCGATGCAGCAGTGCGCACCGGTCAACGGCCCGACGCCAACATTCGCGACGAGGGGCAGACCAATTGGGTGCTGGACTTTGAACTGGCGCTCTATGATCTGGCGCGGGTCAATGCCCCCGCTGTCGCCACGGCGCTCACCTTGCCCACCGATCGCCCTTTGCGGGTGCTGGATGTGGGGGGTGGACATGGCGGCTACAGCATGGCGTTGGCGCAGCGTTACCCCAATGTGCAGCCGACGGTCTTTGAATTGCCGGCGGCGGCGGAAGCCGCGCGCAGCATTATTGATCGCGCCGGCATGGCGGATCGCGTGGCTGTGCAAACCGGTAATTTTCAGACCGACGATCTGGGCGCGGGCTACGATCTCATCCTGCTCTTTGGCGTCCTGGTCAGTGAAACGCCGGCAGGGAAGCTGGCGCTCTTGCGCAAGGCCCATCAAGCCCTGGTTCCCAGCGGGCAACTTGCCATCCGCGAGTGGTGCTTTGCAGAGGAGCGCACCGGTCCACCCGAAGTAACCATTGCCTCACTGCACATGTTGCTCTCCACTCAGGCCGGCGACATTGCTACCTTAAGTGAAATGCAAGGCTGGCTGGCGCAGGCCGGCTTTGTCCCACCAACCCGCCTAAACTTGCCCACCTGGGCCGGTTCGGTCCTGGTGACGCACAAACTATAACTAATCCCAACCAATCCAGACAAACCATCCACATTGATTCGGAGGAGGAGAAGATGAACATCCGTCGATCCATGATTGCTCTTCTGCTGTTCGTGACGTTGTTGGTCAATGCTTGTGTGCCGGTCGCGCCGGCTGCACCGGCCGCGCCGGGCGCCTCTTCACAGGCCGGCGGTCCTGTCCAAGGTGGGGTGGCCGTGATTGCCATCACCGAAGACCCCGGCCACTTTAACCCCGGCATCAGCACCGGCTTCAATGTCCACGCCGTCACCGGTTCACTCTTTAACGGACTGGTGGAGGTGGATGACAATGCCAACCCGCTGCCCGATCTGGCGACCAGTTGGGAGACCAGCGCCGACGGCACGACCTACACTTTTCACCTGGCCGAGGGGGTGCAGTGGCATGATGGTCAGCCTTTCACTTCCGCCGATGTGAAATTTACCTTTGAAAAGATCCTTCTGCAATTCCATTCACGCACCAAGGCCGGGTTGGAAAACATTCTGGCCGGCATCGAGACGCCCGACGATAACACCGTGGTCTTTACCTTCAAGAGTCCCTACGCCGCGCTCTTGCAACGGCTTAACTCGACCGAAGCGCCGATTCTGCCCAAGCATATCTATGAAAACGTAGCGGACATTCAGACGGCGCCCGAAAACTTACAACCGGTCGGCACGGGGCCGTTCAAACTGGCCGAGTACAAGGTGAACGACACCATCCGCCTGGTGCGCAACGAGAACTATTTCAAAGCGGGGCTGCCTTATCTGGACGAAGTGGTCTTCCGTGTGATCCCGGAGCAGAACACCCAGTTGCTGGCGCTGGAGCAGGGCGAGGTCGATTTTATCTGGGGCGTACCGGGGCCGGAGGTGGAGCGGTTGAGCCAGGACCCCAACATCCAGCTTTTCAACGTCAATAGCGGGCCGGGCGGCGGCTTTTGTAACATGACCGTGACCTTTAACCTGGAACGGGAGGTTTTCCAAAATTTGGCCGTGCGCCAGGCCATCGCGCACGCCATCAATCGTCAACAGATTTTAGAGCAGGTCATCTTTGGCCAGGGACGCGTGGCGACAGGGCCGATCAACAGCCAGATGACCTTTGCCTACACGCCCGCTGTGACCCAATATGAGTACAATGTGGAAAAAGCCAATGAATTACTTGACAGTGCCGGTCTCGCCAAAGATGCACAGGGCAACCGTTTTACGATCACCCTGCTGCACTTCCCCAACTTCAACAAATACGCCGAGGTGATGAAAGCCAACCTCGCCGACGTGGGCATCAACCTGGAATCGGTGCCGCTAGAGCGCGCTGCCTTTTTGACCCAGGTCTTTGAACAGCGCGACTTTGACACCAACCTGATCAGCTATTGCAACAACACCGACCCGACGATTGGCGTCAGCCGCGTCTATGTCTCAACCAACATCGGCAATATCCCCTTCTCCAATGGCGCGACCTATCGCAACCCCAAGGTCGATGAACTCTTTGACCAGGCTGCCCAAGAACCGGATCTGACCAAGCGCGGTGAACTCTACGCCGAAGTGCAAAAGATTCTGGTCGATGAACTGCCCTATTGGTGGCTGGTCGAGACCGATTCCACCCGCGCCGCCCGCGCCAATCTCCACGGGCTGGCGCCCTGGTCCGGCCACCTGGTCGAAGCCGCCTGGCTTGCGAAGTAAATAATCACTAGAAAGAATCGTAGGTGCGGTTTGTAACCGCACGGGCTATGGTGAACCCGTGCGGTTACAAACCGCACCTACGCCAGATACCCACCATGATTTATTACCTATCGCGCCGTCTCCTGCAAGCGATCTTGCTCATGCTGGGGGCGGCGGTCATCACCTTTCTCCTCATCCACCTGGCCCCCGGCGACCCGATTGTGGCGCTGGCGGGCGAGGATGGCGACGCCGGCTACTATGCCATGATGCGCGCCAAGTTTGGCCTGGATCGACCGCTCTGGGAGCAGTTGTTCATTTATTTGGCGAATCTGGCGCGCGGGGAACTGGGCTTTTCCTATCGCTACAACCAACCGGCCTTTGCCGTAATTCGACAACACCTGTGGGCCACCCTCCTGTTAATGCTCCCGGCCCTCTTGTTGGCAATCATCGTGGGCATTGGCTTGGGGCTACTGGCCGCCAGCCGCGCCCGCACGTTGAGCGATGGCGTGATTACCACGCTGGCCGTCTTGGGCGACACTGTGCCGGTCTTCTGGCTGGCGCAACTTCTTCTGCTGCTCCTGGCCCTGCGTCTGGATCTCTTTCCGGTGCAGGGCATGGTCGATGCCCGTGTGCGGCAGCAAGGCATGGCCTATTTCCTTGATGTTCTCCATCACATGGCGCTGCCCGTGGGCGTGCTGGCCCTGCAATATCTGGCGCCGATTGCCCGGCTCACCCGCGCCACGTTGTTAGAAGTATTAAGCTTGCCCTATATGCAAGCGGCGCAAGCCAAAGGCTTTGCCTTGCGCTACCGACTGTTGCGCCATGCCCTGCCCAATGCGCTCTTGCCGGTGGTGACGTTGATCGGCGGGCAGGTGGGCTTTATGCTGGCCGGCGCCGTCCTCACCGAGACGGTCTTTGCCTGGCCGGGCCTGGGGCGAGTACTGTTGAGCGCCATGCTCAATCGCGACTTTGCCGTGATCAATGCCATGTTTCTCCTCATTTCGGCCAGCGTCGTCCTCGCCAACCTGGCGACCGATCTGCTCTACACCTGGCTCGATCCACGCGTACAGGTCAACTAATGCGACGCTACCCCTTCTTGCACCGTTTCCTCAACACGCTGCCGGCGTTGATTGGCGTTCTGCTCTCCCTGACGTTTCTGCTGGTCGCCGCCTTGGCGCCCTATCTTGCGCCGTTCCTCCCTTTTCAATCGGTGACGACGCCCTTTACACCGCCCTCGGCAGCCCACTGGTTTGGCGCTGACGATCTGGGGCGCGACCTGCTGAGTGGCGTGCTTTACGGCGCACGCACTTCCCTGCTGGTCGGGCTGACAGTGGCGTGCGCCGCGTTGGTGCTTGGCACCTTGATCGGCAGCACAGCCGGCTTTTCCGGCGGTTGGATCGATGACCTGCTCATGCGTTTCACCGAATTGATCCAGGTGCTGCCCCGTTTCTTTCTGGCACTGATCGTCATTGCGCTCTTTGGCCCCAGCCTGCGCAACTTGATCCTGGTGTTGGCCCTGACCAGTTGGGCGACCACGGCACGGCTGGCGCGCGCGGCCATTCTGGGCATCAAACAACTCGACTATGTGGCCGCGGCGCGCAGTCTGGGGGTGGCGGAAGGGCGCATTTTGTGGCGCCATATCCTGCCCAATGCCCTGGCGCCGTTGATCGTCCATGCCTCGCTGCAAGTGGGCGGCGCCATGCTCACCGAGGCCGGTTTGAGCTTTATCGGCCTGGGCGACCCGGATGTGATCAGTTGGGGCTACTTGCTCAACAACGCCCAACCGTTCATGCGCCGGGCCTGGTGGCTGGCCATCTTTCCCGGCGGGGCAATGGCGCTGGCTGTCCTGGGGGTGAATCTATTGGGTGATGGGCTGAATGACTATTGGAATCCGCGGCTACACAAGGTACAATGAGCAGAGAGCTATATCAGCATCATTTACAAGAACGACAACGAATTGGGAAAACAACGAAGTATCCGTCGATCACAAGCAGTCGGACCGGCACGGGGCGTGCCTACTCCGTGCGTTGCGGTCTACTGGGTATCGTTTAAATTCGTTGTTTTCCCAATTCGTTGTCGTTTTGCAGAAAATCATCAGCAAATGGAGATAATTTGTATGCACGAACAACCACTACGCACGACGGTGATCGGCAGTTATCCTTTCCCGTCGTGGCTGGAATATGCCTCACAACATCTCGATCAATTTGGCGTGGATGAAATTGCCGAAATGCAGGAAGACGCCGTCATCTGTGCCATCCATGACCAGATGGCCGCCGGGCTGGATGTGATCACCGACGGCGAGCAGACACGCCTGGATTTTAACCTTTCGTTCTATGGCTTTCTGGATGGCTTGGGCGAACCGGAAGCTTCGCGCCGCAACTTTGGGCCGCCTGCCCATGACCAGCGCGGCAAACATCCCATTATCGGCGAGTTGATGGCGCCACGTGGCCTGGGTGTCGTCGAAGAGTTTCAACGGTTGCAACGGCTGGCTCCTGCCGGCCCTACCTTGAAGGCCAGCGTTCCCGGCCCTTATACCCTGAGCGGACGTTTACAGCCTAATGGCCAGTACAAAGATCGCTATGCCATCACGGAAGCGCTCATCCCCATTGTGCGCAAAGAGTTGGCCGATTTGGTCGCCGCCGGTTGTCGCGAATTGACCGTCGATGAACCGTCGATGAGTTGTTACGCCTATCGCGAAGACACGGCGCGCTTTGTGGACATTTTTAACCGCACGGTTGAGCCGGTGGTGGGTAAATGTCGCCTCTCGACGCACCTCTGCTTCGGCAACTTCAAAGGCCATGCCGTCGGCTACCGGCGCTACGCCCCCATGTTCCCCGCCTTTCTCGACATGCACCTGGACGAGATCCATGTCGAGATGGCGAGTCGCGAGTTTGCCGAAATTGCGATTATCAGCGACATTGCTCGCCACTGTGATGTGGCCGTGGGCATTATTGATGTCAAAAGCTACTTTGTCGAGACGCCGGCTGTCATCGCCGAACGGGTGCGCCTCTGCCTGCAACATGCCCCCGCCGACCGTCTCGCCTTTGCCCCCGACTGTGGCTTGAGCCAGACGGCGCGTTGGGCCGCCAAGCCGAAGTTGAAGAATATGGTTGCCGGCATCCACTTGGTACGGCGCGAATTAGGTATTGCTTGATCATAAAGTACAAGTAAATCATAGGCTTATCGCCGCCGCCTTTCTCATAATAACCCCCTGCACCGACGATGTTCCGATTGGAATATCGTCGGTGCTTTTTCACCCACCACAGCCGGAAGCTTCGTAAGGTTAAACTTTACGTTTCTCACTGGACAGGTAAAAACTCCGCTTCGTCTGTAACTAGATTGTCATGAAATTTAATTAGTTCTTACTTTATGCTTTCCGAAGAGTTTATCTACAGGATCCGGTTATCACCATGCTACCGTGGCTTGTAACTTTTGAGGAGGGCATTATGCTTTGGAGCAACAATCGACGTCGTTGGTGGACAGGTAGCATCACGACGCTGAGTTTAGCATTTCTGTTCTGGCTTAGTTTTCACACAACGGTCTATGCACGCAGCACCACCGCTGTATTGGCTGCCGCTTGTCCGGGCGGTTCCATCCTTTATGTAAATCAAGGTGCAGCCGGGAATAATAGCGGCGCGACCTGGGCAAATGCGTTTCTCAAGCTACAAGATGCGTTAACGCTGGCTGATAGCTGCCCTGCGGTCAATGCCATTTGGGTCGCCAAAGGGATCTATTACCCGGATGAAGGCACGGGCATTGCGGCCAACGATCGCACCGCCACCTTCCGATTACGCACTAATGTGGCGATCTATGGCGGCTTTACCGGTGGGGAAAGTCAACTGACTGCGCGCAACTGGCAAACTAATATAACCGTCCTCAGCGGCGACCTGGATCAGAACGATAGTGTCGATGGCAACGGGATTAGTCTATCGCCAACCCAAAGTAACAGTGCAAACAATGCCTACCGTGTGGTTAACGGCGGTACGGTGACGGCAACGGCTAGCTTGGACGGCTTTACTATCACTGGCGGGCGGGCCAGCGGCAATGGCGGCGGTATTAATAACGCCAGTAGCAGTCCCACCCTACGCAATTTAACGATCATCAGCAACTATGCCGCCATGAGCGGCGGTGGCATCTATAATCAGAGCAGCCACCCGCTCATGGAAAATATGATCTTCAAGGCCAACTACAGCGTCCTCAATGGCGCTGCGCTCTACAATAACAATAGTAATCCGACAATTATCAACGCGTTGTTTAGCGGCAATCATGCCTTTAACCAGGCCGGCGCCATCTATAATAATGGCAGCAACCCGACGATTATCAATGCAACCATCAGCGGTAATCGCGCTAAGGCGACGGCAGCGCTCTATAACAATGACAGCAGCCCGACCTTGGTCAATCTGATCATTTGGAACAACGAAAATACAAGTGGCTTAGGGATTGGGAAGAGCACCAATAGTACGCCGCAATTTCGTAACAGCATCATTGCCGAATCGGGCGGCAGCAGCAATTGGCAGACAAGTTTGGGCGCCGATCAGGGCAACAACCAGGATGTCAATCCAAACTTTGTGACGCCAGTGACGGCCAGCAAGGCCCCCACCATCACCGGCGACCTGCGACTAGGCAGCGGTTCACCGGCGGCAGATGCCGGTTTGACCAGCGCCAATACAACCAGCCAGGATGTTGCCGGTGCGGCTCGCGTCCAAGGTTCCGTCATTGACGTTGGCGCCTATGAATCGCCTTATACTGCCCACTTGACGGCAACGGCGGCGAGTACACCCGCCACCATTGAGTATGGTGAAACCGTGACCCATACGGTGGCAGTCATGAACAATGGTGACGCCTATGCCTATCAAACACGCTTTACCGACACGCTGCCCAGCAATGTCGTGTTTGCCAACTGGGTCGCGCAACCGGCAGGCGCCGCCTATGACAGTAACAGCCACACCATTACCTGGCAAGGGGTTTTGACGGCCAGTACAGCCATCAACTTTACTTTTGTGACGACACATACGGGTGGCGCCAATGAAACGATCACCAATACAGTGACTGTCGATCACCCAACCGGCGACGTGAGCGCCCGCGCGACAACCCTGGTGCTCCCCTTGCCGACCGCCGACCTGGCCGACACCACTGTGCCGGAGGCCGGCAGTCAGGCCACCTTCACCGTGACCCTTTCGGCGCCGACGCGCAAGAGCGTTACCTTACATTACACCACCAGCAACGGCAATGCACAGGCGCCGGCTGATTATACCGCCGTCACCAACGCTTTACTCACCATCCCGCCCGGCGTCCAACAACACACCTTTACCATTCCTGTGCTCAATGATGATATTGATGAAGATCAGGAAAACTTCCAGGTCGCCCTGAGTGCGCCCAGCAATGCGACGTTGGGCGATGCGCATGGCGCAGCGGCCATTCTTGATGATGACACCGCCGGGAATGTCGTTGCGCCGAATCTATTGATGCTACGTGAGCCAAGCGGCAACGGCAACTTCACCATCACCTTAACCAGCCAGCCGGAAAATGCGGTAACAGTCGGGCTGACGAGTGATGACCTCAGCGAATGCAGCGTGCAAGCCAATGTTGTCCTAAATGCCCAGAACTGGCGCACCGGCGTCGCTGTGCCGATTAACGTTGTTGACGATGATGTGGTTGACGGCGATCAAAGCTGTGTTGTGCAGACCACAGTCAGCAGCAGCGACGCCCACTATAACAATATGGCGATGACCGATATTACCGTCACCGTCCAGAGCGAAGATGTGGCCGGGGTCGTTCTCGAACCGAACAACCCGATTGTCAGCGAGCCGAACAGCACCACGCTGATCAAAGTTACGCTCAGCAGTGAACCGGTGAAGCCGGTGCGCATTGATTTTGCAAGTACATTGCTCACCGAATGTGCCATGATTACGGACCATGTCATCCTCACCGCTGCCAACTGGCGCGACGGCGTATTGGCGACCGTGCAGGCCGTTGATGAAGATGTCGATGATGGCGATCAGATCTGTACAGTGCAGACAATCGCCAGCAGTGACGATCCCATTTATCATAACTTTGTAGTCGCTGACCCGCCGGTCACGGTGATCGACAACGATGTTTCCGGCGTCGCCGTCACCCCGACAAGCATCACCGTCAGCGAACCGAACACGACCAACAATTTCAGCCTGAAGCTAACCAGCAAGCCCGCGCAGCCGGTTAAGATCAATTTGAGCAGCAGCGATACCGGCGAATGCCGCGTCTCCACAAACAGCGTTACCCTGGACAGCACTAACTGGAATGTCAGTGTGGTTGTACCGGTGACGGCCGTGGATGACGCCATTGACGATGGCGATCAACCTTGCTCGATCAGAACCAGCGTCACCAGTAACGACCAGAAATATAATGGCGTGGCGGCGGATGATGTCGCCGTAACCGTGCAGGATGACAGCGACACCGCCGGCATGATTGTCTCTGCCACGACGCTGACCATCAGTGAGCCAAGCGGTACGATGAACTATCAATTTAGTCTCAACAGCCAGCCTGTCTCTTCAGTAGTGGTGAATCTGACCACCAGCGATGCCAGCGAGTGTAGCGTGCCGGCCAGCATCACCCTCAACTCGTCCAACTGGCGCACCGGTCTTAGCGTTAAGGTAACGGCGGTCGATGACTTTATCATTGATCGGGCGCAAAGCTGCGTGATCCGCGCCACCGGCAGCAGCAATGACGCCAAATATGCCGGCATGAAAGCCGCCGATGTAACGGCCACCGTGCTGGATAATGATACAGCCGGCGCCATCTTCACGCCCGATCAAACCAGCATGAGCGAAAAGGATGGCAGCATCTTCCTGGTGACCAAATTGACCAGCCAGCCCTATGCGCCTGTTACCATCAATCTGAACAACGATGACGCAACCGAATGCGCCGTCCCCAGCAGTGTTACGCTTGACGCTAGTAACTGGCAGAGCGGTGTCGGCGTGACGATCCACAGTGTGGACGACGATCTGGACGACGAGACAAAGCGCTGTACGATCCAATCGACCGTCAATAGTAGTGACACCGATTATCAGGGCCTGGCCGTTGCGTCGCTTACGTTGGATGTCACGGACGATGAGAGCGCCGGGTTTGTTGTCACCCCCAACGAACTGACGGTGAGCGAACCCAACAGCACCAACGACTTTGTGGTCGCCCTCACCAGCGAGCCGACCGCTACCGTCACCATCACGCTTACCAGCCGCGATCTCACCGAATGCCAGGGGCCGGCCACGCTGCAGCTCGACAAAAACAACTGGCGCACCGGTGTGGCAGCCACCATCACCGCCGTGGATGATCGAATTGCCGATGATGCCCGATCTTGTGCAATGGCAATGATGGCGGCCAGTAGCGACGGCGATTATCACGGCCTGCCCTTGCCTGATTTAGCCGTGACGGTTGAGGACGATGATCGCGCCGGTGTTACCATAGCCCCGGCCCAGTTAACTGTGCAAGAACCTGACGGCGCCGACACCTTCACCATTACCTTGACCAGTGAGCCGACGGCGACCGTCACGATTGCCCTGGCGGCCAGCGATGCCGGTGAATGCGCCATGCCCGCACAGGTCACGCTCGACGAGACCAACTGGGAACAAGGCGTTGCCGTCCCGGTCAATGCCCTCGATGATCTGATTGATGATGGCGACCAAAGTTGTGTCGTACAGACAAGCGTCAGTAGCGCCGATGCCCACTATGCCGGCATTGCCGCCGCCGATGTTACGACGACTGTTCAGGATGATGGTGATACCGCCGGCGTCATTGTCGGCACAAAAGCGCTGACGGTGAGCGAGCCGGCCAGCAGCCAAACCTATACGGTGGTCTTGACCAGCGAACCAGCCATGCCGGTGACGCTAAGCATGACGCCGGCCAATAACCAGTGCAGCGCCACCAAGAGTCTGCTCTTTACCGCCGCCAATTGGCAAGTTCCGCAGTCAGTTACGGTTACGGCTGTCGATGACCTCATTGTCGATGGGGCACGGCTCTGTACGCTCAACACGGCGGCCACCAGCGGTGACAGTGGTTATCATGGCATTGCAGTTGACACCGTTGCCGTTACCGTGCAGGATGATGGCGATACAGCCGGCATCCTTGTCACCCCGGCCACGTTGAACCTGAGTGAACCCAGCGGTCAGGCCACCATTGCCCTGGCCTTGACCAGCCAGCCGACGGCCACCGTGGAAATTGCATTGACCAGCGCTGACCCCAGCGAATGTAAACCGGCCGGCAACGCGACGCTGGATGCAACCAACTGGCAAAGTGGCGTGACCATCGCCGTCGCCGTGGTCGATGACCAACTGGATGATGGCGCCCAGCCCTGCCCGGTGCAGATGGCTGTCACCAGCGCCGATCCCAGCTACCATCAACGCGCCGTTGCGCCGCTCACCTTTACCGTGGCCGATAGCGATGTGGTGGCCATGCAGGTTGCAGCCACGGCTGATGTGGCAACGGCACAACTGGGTCAGACGATCCAATACAGCTACCGTGTCACCAACACCGGCGATGTCACGTTGACGCTGACGGCGCTCGACAGCCGCGTCGGCGCTGTTAGCTTCACACCGCCAACGCTGGCGCCGCGCGCGGTGGCCCAGGGCAGTGGGCCATATGTCGTCCGTGAAAGCGACGCGCCCGGCCCGTTACAGAGCAACTTGGTTGTCACCGGCACGGCTGCCCTTGGCACCATTGTCACCGGCGCCGCCAACACCGCCGTTGCCATCGCGGTTATGCCGTCGGTCGATGTCACCGTCAAACGGCTTGGCCCGCCGCAGATCAGCGCGGGCACGGTGGTGACCTATCAAGTCACCATGAGTAATACCGGTTTTGTCGCCGCGGTGGTTAACCGGATTGAGGGTGCACCCAACACGGCTGTCCAGGCTGCCGACAGCACGGTTGCCGCCTGCGCCACCCCGCTCACCCTGGCGCCGAAAAGCAGCCAAAGCTGTTTCCTCTTCTGGAAGGCCGTCAAAACCGACAGCGATGTGGTCGAATTTACCGTCAACGTCCACCTGCAAGGGCCGCTCCAAAGCACCGCCGTCCTCAACGGCAGCGCCACCGTTGTCATCGGCGGCCCGAATGATGTGCGACGGTATCTCTTCCTGCCGCTTGTGAAACGGTAGACCGGCAGACACGAGACACGAGACACGAGATTCGAGACAAGAGAAATTTTATTGTCTCCTTATCTCTTGTCTCGTGTCTCCTTGTCTTTCCCCTTCTGTTACAAAACCGCGTGTACAACGCCACCGCCCCTAATTTGCCTCTCCCCCTAGAGTATGCTATGCTCCTGCCGTTATACTCTACTGCATTTATTCATTGCTACATTTCCCAGGAGCAGAAGAGGCAAAACTATGCGACGTCTTTTAGTCATTTTGTTACTTGCGGTGATGCCGTTGGCGATCTCTTGCCGTCCGATTGCCAACACAGGTACGGCTGCAGTGGTGGAACCACTGGCGGGCGGTGAGTTCAACAAGTTCTTCCCCAAGGATGAAGGCGATTACAATGTCCTCTACACCCAGGAGAAAGAAGGCTTTGCGCAAGCAAAGCTGAACCTGAACGGGGTCGAGGTCGCCACCCTCTCGGTGTCGGATACAGCCATGAGTGTCGAAGCGTTGGACAAGTTCAAGGATAGCAAGGAAGAGATTGCCGGCTATCCTGCGTCTGCGGTCGGCGCGTTGGGGACAGCCGTCCTCGTGGCCGATCGCTTTCAAGTGCAGGTCCGCTCCAAAGATGCTTCCTTTACGGCCGATGATCGAATTACCTGGGTCGAAAAATTTGATCTGGCCGGTTTGGCTGCACTGAAGTAAAGATCCATTCTATCCATCCACCCTGCCAAACTTTCCAAGGTGACCGACAGGCGCCTCCTGTCACCGTTCGGCTGAGGCGCGGGCGCCCACCGGGCGCGAAGCCTTGTCACCTTGTTATGAGCCAAGGAGATCTTATGGCCAAGTCAATTCCTGAACTTGTCAATCGCCTGCCCAAGCGCAGCGTTACTGTCTATGTTCTGCGTTCGCTCGATTTTGTTGTGCCCGGTCAATGGGAAAACATCGTTGACTTTGAAGAAATGGTCATGAAAGTGACCGGCGAAAAAGACCCGTCGTTGATTCGCGCCGTCACCCAACGCGCCGATGCCCTCTTTATGGATCGCTCCGAACGTTATCGTCGCGCCTGGAATTTTTACACAATTGCCGATTCAACCGATCGTTTATTGGCAACCGCCGCGTTGGCGAATAAAATTGGCGAACGGGTGCGCTTTCTTTCGATCTTGGAGCGGTTGACCCCCAAGGCCGACAAGGCGCAGACCATTGATTTTAGTATGAAACTGACCATTGAGTTGGTCAACTTCTGTCTGATCAACGGCATCCCCGGCGATAGTATCGGCGACTTTGTGGCCGCCTTGGGTGACTACAGCAAAGAGTCACTGATGCGCATGGCGGCGCTGGTCTGTCTCGATGGCATTATGCCGCTGGGGCCGGATTTCAGCCGTATGGTCATCAATACGCTTGACAATTTGACGCCCGACGAATTGGCGAAAAATGGCACCTATAAGCAGATTCAAACGGCGATTCCCGGCAACGATGACGCCGGCAAGCTGGCCTTTGTGCTCAAAAGCGTCGATAGCGTCAAGGGCTGGATCGACGGCTTTGTAACCAAGAACAACCTGACCTCGGAGCAGGTCGTCAAGAGCGTCCAAAACTTTATTGACGTAAATGACAACCGACTCGATTATTGGAGCGCCTTCCTCGATATGACGACCAACTATTACACCCACACTGGCACCCAAACGCTGGCGCGGCGCATTATCGAGCGGGCGGTGAATGAGATTTAAGTGATTCGTGCTGCGTGCTGCGTGACTCGTTCCCTTCGACAGGCTCAGGGAACGAGTCACGCAGCACGGGTTTATTGCTAAGTAACGGGTAACGCATGGATACGGAAGTAACTGAACAAGAGAGCGTAGCGGCGCCGCGCCAACGGGTGCGGATGGTTTATGAAAAAGGGGAGGCGATTAAGTTCATCTCCCATCATGATGAGTTTCGCCTGTGGGAGCGGACGTTGCGCCGGGCCGATTTGCCGCTGCTCTACAAACAGGGCTTTCATCCGCAGCCGCACATCCAGTTTGCCGCGCCGTTGGGTGTTGGCATTACGGGCGCCAACGAGCTGATCGATATTACCCTTAGCCCGCCGGTGCCGTTGCCGGAACTGGCCGAACGGGTGCGCACCAAGTTACCGCCGGGCGTGTTACTGCATGAACTGGCGGAAGTACCGCTCAATACACCGGCGCTGCAAAGCCTGCTCATTGGCGCTGATTATACGATTCTTCTCTATGCGGAACCGGGTGAGTTGACCGAAGAACTCTTTGCCGAACGCATTGCCGCCTTCCTGACGACCGGCGAAATCTGGCGTGAACGGGAGCGCAAAGGGGAAAAGTACGAATATAACCTGCGTCCGCTGGTCTTTGCACTGCGCTATGAAGGCTACGATCCCGCTGCCGAGGAACATCGCATCTTCTTGCGTGTCCAGCAACGGGCCGGCGCCACCGGTCGCCCCGACGAGGTGGTGGACGCCCTGGGCTTTGATGACCACGCCCGCACCCTGCGCCGGGATCGCCTCTATTACGAGGACCGCCCTGAAGATGTAGCGCTCTTCGCCCAATACCCGGTGATCGAACAAGCCGCCATCTCTCGCCCGGCCCCCAAACGCCGTTACGACAGACGCACCGACGACCGCCCCACCGACCGCGCTCCTGAACAGCGTGGCCGTTCCATCAGCGAGCGGGCGGGGGATGAGTTTGTATAGGTTAATAGTGGATGGTGGATAGTGTAAAACCATCCACCATCCACTTTTTACTCCAACGTCCGCTTCATCCCTGCGCGCATCAATTCTTCATCCAATAACACTTTGAAGATTTCTAAGCGGGCGACCGGCTGTTGCAGGTTGAGGGTGGTGATGCGCCGGTTGAGGTCTTTGATCTCCTGTCCCCAACTCTCGACCTGACGTTGCCAGCTTAGATTGAGTTGCGCACGGAACTTAATATCGGTGCTGCTCTGCCACTCGGTCTGGAAGCGTTGGCTAATGGCTTGGAATTGGGCGCGAAAGCGGGCAATGGCGTCGAGCATGGCGTTGCGTTCGCTGATCCAGTGGGGCACCAGGTTGTTATTCTTGAGCAGATCATTGGCCATCTGCTGCCCTTCCGGCACATAGGGGTTACGCTCAATCAGTAACGGCTTGCCCTTGTTGCGCAGATTGTCAAAGGCGCCATTGCGCATCGCCTCGTCAATGCGGTGGCTGATCAGGTCATTCCATGCCGCCTCACTGCGCGGCCCCGGCGGCTTCTGCTCTTCTAGCTTCTGTTCCTTGGAAGGCTCCTGCTTTTGCTCGCGATACTCCGCTGCCTTCTCTTTTGCTTTTAATTCACTCTTGCCCATGCAAGAACTCCTGCTATCCAGTCAACTCCGAAAATCGAGATGAACGCTGATCTTGTCGCGTCTATTGCGACTATACCAGAAGATCAACAAAATACCAAGCGTGGTCAAGGGCGACGCAGAAACGACAGATTGACTTTATACACCACCAATGTTACGCTACAAACAGGCTCACAGTAGTGATGATGGAGGAGAAAATGGCAATTGTAGAAGCCCTGCAATCAGCGCAGTTTGTGGTCAATGGTCAAGGCCACCGCACAGCCGTGTTAATGGACATTCAGGCTTGGGATACGCTAATCGAGTGGCTGGAAGATGTGATCGACACAAAAATCGCTGTACAATCTCTAACTACCCTGCAAACAGTAGGGGGACGACCGCAAAACGCCGGTTGGCTCGATTGGGATGAAATTCGTGAGGCATGGGATGTCACCGAAGAAGCTGAAGTTGCAAGCAAGCCAGTATAAAGTCTGGATGAAACCAGCCGTTCACGATGTACGTGACCAACTGCCTGGCTACATTCGGCAACAAATCAAGCGCATGGTCGACGACCTAAGGAATGCTCCCCGTCCTTCGCAAAGCAAACCGCTTGCGCTGCCTGACGCGATGCAGATTGAGTGGGAGGTACGTCGTATTCGTATCGATGACTGGCGCGTTGTTTATGCGATCAGTGAAGCTTGGCAGGACGTTGCCGTTCTAACGATCCAAAAACGACCACCTTATGATTACGAAGATCCAGAAGAGTTAGGCTCATCTACGGAAAGTGTGAACACCTGTCAGGTTTCCAAAACCTGACAGGTGTGGCGGGTCGAAACCTCACACTTTCTGTAGATGAGCGAAGAGTTATTAGTCGGGCTGTAAACTTAACGATTGGCCGATAGTGTTTGCGGGCGTCAACTGCACCAACAATTGACCCCGCTGCACCGTCTCCCCCACCGTACAGCCCACCGCCGCCACCACCCCGGCGTGTGGAGCGACAATGCGGGTCTCCATCTTCATCGCACTCAGTACAACCAGCGGATCCCCTTGGGCAACGGCTGCGCCGGGCGCCACCAACAAGTCGAGAATTTGGCCGGGCATCGGGGCGGTGATGCGATCAGTGGCGACGGATTGGCTTATTCTCTGAGGACGGCGCTGTTCAGTCACGCGTGGTATCGCCCAACTTTCGCCAGCCAACCAGACATAGCAGGCGGGGTCGGGGCGCTCGCCGGTGGCGACGACCGCAGCCGTGCGTTTACCATTGATCGTCATATGCAAGCGACCTGCTGTTCCCGCTTGCGCCTCGACCGTGTAGCGCTGGTCGCCAATGGTGACGGCAAAGGTCACTCCTGTACGCTCGACCCGCACGGTTTTAACTTCGTTGCCAACTTGGTAGTGAAATTGGGGCATCGGCTGCTCTCACTTTCTTTGCTGTTCAGTGGGGACAGACACGGATTTAGGGGGCGCGGATTGCCACTGCATACCACCGGCGTTGCTTGAATCCGCGCCCCCTAAATCCGTGTCTGTAGTTTACCCGCCAAGGCGGAAATCGTTGCCGGTGCGCCAAGGGCTATAAGGGTCTGCCCCTGGTGGTAGCTGCTCACTCAGCGATCGCTGACTGGTTGTCGCACCGTTCCCAAGGAAATCAGCCAGGGCAGCGGCGATCAAGGCTGTGTCCGAGGGATCGGGTCGGGTCGGTTGCCAGGGCATCAGCGTCGTCTCAATAAAATCGGTGGTCGTCTGCCCTTGTTGGAAGCGGGGGTGGGCCAGTACATCCCGCAGAAAGGGCAGATTGGTCGTTAGATCGCCCAAGATGACAAAGTGGCGCAGCGCCCATTGCATTTTGGCAATGGCGTTGGGTCGGTCTTCGGCCAGCACGCTAAGTTTGGCGATCATCGGGTCATAGTAGACGGTCACAGCGTCGCCGCTGGTCACGCCGGTATCGACCCGAACACTGGGGCCGACCGGTTCGATCAGGCGGTGCAACATGCCGGTGGAGGGCAAAAAGCCGCTGGCCGGGTCTTCGGCATAGAGACGACATTCGATGGCATGGCCGCGTTGACTCAGGTCAGCCTGACGCCAGGGCAAGGGTTCGCCGGCGGCAATGCGGATCTGCGCCTTGACCAGATCGACACCCGTCACCAGTTCGGTGATCGGGTGTTCCACCTGGAGGCGGGTGTTCATCTCTAGAAAGTAGAAGTTACCTACGTCATCAACCAGAAATTCGAGCGTACCGGCGTTGGTATAGCCCACGGTGCGTGCGGCATTGACGGCCACTTCACCCATGCGCCGGCGCAGATCAGCGGTCAGGTGAGGCGATGGGGTCTCTTCGATGATCTTCTGGTGGTGGCGCTGGACGGAGCATTCCCGTTCAAAGAGATGGACGACGTTACCGTGGTGGTCGCCCAGCACCTGGATCTCAATGTGGTGGGCAGTAGTAATCAGCTTTTCCAGGTAGAGTTCATCGTCGCCAAAGGCGTTCATCGCTTCGCGGCGGGCGGCGGCCATGGCATGGGGGAGGTCAGTCGTCCGTTGAACGATGCGCATCCCTTTGCCGCCGCCACCCGCTTTGGCTTTCACCAGGACAGGAAAGCCGAGTTGTTCAGCCGCGCTCAGTAAATCGGTGTCGGCGTTGCTCTCCTGATAGCCGGGGATGACGGGTGCGCCGGCGGCTTGCATGGCCACTCGCGCTGCCGTCTTTGATCCCATTGTGCGAATTACAGCCCCGCTGGGGCCAATCCAGGTGAGACCGGCGGCGGTGACGGCATCAGCAAAGGCGGCATTTTCGGCCAGAAAGCCGTAGCCGGGATGGATGGCGTCGCAATGGTGCTGTTGTGCCGCAGCCAGGATGAGATCGCCCCGGAGGTACGATGCACTAGGCGCCGCCGCACCGAGGTGAACGGCTTCGTCGGCCAGCGTAGTGTGCAGGGCGTTCGCGTCAGCATCAGAGTAGACGGCTACGGTGGCAACACCCATTTCCTGACAGGCGCGGATGATGCGGACCGCGATTTCGCCACGGTTGGCAATGAGAATTTTTGAGAACATGCGAATTACATCCGAAAGACCCCATAAGTCGATTCCTGGATCGGCGCGTTGAAACAGGCCGATAGCGCCAACCCCAACACTTGCCGCGTCTCGACTGGGTCGAGAATGCCGTCGTCCCAGAGGCGGGCAGTGGCGTAGTAGGGGTTGCCTTCTTGCTCATATTTGTCCAGAATCGGTTGTCTGAAGATAGTTTGTTCGTCGGCGCTCATGGCCGGTTGGCGTTGGCGGGCCAGTTGATCCTGTTTCACCGTGAGCAAGACATTGGCAGCCTGTTCGCCACCCATGACGCTAATGCGACTGTTGGGCCACATCCAGAGAAACCGGGGGCTATAGGCGCGGCCACACACGCCATAGTTGCCGGCGCCAAAAGAGCCGCCGATGATCACGGTCAATTTGGGGACTTGCGCATTGGCGACGGCGTGAACCATCTTGGCGCCATCTTTGGCAATGCCGCCGGTTTCGTAGGCTTTGCCGACCATAAAGCCGGTGATGTTTTGCAAGAAGAGCAGCGGAATACGCCGCGCCGTACACAATTGGATAAAGTGCGTCCCCTTGAGCGCCGATTCGCTAAAGAGGATGCCGTTGTTGGCAACAATGCCGACCGGATAGCCATAGATGTGGGCAAAACCGCAGACCAACGTCTCGCCATAGCGCGCCTTGAATTCCCGGAAGCGACTGCCGTCCACCAGCCGAGCAATTACTTCGCGCACATCATAGAGTGTGCGAAAGGTCGTCGGGATGATGCCATAGAGTTCGCTTGGATCATACAGCGGCTCTTCGGGCGGACGGATGTCGAGATCGAGTTGCTTGCGCGTGTTCAGGGTCGCCACAATCTCACGCAGCAACAGCAAAGCGTGTTCGTCATCTTCGGCAAAATGATCAGCCACGCCGGAGACACGCGTGTGAACATCAGCGCCGCCCAACTCTTCGGCGGTCACTTCTTCGCCGGTGGCGGCTTTGACCAATGGTGGACCACCCAGGAAAATGGTGCCGGTTCCCTTGACAATGATAGCCTCGTCGCTCATGGCCGGCACATAGGCGCCCCCGGCGGTACACGACCCCATAACCGCCGCGATCTGCGGGATGCCCTGGGCGCTCATGATGGCCTGGTTGTAGAAGATGCGGCCAAAATCATCGACATCGGGAAAGACTTCATCCTGCATGGGCAAAAAGGCGCCCCCCGAATCGACCAGATAGAGACAGGGCAGCCGATTCTCCAGGGCAATCTGCTGGGCGCGCAGATGCTTTTTCACCGTCATCGGGTAGTAGGTCCCGCCCTTGACGGTAGCGTCGTTGGCGACAATCATACACTCGCGGCCGGCGACGCTGCCAATACCAGTGACAATGCCGGCGCCCGGCGCGTCATTGCCATAGAGATCCCAGGCCGCCAGCGGGGACAATTCTAAAAAGGGCGAACCAGGGTCGAGCAGTTGATCAATGCGATCACGTACAAGCAACTTCCTCCGCTCTTCATGGCGCGTCCGCGCTTCGGGGCCGCCACCCATACGCACAACGGCTAATCGCTCCCGTAGCGTTGCTGCCAACGCTTGATTATGCTCGGCATTCGCTTGGTAGGTTGCACTTTGTCGATTGATTTGTGTTTCAAGAATATCCATAGGATGAATTGCCAAACACTCCAAAGATGGCTTGATTTACCTTTTATTTGCTCATGCTATCATTATCTGCTATCATACCAAACATGAAAGCTGCTCACCGCCGCACATTAACGGCCATCTTTGCTACGCCAACACCGACAACCTTGGCTTGGCGACAAATTGAGGCTTTGTTTGTAGCGGTCGGTGCCCAGGTGATCGAAGGTAGTGGTTCTCGTGTTCGTTTTGAGCTAAACGATGTGATTGCTACATTCCATCGACCGCATCCACAAAAGGAAGCCAAGCCTTATCAAGTACGTGACGCACGCGAGTTCTTGAGACAAGCAGGGATCAAACCATGAATATGATGACCTACAAAGGTTATGTCGCCCGCATTGAGTATAGCGATGATGACGCTTGTTTTATTGGTCACATTGCCGGCATCCGCGATGTTATCGGTTTCCACGGCGAATCGGTCGCCGAGCTACGAAACGCTTTTATTGAAGCTGTAGACGATTACCTGACTACCTGTGAAAAGTTGGGACGATCACCGCAAAAGCCCTATTCAGGTAAAGTTTTACTGCGCATCGATCCGCAACTGCACGCACAGGCAGCGGCGTTGGCCGAAGCACAGGGCAAAAGCCTCAATGCTTGGACGCAAGAGCAAATGCAAAAAGCGGTTGCAGTCGCCTGACACACAACATATTACATTTCCAACAAATGACGCGCAATCACCATGCGTAAAATTTCGCTCGTACCTTCGCCGATGGACATGAGCCGGGTATCGCGATACATCCGCTCGACCTCAAATTCGCGACTGTAGCCGTAGCCGCCGTGAACCTGGATGGCGTTGCGACAGACCCGTTCGCTCATCTCCGTTGCCATCAGTTTAGCCATACCGGCCTCTTTGGCATAGGGCTTACCCTGATCGCGCAGCCATGCCGCCCAGTATATCATAAGTCGCGCCGCTTGTATCTCGGTGGCGGCGTCGGCGAGCATAAATTGGATCGCCTGATGCTGACCGATCGGTTTGCCGAAGGTTTCGCGTTCTTTGGCATAGTGCAAGGCCCGTTCGTAGGCGGCTTGGGCCAGGCCCACGGCCAGCGCACCGATGCTGATGCGCCCTTTGGTCAAGGTGGCGAGGGTCTGTTGTAATCCTTGCCCTTCTTCACCGATGAGATTTTCCATGGGCACAGAGACCTCGGTAAAGGTGACGGCGTGGGTCGGCGAGCCGTTCAACCCCATCTTCTTCTCCGGCGGACCGATGGTAATGCCGGGCGTATCGGTCGGCGCCAGGATTTGACTCAAGCTGTGGCTGCCGCCGGCCAGGTCGGTGCGACAGAGGACGATCATCGTGTCGGCAATGGAAGCGTTAGTCGCCCACATTTTGGCGCCGTCAATGATCCACCTGTCCCCTTCTTTGACGGCGTTGGTGCGTACACCGCCCTTGAGATCCGAGCCGGCGCCAGGTTCAGTCAGACAGAGACAGCCTAGTTTCCCCCGACCGGTGGCGAGATGGGTTACCCACCGCTCCTTCTGGGCTTCCGTTCCGTAGTCAAGCAAGGGGCCGATGCCCAGGTTGTTATGGGCCGAGATCGCCAGCGCAGTCGAGCCGCAGGCCCAGCCTAACTCTTCGATGGCGATGGCGGCGCTAATAGTATCCATCCCGGCGCCGCCATATTCTTCCGGCACTTGCATCCCTAATAGCCCCAGCGCCCCCATCTTGCGTACAGCGGTCCAGTTAAATTCACTGCTTTCATCAGTGTGCTTCGCCAGCGGGGCAACCTCTCTGGCGGCAAAGTCATGCACCATCTCCCGAAACATGTGCTGTTCTTGGCTCAAGGCAAATTCCATAGTCACCCCCTTGGGAAAGACGAGAAGACAGAAAGAGCAGAAGAGCGTTCGGCTATGTTCGCTGAGGGCGGAATGAACGCTTTTTTTGGGTGTTGCCTGGGCTTTTTCTGTATCCATTACATAAATTTTAGTCGCTTGACGCCTGCTTTTTTCTGGCTCATAGGGTAGGGTAGCGGGCAGGGTCGCTTTCATGCAGCAGGTCATAGACAACCAGAACCACATCTTCGACATTCGGTTTGGAAAAGTAGTCGCCATCGGTGCCATAGGCGGGGCGATGGGGCTGGGCAGTGATGGTGCGTGGCGGCGAGTCGAGCCAGTGGTAGCCGTCCTGCACCTCCAACACTTGCTGCATCATGTAAGCCGCGGCGCCGCCGGGGACATCTTCGTCCAAGAAGACCAGCCGGCTGGTCTTCTTGAGCGATTCGACAATGGTGTGGGTTAGATCAAAAGGCAGCAGCGATTGTACATCGATCACTTCTACATCAATGGCGAGGTCGGCTAATTGCGCAGCCGCTTCCAGGGCAATACGACAGCAGGCGCCATAGGTGACAAGGGTGACATCCTCGCCGGTACGCAAGATTTCGGGTACACCGAGCGGGACGGTAAAGTCACCCAGATTGGCCGGTAGTCGTTCGCGCAGGCGATAGCCGTTCAGCACCTCAATGACCAGCGCCGGATCGTCGCCCCGCAACAGGGTGTTATAAAAACCGGCCGCTTGAGTCATGTTGCGCGGCACGAGCAGGTGCATGCCCCGCAACAGATGGAGCAGACCGCCCATCGGCGAGCCGGAGTGCCAGATCCCCTCTAAGCGATGACCACGGGTGCGGACAATCACCGGCGCTTTTTGCCCGCCATGCGTCCGCCAGTGGAGGGTAGCAAGATCGTCAGAGAGGGTCATTAGCGGGTACAGGATGTAATCCAGGTATTGGATTTCGGCAATGGGGCGTAGACCGCGCATGGCCATGCCAATAGCCTGGCCGATGATCGTTACCTCGCGAATGCCGGTGTCGGCGACACGCAACGGGCCATACTTTGCTTGCAGACCGGCTACGCCCTGATTGACATCCCCCAGTTTCCCCACATCCTCGCCAAAGATGCAGATGCGCGGGTCCCGGTCTAGGAGAAGATCAAAGTTGGCTTGCAACACTTCAAAACCGCGCACTTCGCGAACAGCTTCATCATACACAGGCGGGACGAGTGGAACTTTCAGCGGCGACTCGTCACTTTCGCTATACAGATAGGCGCCGTAGCGTGTGCGATTGGCGGCGAGTTGGGTGGACCGCCATTCACGTAAAGGGGTACGCACCTGTTCAGCTTCCTTGTGCAGGCGGGCTAAGGCTTTTTGCGCCGTCTGTAGCACTTCTTTGCGCAAGGGCAGGTGTGCATCATCGCGCAAGGGGTGGCTCAAGTCGATCAGCGCATCCGTCTGACACGAGCTTTGGGCTACATCCGCCAACAGATCAGCTAGTTCATGCGCCTCCGCTTGTAAAAGCGTACAGACGGCTTGCCAGGCGCGCTCACGGGCAGCTTCGGCTTCCTGACGGGCGGCGCTTTCCAGTTGCGTTAGTTCCGCTTCGGTAGCTTGTTCTGTGGTGAGAAGCCATTCTCGCATCTTGACCACCGGATCATGGGCGGCTTCCCAGGCCAGTCGCTCCGCTGATTTGTACCGTTCGTGGCTACCGGAGGTAGAATGACCTTGCGGCTGGGTCATCGCCACGACATGAATGAGCGCAGGGCGGTGATACTGGCGGGCGTTGGCGGCGGCCTGAGCATAAACATCAACCAGCGTTGGGTAATCCCAACCGGGGACACGGTAGAGATCGAAACCCTGCTCACAGTCGGGTCGGCGGCGAAAGCCTTCCAGCAGCGCCGTCAAATCACCGCCGAGCAATTGATGACGGTTGGGGACGGAGATGCCATACTCATCATCCCAAACCGAGATGACGGCCGGTGCGCGCAGAATAGCGATAGCGTTAAGCGCTTCCCAAAACATGCCTTGCGCGCAACTGGCGTTGCCGATCGTGCCAAAGGCGATCTCGTCGCCTTGGTGCGAAAAGTCAGTAAAGGCGTGCAACTCCGGCAATTCCCGATAGAGGCGCGAGGCATAAGCCAACCCGACCAGACGCGGCATTTGGGCAGCCGTACAAGAAATATCAGCCGAGGAGTTGTAACGGTCGGTTTGGGGCAGCCAATGCCCATCGGCGTCAAGCAGACGGGTGGCAAAGTGCGCCACCATCGAGCGCCCCCCGCTCGACGGTTCGGCAGTGACATCTGCATTTGCGTAAAGTTGGGCAAAAAAGGCTTCCGGCGTGGTCATGCCGAGCGCAAACATGAGAGTTTGGTCGCGGTAATAACCGGCGCGAAAGTCACCAGGGCGAAAGACCCGTGCCAACGCCAGTTGGGCAATTTCTTTGCCGGCGCCAAAGACGCCAAACTTGGCGCGGCCACTGAGAACTTCGCGCTGCCCAAGGCGACTGACTTGACGACTCAGGAGAGCCGTTCGGTAATCTTCCAACGCTGGCGTAAGAGTCGGTAACCAGTTGGCAGCAAAGGCCGACGGCGCCGTTACGGCAACCGGTAGTTGGCGTATAAGATAGTCAGGCTGCGCACAATCGGCTGTGCAGCCGGTCTGGTAGAATGAGACTTGAGCGGTAGAGAGCATCGTTGCCTCCCTCAATAACCTGCTGGTGGATCAGCATGGGGCTGGTCCACCAGCGCAACTCAAACTCAATGGCAAAGCGCCGGTTATCGCTAACCATGCGCTTCTGCGGATTTGAGTTTAGTATAGCGACCTCATTGTCGCCGTTTCATTACAACATAGTTGCAGATAACAGACCGTAAGTCTTGGCACATTGCCGCCGCTTATGTCAGAATAAGCACAGATGCCGTTGCAGAGGAAAGGAACAACAGAGGTATGGCAGGCAAATATTTTGACGATCTAACCGTCGGCGATGTCATTCGCCATTCACTGGGGCGCACCATCACTGAAACGGACAATGTCCTCTTCTCGGCGTTGACGATGAACACCCAGCCGCTCCACCTAAATGAAGATTTTGCCGCCAAACAGACCGAGTTTGGCCGCCGCATTGTCAACGGCATTTTTACGTTGGGGTTAGCGGTCGGGTTGACTGTATCAGAGCTAACGGAAGGAACAATCGTGGCGAACTTGAGCTATGAACAGGTTGTTCACCCACACCCGGTCTTTCATGGCGATACGCTCTATGTCGAAAGCCAGGTGGTGGCCTTACGTGAGTCACGCTCTAAACCGGATCGGGGCATTGTCACCTTTCGCCACGTCGGGCGCAATCAGGATGGCGTGGTGGTGATTGAGTTTCAGCGCACGGTCTTGATGTACAAACGACCAGCCAGCTAAAACTTACGAAAGCAAAAGTTAGTTTGCATTTTCCCCCATCTTCCTCTATACTATCTCTCATACCTTTTACCCTGATCGCACCTTTGTTATGATTGCGTGCTGAGGCATCATTGCAGCCGCCCTTCGCCTTGCCCCTCCACCGCAACACGCGAACTGACTAACCGTTACTATTGCACCCTATCAGGGTCGTTGGCATTTGGTTTCTATCCCTTTGGAGGCAAGATGCTACTAGATCCCAGGACAGGCACAAACGCTTTGCGCCAACTTTGTCGCATTCTCGCCGTTATGGCGATTCCTCTATTATTCACATTTGTCGCCCTTGCCGGTTATGGACAGGCGGCAACACGCACATCCTTTGCCGCGTCAACAGTAACAACAACGCCAATACCAGCGGCAACGCCCTTTTGGACAACCTGGGGCGCGCAACTCTATGATCTGGCGGATGACGGCAATCAGTTATGGATCGGCGCCACCGGGGGAATTATCCGCTGGGACAAGAATGCGCACAATTATCAGCGCTACACCGCCGTCGATGGACTGCCCCACACGGCAGTGGTGGCGGTGGCGGTCGATAGCGCCGGCAATCGTTGGTTTGGCGGCGACGGCGGGCTGACGCGGTTAGACGCGGGTGGGCAATGGCATCACTTTACCGCAGCCAACAGCGGGCTATATACCAACACCGTGGACGCCATTGCGCTCACCGCTGATGGCACGCTGTACGTTAGCCACGGTCTGCCCAATGGCAGCGTCAGCCGGTTAACTAGCGACGGTAGTTGGCGCTGGTTCCCCAACCGCACCACCGCCGTGGTTGGTGACTATGCCCGCATTCAACAGACGCAAAATCAGAACCGCCTCTGGGCAGTGGCGGGCGCTGACATTTGGGTCGATTATCTAGTCTATAACGGCAATTCCTGGCAGAACCGCACACCCATTCGTGCGACCATGCCGCCCACGGTCTTGATCAGCGATCAACAGCAGCAGGTGTGGACGCTCTCTTCCTGGGATGAGCTTTTGCAGTGGCGAAATGGCGCATGGTCGATCATTGACCTTGGCCTATATTTTTCCTTTGGTGGCGGCCCTATAACATTGGCTGTTGATCCGCAGGACACGATCTGGCTCGGATGGCAGCAGGGTGGCTTCTATGGGATGAACTACTACGGCATTAGTAAACTCGATGGCTCCTCTTTAACAACACTCCTTGGCACTGGGCCGCTGGTTAAAGTGCTGGCGACTTCAACCGGCCAGTGGGCGATTGGGCCAGGTTGGCTGCGCCAGCCGGATGGCACGGTTACTTATTTTACCGATGCACCGCCTTATGCAGAGGTGACGGATGCGTTGGTCGCTGATGATGGCGTTATCTGGCTTTATAGCGGCTATGTCGATCCCTACAGTGCCGGCGCTGTCTATCGCTACCATGACCAGCAGAGCCTGACACTCACGGATGATACTTGGGAGATGATCCCCAGCAACAGATCAAACGAACGGGTTGAGACTTTCGCCAAGGCGCCCAATGGCGATCTCTGGTACCCGAGTTATTGTCACGTACGCGGGGAAAACTGTCTACTCTTGACTCAGTACCATGAAGGGCAACCTAGTCGCTATAATACCTTCAGCGGCTTGCTGCTTCCCGCCGGTTCACCAAACGGCTTTCTTACCGATCTCTATATAGAAAATGAGCGTCGTGTATGGTTAGGCATGACACTGCTTAGTTTTGATAAGGCCGGTGTTATCCAACTCGATACTGGCGGAACGCCTTTTGACGCCACCGATGATCGCCGCACCACCTATACTGCTACCACCGGGTACAGCAGCTATGCCTCCATTACCCTCGACGCAACCGGACAATTGTGGTATGGCAACACGAATGGCTTATGGCGCTACAGAGCGTCGGTTTGGGAACCGATTGTGCAGAATGAGCCGATCTGTGATCTGGTGGCAGCGACCGATGGCACTGTCTTTGCACGCCTGGGGCCGGCGCCTGGGCAGTGTGGGCCTTCGGTCGCGGTGTTGATTGTACGTCCCAATGGTCAGCTTTACCGTTATCCGGAAGTAGGCGTTTTGATTACCACGGAAAGTACACGTATCCGTTCAGCTACCCAGCGTAATACTCTTTGGACCATTGGTGTGGATGGCGCGGTTTGGTATCGCTATGCCGCAACCTTCGGCGGGCAACATGAGTTGCGCCGGTTAGCCGAGGATGGCAGTCGCAGCAGCTATCCCCTGCCAATGGCGCCCAACACTGTCCAACGGCTGGAGGTTGATCAACTCAATCGCGTTTGGTTGGTTGCCAATAACCAACTGTGGCGTTTTGCTTCGACGGCGAATGTACCGCTTCCCACACGCACGCCGACGCTCACACCAACGGCCAGTGCAACGCCAACAGCTATACCAACCAACACGCCGACCACTACCCCAACGCCGACACCGACGGATCCAGCAACCCTTACACCAACGCCGGCGCCGACAAATACAGCAACAAGTACACCGACGGCGGCCAGCACCAGCACACCAACGATGCCGGCCACGGAAACACCGACGCCCACCCATACGCCAGCCGGCGCAACGGCAGCCCCAGTAGAGTCAACGGCAACGGACACGCCAACAGCAACGACAACCATAACCCTTACACCGTCACCGCTCCCATCTGCAATCGCGACAATCACGCCCAGCCCAACCAGTAAAGGCGATCCGGACGAATCACCCACAGGTCATACCGTCCAGCTATATTTACCGCTCATTCAAAATGCGCCATAGCAGGAATTATCACCGCAAATCTATGGATTTGCGGTGATAATTAGCTTGCTTCACACAACCCTTAGGAGAGCACCAAACAAGCTTCACGCGGAAAATAGAGGGTCACAGGTGCGCCTACTTCAGGTAGGGTCAGGTGGGGATGATTAAATTCATCCAGCAGCAAAGTCGTCGCGTCAATAGTGATGCTGATGCGCACAATCGAGCCGAGAAAGGAAATGCTCTCGAGGCGACCGGGGAGGGTGTTTTCGCCGCTGCCGCTGCCGCTCAAGCGCAACTGCTCAGGGCGCAGAGCGAGTTTGACCGTTTCACCATTACGGGCTTTCATGGGCTGGGTGGTATAGACATCGTTACCATTTACGCGCAAATGTCCTTGACCAGCATCAACCACCGTCGCCGCCAGGGTGTTCAGCGTGCCGACAAAGGAGGCGACAAAGGCCGTTTGCGGGAAGTTGTAAATCTCAAAGGGTGCGCCGATCTGCTCCATACGCCCCTCGTTCATCACCACCACCCGGTCGGAGAGCGAGAGCGCCTCTTCCTGGTCATGGGTGACATAGATGGTGGTAATGCCCAATTTACGTTGGATGGTGCGAATCTCATTGCGCAACGAAACGCGGATCTTGGCATCCAGCGCCGATAGCGGCTCATCGAGCAAGAGCACTTGCGGCTGCATCGCCAGCGCCCGCGCCAGCGCCACCCGCTGTTGCTGCCCACCCGACAGTTGATGGGGATAGCGGTCGCCGAGCGGGGTCATTTTGATCAGATCCAACATGGCGTCCACCCGTTGCCGGATTTCTGTCTTCGGTTTACGCGCAATTTTTAAGCCGAAACCAATGTTATCGCGCACACTCAGGTGGGGAAAGAGGGCATAGGATTGGAAGACCATCCCGACATTGCGTTTGTTCTCCGGCGTATGGGTAATATCGCTCCCCCCCAAACGCACGGCGCCGCTCGTGGGCGTCTCAAAACCGGCGATCATGCGCATGGTCGTCGTCTTGCCGCAACCACTCGGCCCCAAAAACGAGACAAACTCGCCCCGTTCCACCTTCAGATCAAAATTATCGACTGCCACCGTCTTGCCAAAGACCTTGCGCAATTGCACCAATTCCAGAAAGGCCATAAACAATCCTTATGATATCTTCTTGTCTTCTGTCTTCTTGTCTTTTGTCTTCTCGTGCTACCGTCCGCCCGTCATCTGCACCCGATCGCTCGAACCCCGGCCAGACCACTGAATGAGGGTGACAAAAAACCAGACCATGAGAAAGCTGATAATGGTCAACGCTGCCGGCTGATAGGGCTGACGCCGGGTGAGAGCCGCAATATAGGGGCCAAAGGCGCGTTCATCGGGGAAGAGAAAGACCGAAAGCGAATACTCGCCGATGGCAATGGCAAAGGTAAGAAAAGCCGCCGCCAATACCGCTGTCCGCAAATTGGGTAGGATCACCCGCACAATAACGGTTGCCCACGACGCGCCTAAATTGCGGGCCGCTTCGGTCAGGGTGCGCACATCAATGGCCCGCATCCCGGTGTCAATCGCCCGAAAGGTATAGGGTAATGCCGTCACCGTATAGCCGCAGACCAAGAGCAAAATGGTGCCGCTCTCGGTATTGGTCAGGGCAAAGGGCGGCCCCGAATAGGTGCGCAACAGCCCAAAGGTCAACACGACGCCCGGAATCACAAAGGGCATGGCGGTAAAGAACTCGATCACGGGGCGGAGTTGGGGCAAACGCAGATGCACCCAGTAGACGGTCGGAAAGACAACCAGCGTACTCAAAAGAATGGTCAAAATTGCCATTGCACAGGAGAAGAGCAGCGTGCTATAAAAAGCCGGGAAGTTCGTCACCAAGCGCAACGGCGACAGGTACAGAATCACTGGATAATCCCTAAATTGCAACACCTGTTCATAGGCTAACAGGCTCAATTCCGCCTTCTTGGCGCGCAAGGAATAATCCAAGGTTGTCCACAACGGCAGGATAAGATAAACCACTGCCGCCAATAAAATAAGCCAGGCGAAGAAGCGCACGCCACTTGCTTTACCCATGGTCTCCCCTTTGTTCCTTAGCGAATCCAACGCGCAGCCAGTCGCTGCATCCAGACATAAAAGCTAATGGCGATCCCCAGCACCACCACCATGCCCAGCGCCATGGAATAACTCAGGCCGGGGTTATAGAGGACATCACCGCGGATCTGCTGGCCGATCTTCAAGGTGATCAAGTTGTAGGTGCCGCCCGTGAGGGCGAAGGCCGTGGCATAGGCGCCAAAGGCATTGCCAAAGAGCAGCACAGTCGATCCCAAGAGGGAAGGCAGCAAGATCGGCAGCCCGACATAGCGCCAAAATTCAAAGGAGCTGGCGCCCAGGTTAACCGCCGCTTCCCGCCATTCACGCTTCAACCCTTCAAAGGCCGGCGTCATGATCAACACCATGAGCGGGAATTGAAAGTAAAGATAGGCCAGCGAAAGGCCGGAGAGACTGTAGACGCTAAAGCCCATATCGTAAAGATCAACGCCGGTCCAATTTTTTACAAAAACTGGAACGGCCCCTGTGCGCCCCAAGAGGGTGATAAAGGCAAAGGCCAGGGGAATGCCGCCAAAATTCGCTGCCACACTGGAAAAGGTCAACACCCCGTTGCGCACCCCGCGCGGCAACCCGCCCCAAGTAATGGCATAGGCAATCAGTGCGCCAAAGATGGCGCCAGCCACAGCGGTAATCACACTAATCCGCAAGCTTAAAAGATAAGAATCAATAATTTCCGGCGTCCCTAGCGCGCGTATATTGGCAAAAGTAAAGCCGGCATCGGCAGTGTAAAAACTACCCAGGAGCAGACGAAACGAAGGGACAAGCAAAAAAGCCGCGGCAAAGAGAAAGAACGGGACAGTGCCGACCCAAGCCCAAGAAAGGCGGCGTGGAAAAACGGTAGCGGGTGAAGCAAATGTGGTGGTTGACATGGATGTATGAAAAGTGATACATGATAGGTGCTGCATGTTTGACAACTTCCCAACACGCAGCACCTATCACGCAGCAGAGCTATTGAACTTTTTCCAACTGAATCTTCCAGTTGGTGGTGATATATTCTTTGGCCTTGGTCGCCTGTTCCAGGGTGGGGAAGACGGCTTTGGCATAGAGTTCATCGGATGGCAGTTTGGCCGCCAAATCCGCCGGGATGACGCCGCGGGCCGCCAGATCCTGGTAGCGGATGGGGTGGCAGTAGCCTTTGAGCCAGATCAACTGACCTTCATCCGAATAGAGGAACTCCATCCACAGTTTGGCCGCGTTCGGGTGCGGGGCATAGGCGCTGATCGCCTGGACATAGAAACCGCCCAAGGTCACATCCGAAGGGATGACGACTTCGGTCTTGGGGTTATCGCCATTGGTGTCGCGTTGCGTAAGGGCCAGATAGTCCCAGCGGAAGACAATCGGCGTTTCGCCTTTGGCAAAGGTGGCGGCGTTCCAAGTCGTCGGCACCAGGTTGCCCATTTCAAAGAGTTGGTTGAAAAACTCAACACCCTTCGCGACATCATCCACCGAACCGCCATTCGCCAAGGCCGCAGCGACCACGGCTTGCACATCCTGGTTGCCGATCAACGGATCGCCGTTGGCAACTTGCCCTTTGTATTCCGGCTTGAGCAGGTCGCTATAGCTCTGTGGAATGTTTTGCACCACATCGGCATTGACCTGGAGCGACATGACGCCATAATAGTCGCCATACCAGTGACCATCCGCATCCTTCAAATTCTCGGGAATCGTATCCCAGGTCGCCACCTTGTACGGCATCGTCAACCCCTGCTCTTTGGCTTCGACGCCATAGGCCGGGCCAATATCCAGCACATCGGGCGCTTGCGGCCCTTTGTTATCTTTGTTGGCGCGCACGGCTTCCAACTCTTCGGCAGAACCGGCATCGGGGTTGATCTCATTGACATTCAGACCATACTTGGCCTTGAAGGTATCAATGGCTTCACCATAGTTGCACCAATCGCGGGGCAACGCAATCACATTCAATTCACCTTCAGCCTGCGCCGCCTGGATTAAAGCATCCATCCCCGATGCGGCGCTGTCACTACCGGCTGCCGCGGCGGGTGCGGCCGATGGCGCCTGCTGTTGCACACAGGCAGTCAACAAAAGGACGCCAATGAGCAGGAACGCTAACCAGCGCGAAATCTTTTTGCTCTGCATAAGCTCTATTTCTCCTCTACTATCAACAGAATTGATAAGCACTCATGATGACAAAGAGAAAGGTATAGCCTGGCTGTTAACGGCTAGGGGCTTCCTTCACGCCTTGCTTTCATGAATGATTGATAAACAGGAAGTCATTTCTCTTGTACGCTGCTGAATGCGCTTTAGAAGGATAGGATACGCGCGTTGTGTAGCGGCTATTTTAACACACTGTCAATTTTCTGTAAATTGCGTAGCGGAGGTAACACAAATTACCCCAACAAGCGCCACTTGGTTGGATAGCGCAAAGGTGGTATAATAGGGCATCGTGACTATCGTCTTTTTTCACAATCGAGATGAGGCAACCGATGCTGCCAATCAAACCAATACCCAGGCGCGCTTTTCTGGCGGGGGTAGCGTTGCTCCCGCTGGCAACCGCCTGTGGCGCACGTTCGACACAACGCACCACCAATGGCGCAGCGTCTGGCGCCCAAGATGGCCCCCAGATTGTTGTCTATAAGTCACCGACCTGAGGTTGCTGTGGCGCATGGACGGAACACCTGGCCGCCAATGGCTTTCGTCTTCAAATCCAAGATCAGAACGATTTGACGAGCATCAAAGCCGAACACGGTGTACCAGGCGAGTTACAGTCCTGCCACACAGCCATCGTCGATGGCTATGTTATTGAAGGTCATGTCCCCGCCGCCGAGATTCAACGGTTGCTCAAGGAACGACCGAAAATTCGCGGTCTCTCCGTTCCTGGTATGCCCATTGGCTCGCCCGGTATGGAGATTGATGGACAGCCGGCAGAGGCGTATGATGTTATTGCCTTCGCGGAAGATGGCAGTACTAGTGTCTTTGCCAGCTACGGACAGTAACGAAAAGGCAACGAAAAGGCCGGCCAAATCAGAGTGTAAATCTGATTTGGCCGGCCTTTTCGTCTTACTAGCCGGCTGTGTAGAGTGGCCGGGGCGCCGGTCACGGACCGGGGAGGTTGTTGGCAATGACCTACTCTCGCATGTAGCGACCCACATACTACCATCGGTGCTGGTGGACTTAACTGCCGGGTTCGAGAAGGGACCGGGTGTACCCCCACCGCTCGAATCACCAACAAACCTGCCCTAATTTCTAACGGATAATGGACAACGAATAACAATCAAGTATTTTTCGTTCTCCATTCATGATTGCTTAGCTTGTTACGCTAAAAACTGAGTAGGATTAGGTGTTGTTGTTCTCAAGAAACAAGGTTGATTAAGCCCTCGCGCATTAGTACGGTTTTGCTAAAGGCCTCTCAGCCTGTACACATCCCGCCTATCAAGCTGGTCGTCTGCCAGCGCGCTTACCAGGTTACCCTGTGAGGGAATTGATCTTGCAGACGGCTTCCCACTTAGATGCTTTCAGCGGTTATCCAGTCCGGACTTAGCTACCCAGCGCTGCCGTTGGCACGACAACTGGCACACCAGCGGTCCGTCCACCCCGGTCCTCTCGTACTAGGG
>QWII01000096.1:0-2500 GCA_021405325.1 Caldilinea sp. CFX5 | reverse complement strand
CCCCAGGTCGGGTTTCCCCATTCGGACATCGACGGCTCACAGTCTTCGCACAACTCCCCGTCGCTTTTCGCAGTGCGACACGTCCTTCTTCGGCACTTGACGCCTAGGCATCCTCCGTACGCCCTTAGTAGCTTAACCATTGTTTCTCTTCAACAACTTCTACTTAGGAATGTAGATACCTAATCCTATTCAGTTTTTAACGTACCAAGCGTTTACCACCGCCAGACCCTTACACCATTCAGGCTTTCTCACACCGATAGGAAGCAGCGCTGTGAAACACCGTGCTTTTTCGTATCCGTGTCTTTCTTTCCCGCTTGATGGTCGGCTGGGGGTGTTGCTGCTTTCGTGCTGTACCCCGGAGACAGAACGAGTCCCCTACGGCTCCCCTTCATTAATCATTATCAATGGTTCGTTGACAATTAATTATTGAAGTGGGCCTGAGTGGACTCGAACCACTGACCCCTGCGTTATCAGCACAGTGCTCTAACCGTCTGAGCTACAGGCCCGAAAGCATTAACCGCTAAAGAGTGATAAGACATCTGAGGCTTGAGGCTTTATGGCTACCTTCTTGCGAAGGTCTGCCTTCCGTAGAAGGTCTTTGTTTTGTATTTCGGGATAGTGCCCTGCTCGCTTGCATTCACAAGTCTGCCTGTGGGCGTCCCTAGAAAGGAGGTGATCCAGCCACACCTTCCGGTACGGCTACCTTGTTACGACTTCGTCCCAGTCATCGGCCCCACCCTAGGCAGCTCTGTCCTTGCGGTTCAGTCACCGACTTCAGGTGTTACCAACTCCCATGACGTGACGGGCGGTGTGTACAAGGCCCGGGAACGTATTCAACGCAGTATGGCTGACCTGCGTTTACTAGCAACTCCGGCTTCATGCAGGCGGGTTGCAGCCTGCAATCTGAACTACGACTGGCTTTGATGAGATTCGCTCCCGGTCACCCGTTCGCTGCTCATTGTACCAGCCATTGTAGCGTGTGTGTCGCCCTGGACATAAAGGCCATGCTGACTTGACGTCATCCCCACCTTCCTCCGCTTTGATAGCGGCGGTCTCGGCAGACACGTATAACTGCCGACGAGGGTTGCGCTCGTTGCGGGACTTAACCCAACATCTCACGACACGAGCTGACGACAGCCATGCAGCACCTGCATCGGCTCCCCGAAGGGTCGTTCCGCTTTCACTTCACTACTACCGACACGTCCAGTCCAGGTAAGGTTCTTCGCGTTGCATCGAATTAAACCACACGCTCCGCTGCTTGTGCGGGCCCCCGTCAATTCCTTTGAGTTTTAACCTTGCGGTCGTACTCCCCAGGCGGAACACTTATCGCGTTGGCTGCGGTACGAACGGCTTTGACACCGCTCACACCTAGTGTTCATCGTTTATGGCGTGGACTACCGGGGTATCTAATCCCGTTCGCTCCCCACGCTTTCGCACCTGAGCGTCAGGCCAAGGCCAGGGTGCCGCTTTCGCCACTGGTATTCCTCCCGATCTCTACGCATTCCACCACTACACCGGGAATTCTACACCCCTCTCCTCGCCTCAAGCCATCCAGTCATCAACGACGTCTGCCAGTTAAGCCAGCAGTTTTCACGTCAATCTTAGATAGCCACCTGCGTGCGCTTTACGCCCAGTAATTCCGGATAACGCTTGCCACCTACGTATTACCGCGGCTGCTGGCACGTAGTTAGCCGTGACTTATTCCTCAGGTACCGTCCTCACTCTTCCCTGAGAAAAGGAGTTTACAATCCAAAAACCGTCATCCTCCACGCGGCGTTGCTCGGTCAGGGTTGCCCCCATTGCCGAATATTCCTCACTGCTGCCCCCCGTAGGAGTCGGGACCGTGTCTCAGTTCCCGTGTGGCTGATCGTCCTCTCAGACCAGCTACCGATCATCGCCTTGGTGAGCCTTTACCTCACCAACTAGCTAATCGGCCGTAGGCCCCTCTCAAAACAGTTAACCTTTCCTGACAGCAATTCCCATTGCCGCCAGCTCATGCGGTATTAGCCACCGTTTCCAGTGGTTATCCCCCACTTCGAGGCAGGTCACCTACGTCTTACTCACCCGTCCGCCACTTTCAAGGATACAAGTACCCTCTCACGTTCGACTTGCATGTGTTAGGCACGCCGCTAGCGTTCATCCTGAGCCAGGATCAAACTCTCCGTAAAGACGAGTCTAAACTCGTATGTTCCTCAAGACTCAAAATGTCTTATCACTCTTTAGTTGTTAATGTTCTTCCGGGCGAAGGAGAAGTCTACCACCCCTTCGCTTTCCTGTCAAATCTCACAACCGGCGTTTGTCACTTCAGTCGCAAGATTTTGTTGTACCCAGCCCCACCGTTGGTGGCCACCGTAGTCGCCTTTGGCCGCAGGCACGAAGAAGGATTCTACCCCATTCCCCTGCCGCTGTCAAGTCCGTCACCCGTTATTGGCGTTACACTTTCCTGACTTGTGAACCACTTCACAAACAGCCTTCCAGGGCACGAGCAAGGAGTTTACCA
>QWII01000095.1 GCA_021405325.1 Caldilinea sp. CFX5 | reverse complement strand
ACGACCGCAGGGATCTCAGTATTTTTCGGATCGGTTTTGATATGCTCGAACGATGCTTGACCAATGGGCAATCTGTCTCGATCAGACTCATTCCCTACTCTCTATGAAACCCTACGGTAGCCAGGGATTAATGCGTCACTGCACACACAACAACGGATTCAGGATAGGAACGGATTTTCTTAAGAGTTGAGAAGCGCCGAATAGGATTGGGTGTAAGGATTACCCCGATAATCACGAATACTCTCATAGCACGAAGCAAATCCGTTCCTATCCTGAATCCGTTGTTGTGTCCCGTGTTTTCATTATCACCAAGGAGGAATCACTATGCAGTTGCGTTTGATGAAATGGGTCAGTTTGTTCGCAGTGGTGAGTCTGTGGTTGGCTGCCTGTGCGGGCGCACCGGCGCCCGCTGCGCCCGCCGCCGGTGACAGCGCGGCGCCACCGGCCAGCAGTGGCGATACCACCGCCACCGGCTCATCGGCCGACCGCGCCGTTGAAGCGGCCAAGCAATTCAGCGGGGTTACACTCAATGTCACCTGGGAATCGGGGTTGCAGGCGCAAGACCCCCTGCTCTTCTCCGGGCCGAAGTGGGAGGAGTTGACCGGCATCAAGATCAACGTGATCGAAGTGCCCTTCCCCGAACTCTACTCCAAAGCGGTGGCCGAACATCTGGCCGGCACCGGCGCCTATGATGTCATCAGCTACTCCCCAGCCTGGACGGGTGACCTAGCCGACAGCGGCGTGCTGGAACCGCTCGATGCGTACATTGCCAAGTATGGCGCCGAACTCGATGATGTGCTGCCCACCTATCGCGGTCTCATGTATTGGAAGGGGGTCAACTACGGCCTCTTTGACGACGGCGACACCTTTGTTATGTACTACCGTAAAGATTGGTTTGAGGACCAGGCCAACAAGGATGAATTCAAGACCAAGTTCGGCCATGATCTGGTTGTCCCCACCACCTGGCAGGAGTGGGATGAAGCGTGCCAGTTCTTCACCGAAAAGTTCTCGGCGGAGGGGGTCTATGGCTGCGGCATCCAACGGGCCGAAGGGCAGGCCTACCTCTGGTTTATGGATCATTTCCGCGCCAATGGCGGCAAGTTCTTTGATGACGCCATGAGCGCCACCATCAACGACGAGATCGGCGTCCAGACCCTCACCCAAATGGTCAACTCCAACCAGTTTATGCCCCCCGGCATTGAAAAGTGGGGCTTTATTGAAATTCTCAGCGCCTGGATGGATGGCAAGTTGGGCATGATCATCACCTGGCCGCCGATTGGGCGCTGGTCCGCCGGTTATGGCACCGACACCGAGCAACTCAGTTGGGTGCCCAAGAACCAGATCGCCGGTAAGGTTGGCTATGCCGTGCCGCCGGGTGGTCATCCCGAATTGGCCGGTGGTTTCAACCTGGGCGTCTCCGCCGACAGCCAGAACAAGGAAGCCGCCTATCTCTTTATCCAGTGGCTGCAAAGCCCAGAGATCAGCGGTGAACGGGTCAAGCTGCAATACGCCCTACGCGACCCTTATCGCGAATCCCATTTCAACGACACAGGCTACCAGAGCCTCTGGCCCGATGCGCCCCAATATCTGGATGTGTTGCGCCAAGGCGCCGAAAGTGGCGTTCATGATCTGGGCATCCCCGGCGCCCGTGAATATGAAGAAGCGCTCGATCGCGCCGTCACCGCGGCCTATGCCGGTGGCGACCCCAAGGAAGCGCTCGACAAAGCCGCCGACGAATGGAACGCTATCACCGAACGCATCGGCAAGGACGCCCAAAAAGCCGCCTACGACGAGTATGTGAGCAGTCGGGCGCCGAATGTTTACCCAGAGTAATTCGTGATTCATGATTCGTGCTGCGTGACCTTCGACAGGCTCAGGTCACGCAGCACGAATCATGAATCACAGTTTCGTTTGTCAGGTTTGTGGTCATTGGGTTACTATTCTTCTATCAGAACGGGTTGGTGTTGCTTTGCTTAACACTGCCCCCTTTGGTTCGCGTGTGCTGTATAGGAGAAAGTTAGAACCAACTTGACTACGGAAATGACTGTACTAGCCACCCGCTGGCAGCGACTGGAACTTAGCTTTACAAGCACTGTCGTCTATGACAACCTCGTGCAAGATGTCACTCTATACGCCCATTTTACCGCGCCTTCTGGCCGGGAATATACTGTCCCCGGCTTTTGGGACGGCGGTGATACCTGGCGGGTGCGTTTCGCCCCGGATGAGGAAGATTGGTGGCGCTACACGACAAGCTGTTCCGATCCCGATAACGATGGGTTACATGATCACCAAGGCGCCTTTGAATGTCACGAAGGCGAAGGGTTAACTGCCTTTGAAAATCACGGCCCGGTGCGCCTGTCGGCCAACCGCCGCTACCTGGCTCACGCTGACGGCAAGCCCTTTTTCTGGCTGGGTGACACCGCCTGGTATGGCTCCCTGCTTGCCACCGATGAGGAGTGGATTTACTACTGTTGGACGCGGGCGCGCCAGGGCTATACTGCGGTGCAGATCCAGACCACGCAATGGGCCGCCCTTCCCAATGGCGACCGGCTAGGAGAACGGGCCTACACCGGCAGCGACCGGATCACGATCAACCCGGCTTTCTTTCAGCGGCTCGACCAGCGGTTAGACGCCATCAACCGTTTCGGCCTGCTGGCGGTTCCCGTCCTGCTCTGGGCCGCGGTTTGGATGGAGCCTGAACAAA
Source organism: Caldilinea sp. CFX5 (assembly GCA_021405325.1). The sequence goes on along the minus strand of QWII01000095.1, from coordinate 52,719 downwards.
ATGCGCTCAACCCCGGCAATGCTTTAGCGGAGGATCAAGCGATTGTATTGGCAAAGTATATGGTCGCCCGCTGGCACGCCCATGATGTCGCCTGGATGCTCAACGGCGATGGCCGCTATGAGAGCGAAGTGGCGGCGCGCTGGCGCCGCATCGGTCAGGCGGTCTTTGGCGCAGGGAGTCATGCTCCCGTTACCCTGCACCCTTGCGGAATGCACTGGCCCTATGCTGACTTTCAGGAGGAAGCGTGGCTTGACATTGTCGGCTACCAGAGTGGACACAGCATCAGCGACGCGGCGCTCCAATGGCTCACCAGTGGCCCGCCGGCCAAGGAATGGCAAAAGATGCCGGCCCGCCCCTTTATTAACCTGGAACCGCCCTATGAAAACCACATGGCCTTTCCGTCCAGCGAACGGTTTGGCCCACAAGCCGTTCGCCGCGCCATCTATTGGAGCCTGCTCAACGCCCCAACCGCCGGCGTGACCTACGGCGGACATGGCGTCTGGGGCTGGGACGACGGCAGCGCACCGCCGCTGGGCCACCCCAAGACCGGCATCCCCTACCCCTGGCAGGATGCGCTGCACATGGCCGCCGGTGAACAGATGGCGCACCTGGCAAAGCTGATGCGCACCATCCCTTGGTATGAGTTGCGTCCGGCGCCGGAACTGGTGACGGTGCAGCCGGGCGACCAGGAGCCACGACGCTATATTGCCGCCGCCCAAAGTGCTGACCGCTCACTGACGTTGGTCTATATCCCCGAAGATGATCAGGTAACGCTCGATCTCACCGGCTGGCGTGTACGTCCGACGGCCGAATGGTTCAACCCGCGCAATGGCGAGCGGCAACCGGCATTTAGTTCGACGCAGCAATTCATCACCCCGACTGCCGGGGATTGGGTCTTACTGCTGCAAACAAAATAGATGTTGCTGAGCAAGTTGGCAGTGTCGGCGCCGAACTTAGGAGCCGGGATGACTTTGGAAACGGTGGCCGCGTCCGTGATTGGTGGCGTGGCGTTGACCGGTGGCGTCGGCAGCATCTGGGGCGCCTGTTCCGGGGTGCTGCTGCTCTCGGTGGTCGACAATGGGTTGAATCTGAGATAGGAGTGTTTATGGTTCAGAAACGATTTCGTGTTGGGCTGGTGACGGGCTTGCTTCTGTTCTGTTGGTTGGGTTTGGCGCAGTCAGTGGTGCAGGCTGCCGGTTTATCGCTGCAAACGGTAACGCAAACAGTCACGGCCACAACGGCCGTGACGACAACGAATGCACTGGTGGTCGCGCCGATTCTGCTTGATCGTTATCCACCGCAGAACTATCTCGATTCGGTGCGCGCCACGATTGGCTTGACCTTTGACCGACCGATGAGCCGGGGCAGCATTGCCTCCGCGTTGCGCGTCGAGCCGGCTTTCCCTTTCCGCTTGAGTGTCTATGGCGCCACCGTCAATATCGAACCACGCCAGCCGTTACAACCCGGCACAACCTATCACTTTACCCTGGCCGGCACAGCCACCGATAACAATGGCGTGCCCTTGGGTGAGGAGTACACCTGGCGCTATCATCTCCCCACGCTGATCAGTACAATCACCGGCCCGACGCCCAACCAGCCGGACGCACCGCTCCAGATCTACTTTAACTACAGCGTGCAACCCGCACTGGCGCAAAAGGCGCTGACCATCACACCAGCGGTTGATGGTCAGTGGCGTTGGAACGATGCCGGCACGGTTTTCACCTTTACGCCAAACGCACCGTTCGCTGCGAATACCGAATACGAAATCGCCTTCCAAAGTGAATTGCGCGATTTTGGCGAGAATCTCTTCCCCCAGCCGGCGCCGCAACGACTGAATACGGCGCTCCCGATTGTCACCGTTTCACCGATTGCTGCGCCCAATTTCGGCAGCGGGGCCCATCCGGCCACGCCGATTGAAGTGACCTTTGACCGCCCCATGAATCAGGAACAGGTGACCGCAGCGTTCCAGATCAGCCCGACCATTGCCGGCGCCTTCACCTGGGAAGAAAATAAGGCGCGCTTTACCCCCGACCGCGGCTACTTTGACCCCTATACTGAGTACATTGTCACACTGGCGGCGGGCATTCAGGACGCGACCGGCGCAACGGTGCTGCCTGCGCCCTATACCTGGAGTTTTCGCACATCGGCTTTAAATCCGGTTGCCGACTTTGGTTTTGGCGCCAATGTGCAACTGGTCGATGCCGATGGTCGCCGTGCTATCCAATTTCAGGTACTCGAACCGACGCTGGAGAGCGTCGCGATGAGTCTCTACCCGCTTGATTTCGCCCAATTCCGTGAACGCTATACTGCCTCTACCCAAACCAACTGGTGGAGTTATAAGCCGATCAAGACCGAAGGGCTGGAAGCCGTCACACGTTGGCAGGCGCCAACAACGGCGCCGACAAACACCGACCCCAACCTGGGGATGACGAATGCGCGCGAACTGCTCCTGCCCGCTGATCTTCCACCCGGCTTCTATATCCTGGAAGTGAGCGCCGGTTACACCAAAGCGCAACTCTTTGTGCTGCTCACCCGCGCCGTGATCACGCTGAAGGAGGCCAGGGGGCAGGCGGTGGCCTGGGTCACCGACTTTGCCGGCGCCAATCTGGCCGATCTGACGGTCAGCATCTATGACCGCGATGGTGTGCTGTTGGGCGAAGGGCGCACCGATGAACAAGGGCTTTTCCGCGCTGCGCTCCCCAAAGACGCCCAACCGTCGCTAGCGGTCGCCCATACGCCGGGGGCAGAAGCCGACCGCGCCGACATCTTCTCCATTGTTGGTTTTGGCAACCAATGGCGTACCGGCAGTGGTTGGTGGGGTGGCCCGCCGGAAGGCGCGGCGCAAGATCATAGCGTCTATCTTTATACCGACCGCCCCATCTACCGCCCCGGCCAGACACTCTATTTCAAGGGGATTGTGCGCCAGGATGATGACGCCATTCTCAGCCTGCCCGATGCCGGGATGTCAGTCACAGTGCAGATGCGCGATGCCAAAGACAATGTCGTCCAGACGCTCCCCTTAACCACCAACGACTTTGGTACAGTCAACGGCGCCTTTACGGTGGCGGCAGGCGCGGTGTTGGGGGATTATGCTGTCGAACTGGTGATCGGCCAGGAGCGTCATCGGCAGCGCTTCAAGGTCGAGGAGTATCGCAAGCCCGACTTTACCGTCAACGTCACCGCCGATGCGCCGACCTATGTCCAGGGCGGCAATATACAGTTGGCAGTCGAAAGCCGCTATCTTTTTGATGAGCCGGTGGCCAGTGGACAAGTGACCGTTACCAAGTTTTTGCTCCAACCGCGCAACTGGCAGGATGGGCGCGAGGGCTACATCTGGGGTAATAGTTACGAGACGCCACAAAATGGCGTCACCGATGCCGACGGTCGCCAACACTTTACCTGGCCGGCTAAGAGAATCACCGAGAGCGGCTACAATCAGCGCCCCGACTGGCAGGGCAGTCTCGCCTACCAGGATTGGGGGTTGGAAGTCACCGTGGACGATGGCAGCCACCAAACGGTGAGCAATTTTGCCGTGGTGAAGGTCTACAACGCCGCACAAAAGGTGACACTGGATACCGGCGGTTATGTCAAAGCGCCGCTCGAATCATTCACTATTCAAGCCAAAGTGACCACCCTTGACGACGAGCCGGTGGCGTCGAAAGCGTTGACCCTGACCGTTGACCAGATCAGTTGGGAGCGCGGCGTTGGCGAAAAGGTGACCAATGTCTACAGCGAAGCGCTTATCACTGACGATCAGGGCCAGGCCACTGTGCCGATGATGGCTGATCAAGCGGGCTACTATCGCGTCACCGTCAATGGCGTCGATAGCCTGGAAAACCCGATCAGCTATCAAAGCTGGCTCTATGTGTATCAAGCGGGCGCCGCGGGCTGGTTCGCGACCAGTGAGCAGGATCTGCGCATTGCTGCCGACCGCACCACCTACAACCCCGGTGAAGAAGCGCAGTTGGTGATTGAGTCAAGCTTTAGCGGCCCCGCGCTGCTCACCTTTGAGCGCGGCACAACCCGTCGGGAAGAGTTGATCCAGATCCAGGCGCCGTTGACCAGGCTCAGCGTGCCGATCCAGGTCGATGACGCCCCCAATATCTTTGTCACTGTCAACGCCTGGCAGCCCCAAGATACCACCTTGACGGCACAGACCTGGTCGAGCCTGGCCGATCGCCGGTTGCGCACGGCCAAGGTGGAAATCGCGGTGCCGGTCAGCAACAAACGGTTGACGGTGACGGTGACGGCGGACAAAACGACCTACGCCCCGCGTGATGAGGCAACTTTCGCCTTTAAAGTCACCGATGAAAATGGGCAACCCGTCCAGGCTGAGCTATCGGCAGCGTTGGTGGATGAGGCGATCTTTACGCTGAGTGAAGAACAAGCCGGACCGATCTTTGACGCCTTCTACCACAAGCGCGACCATCTGGTGCATACCCTCGACAGCATGGCGCCGACCCGTTGGTTCAGCGGCGGTGGCGGCGGTGGCGGCGAGGTCGGCCCCGGCCCGCGCAGTGATTTCCCCGACACCGCTATCTGGCTGCCGGTTCTCCAAACCGATGTGAACGGCGTGCTGACGGTCACGGTCACGCTGCCCGACAACTTGACCACCTGGCGCCTGACGACCAAAGCGGTCACAGCCCAGGCGACGCAGGTTGGCGAGGCGATCAGCAAGATTGTCACCCAACAGCCGCTGGTGGTGCGCCCATTACTGCCCCGCATCTTGACGGCGGGCGATCAGGTGGCGCTTTCGGCGTTGGTTCACAACTATAGTGACACCGCGCAAGAACTTGCGGTCACGCTGGCCCTCTCCGATACTGCACAGGCCGATTGGCTGCAAATTCTGGCTGATGTGACCCAAACCATTCAGCTTGAACCGGGCGCTGCGCAAATTGTCGGCTGGACGGTGGCGGCGACGACGGCCGGTGAGGTCGATTTGGTCTTTGCGGCCAGTGGCGCTGAGGTGGCCGACGCCGTGCGTTTGCCGCTCGCCATTCGCCCCGTGGCGATTCCCGATATACAAAGCCAGGTGGGCGAGTTTACCACGACCCTGACAACCGCCATCACCATGCCGGCCAATGCGCTCGCCCAGAGCCATGTCACCGTTGAACTCAACCGCTCGATTGCCGGCAGCGTGTTGAGCGGCCTGGAATATCTCACCGGCTATCCCTATGGCTGTGTCGAGCAGATTATGAGCCGTGCTTTGCCCAATGCCGTGGTGGGGCGAGCGTTGACAGCGCTTGGGCTTGACAATCCGGCCCTCCAAGAAAGCTTGCCCGCCCAACTCAATGCCGGGTTGCAACAGCTTTCCAGCATGCAACATGAAGATGGCGGCTGGGGTTGGTGGTATGACGATGAGAGCGACAGCTACCAGACAGCTTGGGTCGTCTTTGGCCTAGCGTTGACCCGTGATAGCGGCGTCGCCGTTGCCGATGATGTCCTCAATTTAGGGGTAAGCTGGCTACGCCAGAACCTGACTGAAATGGATCCCCGCACCCGCGCCTTTGCCCTTTACAGTATCGCCCTTGCCGGCCACGGTGATCGAGCCGCCACCCAGGCGCTGATTGCCGAAAGCGACAAACTGGATCCCTTTAGTCTGGCTGCGCTGGCGCTGGCCTTACACCAACTGGGCGCGCCGACCGAGGCTGAACAGTTGGTGGCGCGGCTGGTGGCATTGGCGCAAACCGAAGCTGGTAAAAGCTATTGGCCGACCAGCGATCTGGATGGTCACTATGCCCACAAGGTGATGTCCTCAACCACGCGCACAACCGCGCTGGCCTTGAGCGCCCTGGTGCAGATCACGCCGGGGAGTGCATTGGAACCGAACGTGGTGCGCTGGTTGATGAGCCAACGGCGACAGAGCGGCTGGGGTAGCACCAACGAAACCGCCTTTGCCCTTCTCGCTCTGACCGACCATCTGCGTGCTGCTCAGGAGCAGGCCACACCCAGTGACTATCAAGTGCTGCTTAATGATGCCGAAATCGCTCAGGGCACGCTGGATCATGAGCAGCCACAGGCGCGCATCGAAATCCCGCTGCAACAGCTACAAGCCGGGACCAACCAACTGCGCATTGCACAAAGTGGCGACGGTCTGCTCTATTACCAGATCAACCGTTACAGCTATGTGGCGCAGCCGGAGATTCCGGCGGCCGGGGTGGTGCAGGTCAGCCGCATCTATCGCGATAGCCGCACCGGTGCAACGCTTGATCAACTGCGCCCTGGCCAATTGGTGCGGGTCGAGCTGACCGTGGCTCTGCCGGAAGACGCCTTTTACATGATTGTCGAGGACAAGTTGCCGGGCGGGCTGGAAGCGCTCAACACCGAACTGAACACCACCAGTCGCGTCGCGACGGCCTTTGAACAGACGACTTTCTACTGGCGGAGCTACGGCTATAACAACAAAGAGGTGCGCAGCGATCGCGTTAGCTTCTTCATCACCGAGATGAAGGCGGGGCGCTATGTCTACCGCTACCTGGCCCGCGCCACCCATGCCGGTGAGTTCACCGCCCTGCCCGCCGAAGCGTATGCCATGTATGATGCGGCAACGTGGGGGCGGTCGAGCAATCAGGCGTTGACGGTGGCGGCGGAATAGGGTAATTAACCTACTCGTTCCACACGCTCTGCGTGGGAACGCCGGTTGGACGCTCCGCGTCAGGCGGACGGACGCAGAGCGTCTACCCGGCATTCCGCCGCGGAGCGGCGGAACGAGCAATCCCGCATCTTTTAATCAGAAAAGCAGGCAACCATGGTCAGCAAGTCATTCATCAGCAAACAAAGTCGGCGGGGTCACTGGTGGGAACACAATTTGCGCTATATCTTTGTGCTGCCGACGGTGTTGATGATCTTGGGGTTGAGTCTCTTCCCGCTGGTCTATTCGCTCTGGGTGAGCTTTTTGCAGTGGGATCTACAACGGCCCCAAACGCGCTTTATCTGGTTCCAGAACTATGCCGATGTATTGCAGGACACACGTATGTGGGAGGCGCTGGGCAATACGCTTTTCATCATTGTCGTGGCGGTCATCGCAGAGCTATTGATCGGCCTGCTCCTGGCGCAAACGTTGAGCGGCGATCTGCCGGGGAAGCGTTTTATCATGCCGCTGTTGTTGCTGCCGGTGGTGATGGCTCCGCTCATCGTCGGCTACACCTGGCGCATGTTGTGGGATACCCAATATGGGCCGATCAACCAGGTCTTGGGCTGGATCACGGGGCAGCCGGTGGCGTTGGTCTGGTTGATCAACCCGCGCACCGTCTACCCGGCGATTCTGATCACCGAAATCTGGCAGTGGACCCCCTTTATGTTTCTGATTCTCCTGGCCGGGCTGGCGGCGGTCAACCCGGAACTTTATGAAGCGGCGGCGATGGACGGCGCTTCAAGCTGGTCCATTTTCTGGCACATCACCCTGCCGCTGGTCTGGCCGGTGATGGCGCTGGCAATCCTCTTCCGGTCGCTGGATGTCTTCAAGATTTTTGACATCATCTTTTCCCTCACCGGCGGCGGCCCCGGCACGATGACCGAGACGGCGTCGCTCTATGTTTATATCTTGGGCTTTAAGAATTTTCGGTTGGGGTACACAGCGGCGATGTCGTATGTGTTGATTGTGATTGTGTCGATAGCGATTACGTTGCTGTGGCGACAACTAGCCCGTGAAGAGGCAAAGTAGTATTTTATGACTAGCACATCAACTCGCCCCTACAAAGTAATCGGCTACCTTGTTCGTTACTTGATCATTCTGGTTGCGCTCATCTTTTTTCTCTTTCCAATCTACTGGATCGCGACCATGTCGATCAAGACGCCCGACGAGTATTTCCACAGCCCGCCGATCTGGTGGCCCTCGACGCTGGAACTGGGCAACTTTCAGCGTTTGTTCACCAACAAGTCGATCAACGCGTTGGGGCGCAGTCTGGTCATCACCGGGTTGAGTACCTTGTTGGCCTTGGTTGTGGCCTGTCCGGCGGCCTATAGTTTGGCGCGCTTTCGCACGGGGGGGCATAACTTTGCCTTTTGGATTCTCTCGCAGCGCTTTCTGCCACCGGTGGCGGTTATCATTCCGATCTTCTTGCTCTTTCGGGTGTTGAAATGGGTGGACACTTATCATGGCCTGATCCTGCTCTACGCCACCTTCAACCTGCCCTTTGGCGTCTGGATGATGCGCGGCTATTTTCAAGAGATCCCGCTTGAAATTGAGGAGAGCGCTCTGGTCGATGGGGCGTCACGCTGGATGGTGCTCTGGCGGATGACGTTGCCATTGGCCGTGCCGGGGTTGATTGCCACGGCGGTTTTTACCTTTATCTTTACCTGGAATGAGTTTCTCTTTGCGCTGGTGCTAACTCGCATCAACGCCGTGACCTTGCCCGTGGCGTTGACCAGCTACTTTGGCGCGCAATCGGCCTTCTGGGGCGAGGCGTCGGCGCTGTCGTTGATCGCAACGTTGCCGGTGGTGATCTTGACTTTGTTGGTGCAACGGCATCTGGCTGCGGGGTTGACACTAGGGGCAGTGAAATAATGCCTTGGTCATGTAAAGTGAATAAACCAAACTACTTTAAAGGGGATGTAAAATTTATGGAGTGTAAATAAGGAGTAGGGTACACGCTTTCAGCCGAAGGCGCTTGCATATTATAGTGTTTTGCCGGTGTTGTTGAAACACCAACAAAACTGCCTACTCGCTTCTCATGCAAATTATATCATCACTTGTCGAAATCGCATAGGTTTTGGTAAAACGTTGAATCAGTGCATAAAGGGGTTATGGAGATGAAAATTGCAATCTTAGGCGGTGCCGGTGCGATGGGTGGCATCTTTGGCGCGCTGCTGGCGAAGGGGGGCAATGATGTCACCCTGGTCGATGTGGCGCAGGCGGCGGTTGACAAGATCAACGCTGAAGGGATTTATGTGGAGTTGAAGTCGGGGGTGGCGGAGCATGTACGCGTCCCGGCCACCACCACGCCGGCCACGCTGGGGGCGGTCGATACGGTGATCAACTTTGTCAAGTGTTACCATACCGATGCGGCAATTCGCAGCGTCCTACCGGTGATCAATGACAAGACGGCGGTGCTCTCGTTGCAGAACGGCTGGGGCAATGCCCCGCGCATCGCCTCGATTGTGGGCGAGGACAAAGTGCTGGCCGGCGTCACCTATCACAGCGGGACGTTGGTGGGGCCGGGGCATGTCAAGCAGACCGGCGTCGGCATGACCTTTATGGGCGAACTCAACGGCGTGATGAGTGATCGGCTCCACGCCATTGCCACCGTCTTCCAACAGTCGGGCATTGAGGTCACGGCCAGCGACAATGTCCTCTTCCAGATCTGGTCGAAGTTGGCGTTGAACTGCTGTACGCTGCCAGCCTCGGCGCTGCTGCGCTTCTATGCCCATCAGATGGTCGAGCATGACGGCAGCCTCAATGTGATGCACGAGATTCTGCGCGAGGTGATTACCGTCGCCAACGCGCAGAATATTCCGCTGAACTTTGATGAACGTTGGGAGGCGATTACAGGACTGTTAAAACGGGCCGTTGGCGGCAAGGCGTCAATGTTACAGGATGTGGAAAACCGCCGCCGCACCGAGATCGATGTTGTCAACGGCGCAATTGTGGATGCCGGGCAGCGGCTGGGCATTCCCACGCCCTATAACCAGACGATGGTTTGGATGGTGAAGGCGTTGGAAGAGACGTTTTGATTAGAGGAGATACAGCGATTGAGAGATTAAGAGATTGGGACACAAGGTAAATTCAATCTCTTAATCTCTCAATCGCTGTATCTCTATTTGATTAACGAAACTGTGTTTATACCGACGCCGCCACTGCCCGCTCAAAAGCCGTCAACCCCGCGTTAATCTGCGCTTCATTCACCACCAGCGGCGGAATCCAGCGGATCACGTTGCTATAGGTGCCGCAGGAGAGCATGAGTACCTTGCTCTCATTGAGCATGTGGCCGACCACCTTCTTCGTGATCGCTGCGTCCGGTTCACCGGTGGTTGGGTTGGCAAATTCGCAGCCGACCATCAACCCCATGCCGCGCACATCGCCGATGACGGGGAAGCGGCTTTGGATTTCGGCCAGCCCGTCGAGCAATTGTTGCCCACGGGCGGCGGCGTTTTCGATCAGCTTTTCTTCTTGGAGAACCTGAATGGTGGCGGCTGCCGCCGCACAGCCCATTGCATTGCCGCCATAGGTGCCGCCGTGAGAGCCGGTCTGCCATTTGTTCATGATTTCCCGCGGGGCAGCAATGCCGGAGATGGGGAAGCCGCTGCCCAACCCTTTCGCCATGATCATAATATCGGCCTTAACATCCGCCGCTTCATGGGCAAAGAAGCGACCGGTGCGCCCAAAGCCGCTCTGCACTTCGTCAATCACGAGCAGAATGCCATGCTTGTCACAAATCCGTCGCAACCCTTGCAGGAAGGACGCCGGCGCAGGAATATAACCACCTTCGCCCAGAACTGGTTCAATCACCATTGCCGCTGTCTCTTCGGGTGCGGTTTGTGTGTAGAGCAGATGCTCAAGCTGGCCTAAGGCCCAGGTGACGGCCTGTTCTTCGCTCATTTTCAGGCGGTAGGCATAGGGGAAGGGCGCGACAAAGACGCCACCCGGCAACGGTTGATAGTTGATCCGGTAGACCGTTTTGGAGGTGGTCATCGCCATCGTCTGCGCGGTGCGACCATGAAAGCTGCCCTGGAAGACGATGATGTTGGGTCGCTTGGTGGCATGGCGCGCCAGTTTTACCGCCGCTTCGGTCGCCTCAGCGCCGGAGTTGGCAAAGAAGAAGGTGTCGAGATGGGCTGGCGTCACATCGTTGAGGGCGTGGCTCAGACGGATCAGCGGCTCGTGAATGTAGCAGTTGACCTGGGCGTGCATGATTTTGGCCGCCTGGTCTTGCACCGCCTTAACCACCTTGGGATGAGCGTGGCCTGTGTTGGTGACGCCGATGCCGCTGGTGAAGTCCAGATATTGTTCTCCCTCGGTGCTGTAGACATAACAGCCTTCGCCCCGCTCGACGACAAAATCGGTGGAGCGGCTCCATACGGGTGAAATGTGTGATAAATCGTAGGTCATAGATGATACTCCATAGGGTTAATAAGCACGGGTTTTATACGGTGTAGCAACTTTATCACGGCGGTAGCTTTTGCCGCAAACGGGTGCAAGGATGCTAACAAATGTCTGTTGACAGTCCTGCGTGTGCGTGGTAGGTTGAGACGCCGGCCTTAAAAGACCGGCTACCGTCAGTCGTCGCTCCGCGACTACGTTTCAGTCGCGGAGCGACGACTGACGGTAGCCGTGGGATTGATCCCACGGATCGGGGTCATCCCACGGATCGGGGTCATCCTACGGATCGGGGTCATCCTACGGGTCATCCCACGGATCGGGGTCATCCTACGGATCGGGGTCATCCCACGGATCGGGGTCATCCTACGGATCGGGGTCATCCCACGGATCGGGGTCATCCCACGGATCGGGGTCATCCCACGGATCGGGGTCATCCCACATATTTCAACCAACCGCAACAACCAAATGGACACACCGTCATGGCGAACACCTACACCTCACTCCATTATCACCTTGTTTTCAGCACGAAACATCGCTATCCCTGGATTACACCGGATATTGAAGAACGCATCTGGTCCTATATCGGCGGCATTGCCCGTGAGCATAACATGAAAGCGCTTCAAATTGGAGGAATGGCAGATCACGCTCATGTCCTGCTCGGTGCACAACCAACCATGACCATCAGCAAAGCTGCCCAGTTGGTCAAAGGTGGTTCATCAAAATGGATCCACGATACCTTTCCCGATCTTCAAGAGTTTCGCTGGCAAGACGGTTATGGCGCCTTCTCTGTCAGCAAATCCAACCTTGAAACCGTCATTGCTTACATCCAAAACCAGCGTGAACATCACTACAACCTCACCTTCCAAACAGAATTCCTCACCCTGCTCAAACGCCACGAAGTTGACTATGACGAGCGCTACCTCTGGGATTAACACGCACCCAGTCGCATAGCGACGACTGATGGTAGCCGTGGGATTGATCCCACGGGTTCCGGCGCGACGGCTGGTAGCCGTGGGATTGATCCCACGGGTTCCGGCGCGACGGCTGGTAGCCGTGGGATTGATCCCACGGGTTCCGGCGCGACGACTGATGGTAGCCGTGGGATTGATCCCACGGGTTCCGGCGCGACTGATCGGAATTCATGGGATCAATCCCACGGCTACCGGTGCGAGCAAAATGTATATTGTTCCATCATCAAGTTGCATGTAGTCACAGCCATGATACAATTTTACAGAGCGCAGCCACGCTGCGCTTTTTGCTTGCCTCGGTTTGCTTGCCAGTACCCGAAAGGTCTAACACGAAACAGCTATGCGTATCTGTATCTTGGAAAGTTCTTATGAACTCTCAGATTCGGTCTTCAAAGGAGTCGATATTCCCGTCGATCCCCGGCGCTACATCGGGGATCATGAATGTGAAAAGCACGATCTGCACAAGGCCACCGCCGTTCAACAAGTCTTTGCGCTCGCCAAACAGGGCTTTGATCTCTTCATCAACCTCTGTGACGGCGAATGGGAAGAGGATCGCGCCGGCATCGAAGTGGCCCAGGCGCTGGAACGGGTTGGTGTTCCCTTCACCGGCGCCAATGCCGCTTTCTATGCTACCAATCGCGAAAAATTGAAGATGGCCTGCTCCTATTGGGGGATCAAGACCCCCGCCTCGGTCTTTGTCTATGATGAAGAGGGGATTGCCCTTGCCGCCCGCAACCTCCGTTACCCCATGTTGGTCAAACATTACAACGGCTACGGTAGCATCGGCCTGACCCGTGATTCACGCGTCACCGACGAGGCGGCGCTCTACCGCCAGGCCCGCCAAATGCTCGACACCTATGGCGGCGCACTGGTCGAAGAATTTATTGATGGTCGCGAGTTTACCGTGCTGGTGGCCGAAAACCCCGATGACGCCAATGACCCGGTCGCCTACCTGCCGGTCGAGTTTCGCTTCCCCGAAGGGGAGACCTTCAAACATTTTGGCATGAAGTGGGAAACCTATGTGGACATGAACTGTGTCCCCGTCACGGATGCGGTGTTGGTTGCTCGCCTGGAAGAGATGGGTAAGAAGGTCTTCCTCGGTGTCGAAGGGGTGAGCTATGGCCGCTGCGATATTCGCATGAATGAGGCCGGCGAACTCTTTATTCTGGAAATTAATCCCAATTGCGGTCTCTTCTATCCACCTGACGCGATGGGCAGCGCCGACCTGGCCTTGATGCACGACCCGCGCGGTCACGCCCATTTTGTCGATATGATCTTTCGTGCCGCTTTCAAACGTGCCCACAAGCAACGCAAAAAGTGGCAGGTGGTGCTGAACTCGGCGCAACGCTATGGCATGTATGCCAACAGTGCGATTGCCGCCGGTGAAATCATTGAAGCGCTGGAAGAGCAGCCACAGGTGTTGGTGAGCCGTAGCCATGCCTTGCGGCACTGGAATGAGCAGCAGCAACAGTGGTTTGCCCGCCACGCCTACCCCATCACCGACGAAATTTACGCCATCTGGAGCAATGATCCAACGCAGTGGCGACCGCTCAATCACTCCTGTGATCCTAATGCTTGGCTCGACGGGTTGAATCTGGTGGCGCGGCGGTTGATTGGGTCAGGCGAGCAGATCACAATTGATTACGGCGCGTTTCGCAATGAACTGATGGAAGCGTTTGCCTGCACTTGCGGTGCGTCCACCTGTCGCGGCGTCATTCGGGGCGATGACTACCAACAACCCTTTATCGGGTCTTATGAAATGCATGTGGCCGACTATGTGTTGAATAAACGGAAGAGCGGGGGCAATGAAACTTTGCATTCTTGATGATTCGTATGAACAATCTAATTCGGTGCTGAAGGAGTATGATCTGCCTGCCGACCCGCGCCGCTATCTGGCAGGACATGAGTGTGAGGTCCATTTTCTGCATAAAGCCACTGCTGTGCAGGAAGTGATCCGGTTGTCAAAACAAAATTTCGATGTTTTCATCAACCTCTGTGATGGCGCCTGGGACGAGGATCGCCCCGGCATTGAGGTGGTGCAGGCATTGGAACGGCTTGGCCTGCCTTTCACCGGCGCCAACGCCGCGTTTTATGAACCATCGCGCGACAAGATGAAGAGGATCTGTCACTACTGGGGCATCCGCACACCGGCTCATCGCTTTGCTTACCACCTGCGCGACGTGGAAGCGGCTGCCCAAATGCTCACCTACCCGCTAATTGTCAAGCATCCCAGCAGTTACAGCAGCATTGGTCTAACCCCCGCTTCTCGTGTGACAACCGAAGCTGATCTGTTCGAGCAGGCGCGCTTGATGATGGACGCTTTCGGCGGCGCCCTCATCGAAGAGTTTATCGAGGGGCGTGAATTTACAGTGCTGGTGGCTGAAAACCCCGCAGACCCCCTTGACCCGGTGGCCTATCTGCCGGTGGAATTCCGCTTTCCGCCAGGGGAAACCTTCAAACATTTTGACATCAAGTGGCAGGATTACGCCGACATGCAATGTGTCCCCTGCACCGATCCGGCGCTGATAGCACGCTTGCAAACCATCTCTAAGCAATTCTTTGTCGGGCTGGCGGGCGTCGGCTATGGCCGGTGTGACATTCGTATGGACGAACGGGGTGAGCTTTTCATGTTGGAGATCAACCCCAACTGCGGCCTCTTCTACCCGCCGGATGCGATGGGTAGCGCCGACTTCATCTTACATTATGACCCGCGTGGCCATCATCATTTTCTCGATACGATCCTGCGCGCTGCGCTCAAACGCAACTGCAAGGCGCAGAAGAAGTGGCAGTTGCTTTGTAATCGCCACCAGAACTATGGCATGTATGCAACAACGGTTATTGCTGCCGGCGAGGTAGTCGAGCGCTTTGAAGAGCAGCCTCATGTACTGGTGAGCAAAAGCTACGCCATGCAACATTGGAGCGACCAGAAAAAAGTGTGGTTTCACCAATATGCCTATCCCATCACCGATGAAGTCTATGTGATGTGGAGTGACGACCCGGAACAGTGGAAGCCGCTCAATCATTCCTGTGATCCCAACACCTGGCTTACCGGCTTGGATTTAATCGCCCGCCACACCATTCAACCGGGGGAACAGATCACTATCGACTATGCCACTTTTTGTAATGAGTCGATGGAAGCGTTTACCTGCACCTGTGGCGCGCCTACCTGTCGCGGTGTCATTCGGGGTGATGACCACCACCAGGAATTTATTGCTCACTATGGGACCCATGTTTCCGATTATATACGCAATCGCCGGCGGTAGGGGCCGGAAGGCGTGAACGGTAGTAAAGACTTTAGTCTTTGGATAGCTAGGAGGAAGACTAAAGTCTTTACTACTGACCCATCATCATTGTCGAATCAGCGGGCGACCATCGGCATAAAAACGGTATAGACCCGTTGCGTTGGTGGGGAAGCGAGTGGTTGGGCAGCAGGGGGGCGCGGCAGCACAAAATCAACCACACGCGTTTCTGTGCTCTCATCTTCGGTAAAGGTGACAACTTGCATCCGCTCATTCACCGGCAAGTCGGCCAAATCCTGCGACGCGCTGTTGGGAAAAACATAGACTTCCCACACGCCCGGCTCTACATCAAACGCATAGTGGCCGTTAGCATCGGTTTGGATCAAAAAGCCGATGTTGGGGCCTTCGCCTAAGCGCCCGGCGCTCATCGTTCCCTCCACCACTTGGCCATTGCTGTCGCGGATCGTGCCGGTCACATGTTTTGACAGCGCAGAGATTGTAATAATACCGAGATCGATCTGGCTGTGCGGCGTGCTTAGCGTGGCGAATTGGCTAAAGAGCAATTTTTGCGTAGTGGGTGACCAAATCCGGATACAGTGCAGGCCAAGGGTCGGCAGCCCGCCGAGTTGAAAATGGCCGGTCTCGTCGCTGGTTGTGCCGACGCCGGTTGGGGCAAGGGTGGCATTCATTGAACAATCCGGGTTGCCGGTCACTTGGGCGATCCCAACTGGAATGGCGATGCCCGGTTGTCCATTTGCCAATCTGAGTTGACCGACAAGCTGGGCGCCAGTCAACTGTATGGGGATCGGTAGCGAAAAGGCATTGACACCGTCCACGGTGATCGTCACAAACGGCGATTGGTAGAGTGGCATGGCAAGGTCGCCGATGATGTGAGGCCAAGCGCGTAACACCCAAGTGCCGGCAGCCAACGTTTGTAAGATAAACTCGCCCCGTTCATTGGTTAAGGCTGCCCAGCAATCGGCGGGACTGCCCATTTCCCGCTGCACTGCGGCATTGGTAGCCGGTGCGCCGTCCGGCAGCAGAACCACCCCGGTGATTGTGCTGGCGCCGCCGCAGCTCGGCAAGGCGGGTGGTTGATTGGGCGTTGCCGTCGCATCAACGGGCACAGGCAGATTATTCAAGTCGGGTGTCGCTGGTATGGATAGGGGCGGCCCGTCAAGCACCGGTTGTGCGGTCGGCGTTGGCGCCTCCTGTGGCAGTGGTGCGCTTTGCCCGGCGAGTGATGACAGCCGCTGTTGCACCGATGACAGTTGTGTCACTAGACCAATGGCCGCAACGAACAAAGTAACAAACAAAGCAACGAACACAATACGAATCAGTGTCTGTCGAAATCGCATACACGCTGCTCCTTTTCTTCCTCTCGTGTCGGGAAGATTGACAAAGCGGTCGCCTATGGCTATGATCAACATGCGGTTGATCATAGTATACCACAAAAAACAGCAGAAACTTGCACTTTTGCGCAACTACTAGGACAAGAAAGATGGCTATGCCCGACGCACTGCAGCAGCCCTGGCCGGAGGACAAGGCGCCCAAAGGAACGATGCGGCTCTACCACTTGCCAGGCGATGGCCGGCGGGCGTGGATCTATCTGGCGGCCACCGTGGCGGAAACAGGAATTTATGACCTGCCGGGGCGACTGGGCGGCTACCCATTGTTGATCACCTTTGACGGACAACGCTACAAAGAGCTGCTGAATGTCCCAGCTATGCTCGATCACCTGGTGGCGCCGGGGCAACTCCCGCCGCTCATCGCTCTTTTTGTTGACAACCCCAACCGGCAAGAACTGCTCTGCGATCCCATCTTTGCCGACTACATGGCGCAGCAGGTCATGCCCTGGCTCTATGAACATTTCCCGGTGACCCACAACCCGGCGCAAACGGTGGTCGCTGGCTCCCGTTACGGCGGCTTGGCGGCAGCCTACTTGGGGCTGCGCCACCCGCAGCGCTTTGGCAAAATTCTATCACAGAGTGGCTGCTTCCGCTGGCGACCGGCGGGCGATCCTGAATTTCACTGGTTGGCGCGCCAATATGCGCAAACGCCTAAGCTCCCCTTGCGCTTTTACCTGGATGTTGGTAATCTAGAAGTCGCCCAGATGCGTGACGGCGGCCCAACCCAACTGGCGGCTAATCGGCGCCTGCGCGATCTGTTACTGGCCCAAGCCTACCCTGTACACTATGTTGAATACAGTGGTGGTCACGATGATAGCAGCCTGGCGTCACCGCTCTTTGCCGCACTACATCACGCCTTTACCGAGAATTGACCGAAATTTACGTAACATTGCGGCGTCATCAAATCTTGCGCCCGAATATTCATTTCTGTGCTTCAGCGAGTTGAATGGATGAAGAACTTATGCCAACAGTGCCTTTTTTTACCAACCTTGCGCCGGAGACGGCAGCGCTGCTCACCCAATATGCGCCCGCCGACTTTACCGTCACCGTCTATCCGGCTACTATGCCGGACAGCGAGAAGCTGCCGATTGTGGCGGCTGCCGATTTTTTAATTCTCTTCCCTGGTTATCTCAGTGAATCGGTTTTGCGCGCCGCCCACAATGTCAAGTTGATCCAACTGGTGAGTGTCGGTTTTGACCGTATGGATCTCAAGCTCTGCCGTGAACTGGGCATTCCCGTGGCCAACAATGGCGGCGCCAATGCGCTCGATGTTACCGAACATACCGTCGCCTTGATCCTTGCCTTTTACCGGCGGTTGGTTGAAATGAACGCCAATGTGCGCACTAACCAGTGGAGCGCCATCGACTCCGGCGCCACCACCTATTGCATTGACGGCAAAACGGTGGGGATTGTTGGTCTCGGCCAGATCGGGCAACGGGTCGCCCGCTTGTTGGGCGCCTTTGGCGCCAATATCCTCTACTACGATCCCTACCCGCCGGCGCCGTCGATTGCCCATGATCTTAAGGCGCAGCGGGTGAGCTTAGAGGAATTGTTCAAACAAGCGGATATTGTCACCCTGCACATGCCATTAAATGAGGGGACACGCGGGTTAGTCAACGAACCGCTGCTTGGCTTGATGAAACCAACGGCGCTCCTGGTCAACACCTGCCGCGGGCCGGTGGTCGATGAGGCGG
The DNA here is from genome assembly GCA_021405325.1 of Caldilinea sp. CFX5. The sequence continues at coordinate 34,371 of QWII01000095.1, read as the reverse complement.
CGTTGACCGCAGTGTTACGGGAGCGGCGCATTGCCGGCGCCGCGCTTGATGTGCTGGAACAAGAACCACCCGATCCCACCAATCCGCTGTTACAGTTGGACAACGTTCTCTTTACCCCCCATACCGCCGGCGTCACGCGTGATACCTGGCCGCGGCGGGGGAAATTCATCTTTGAAAATCTGCAACGGGTCTGGCGCGGCGAAGCGCCCCTTGCGGCGATCCTATAAGCCCCCGGATTTGCTCAACTTCTCAACTCTTGTTATGCTGGCGTAAGTTAACCAAAGGGTGTTGCCCATCTTGTCTTGGCGATGGGCAACACCCTTATGCTTGTCCGTCATCATCCGGCTTCCCGGCAAGGCGGACTAAGCGACTGTAGATTAGACGACTACGGACTCGAGCTTATGACCAAAGAACCAACGACGGTTGAAAAGTTGCGTGGCTTGCGTTGGAGCATCGCGCTTAATGCAGCCAACACAGTCTTTGTCCAATTCACCTATTTTGGCTCGGCCTTTGTCCTTTTTCTGGATCGGCTGGGGTTGAGCAAGGCGGATATTGGCTTTATCCTCTCCCTGGTCCCCTTCTCCAACCTGCTGGCGATCTGGATTGCCCCCATCGCCGCCCACTATGGCTACAAACGCACTTTTGTGATCTTTTTCGGCCTGCGCAAGCTGGTCACCTTTTTCTTGCTCTTGACGCCGTGGGTGGTCAGTCAATTTGGCGCCGGCGCGGCTTTTGCCTTTGTCGCCAGTGTCGTTGGCCTCTTTGCCGCCTTCCGCACGGTGGAGGAGACGGCGTATTACCCCTGGTATCAAGAGTTTGTCCCCAACACGGTGCGCGGCAAATACACGGCGAATAGTACAATTGCCACCGCGCTCGTCGGCGTCATCTCCGTAGCCGTTGCCGGGTGGGTGATCGAAATCTACTCCGGTCTCTTTGGCTTTATGGCACTGATCACCGTCGGCGTGATCTTTGGCTTGATCTCTACCTGGTGCGGCATCTTTATCCCCGGCGGCGCCCCCATCCAGGCCGACGAAAGCCAACCCAAAGTGCAACGCGATCTACGCGGCGCCCTGCGTGACCGTGATTTTCTCCGCTATCTTATCGGTCTTGCCTTAATCACCTTGGGTACCGTGCCGATTGCCTCATTCCTGCCCCTCTTTCTCGAAGAACAAGTGGGGCTGAGTTCCGGCAGCGCGATCTTGGTGCAGATGGGCAGCTTGCTCGGCACCATTTCGTCCAGCTTTCTCTGGGGCTGGGCCGCCGACCGCTATGGGGGCCGCCCCGTCATGTTGACCGGGGTGATCTCCTTTGTGATCATGCCCTTCTTTTGGTGGCTGATCCCGCGTGAGACGGCGCTGGGCCTGCCGCTGGCCCTGAGTATTGCCTTTCTCCAAGGGTTAGCCAACCTGGGTTGGGGCATCGGCGCCACCCGTCTGCTCTTTGGCAGCGTTGTGCCCAAAGAAAAGAACATGGATTATCTGGCGATCTGGTTTGCCTGGGCCGGCATCACCGCCGGGTTGAGCCAATTGGCCGGCGGCTGGATTCTGGAAGCCGGGCGTAGCATCAGCGGTGAATTTTACTTCTTCACCCTCGATCCCTATGTGCCGCTCTTTGTGTTGGCGATTGTGGCGCCGCTGTTGAGCATCTTTCTGCTGGCCGCCATTCGTGGCGACAGCGCCGTGAGCATGGGGCAATTTGCCGGTCTCTTCCTGCGCGGCAACCCTTTTATGGCAGCCACCTCACTGGTAAAATTCTACTCGGCCCGTGACGAGTACACCACGGTGCGCACCACCGAACGCTTGGGCCAGGCCCGCAGCACCCTGGCTGTCCACGAGTTGTTGGAAGCGCTCTCGGATCCGCGTTTCAATGTCCGCTTTGAAGCGATACAAGCGGCGGCCCGGATGAAATCCGATGCCCAGTTGACGGCGGCGCTGGTCAAAATTCTGCTGGGCAAAAACCCGGCGCTCAGTGTGATGGCGGCGTGGGCCATCGGCCGGATTGGCGATCGCAACGCGGCGGATGCCCTGTGGCAAGGATTAAATTCGCCCTACAAATCGGTGCGAATGCATTGTGTCCGCTCACTGGGGACGCTGGGGGATCGGCGGTCGGGCAAATTGTTACTGGAACGACTGGAGAGCGAAACCGATGAAGGCTTGCAACTGGCCTACGCCTCGGCGTTGGGCGGGTTGCGGGTGAGCAAGGCGGCCTTTCGGTTGCTCGACCTGCTTTATGCCGCGACCGATGACGAAGCACGCTTGGAACTGGCGCTGGCGCTCTCGCGCATTGTCGGTGATGAGCGCTTTTTTATCCAACTCTGGCGCAGCACACGAAGCGAAACCGGCACCGCCCTGGCGCAAACGGTCGAAATGCTCAAGAAAAAGTGGAGCCGCTGGAATAAACCCGGCGCCGATGAGAGCGAAATGCTCGCCCTGCTCACCACCTGCGCTGTTGCTTTTGCCGGCAATGAGTTGACCGAAGGCGCTACCCATCTGCGCACCTTTTTGGAAAGCGCGCCGCTCGATACTTGTGAATATATCAACACGTTGGTCTGTCAGGAGTGCGCCACCCGCCTGGCCGAGTTTGGTGATGCACGGCAGGAGTACATCATCCTCGCCCTCCACGCCTTGCACGAGTGTCTGGGCCGCAATGGCTAGACGCGTCCGGGTGGCCGATCCATGAAAACAACAAACGGGCCAGCCGCACCGGTTGACCCGTTTGTAACAGAAGTTTGCGATTCAATTCACCTACGCCGCCGGTTCAATCAGGACGAAATGCGCAATAATCGTTTGATAGAACGCTTCCAACTCGGCGTTGTCCAGCGGTGAGAAGGTCAGATCATAGAGCCGGTCGTTGTGGACAATCAACACCCGGCGGTTGAGATCCTGTCCCGGCACGTTGTCGAGAATGACGGCCGGCTGACCGGCAATTTCCGCCGTGCTGCGGTCGATGGCGAACCCGCTCATCTCAGCCACGATTGCGGCGGCGGCTTGCTCGGCTGTGCGCCCTTCGGCGGCGGTCACGACGATAGCAAGGCGTGGTTCGGTCACATTGAGCAGCGATTCTCTGGCTACCACGATCTGGGTCGGGTCGATGTCAAAGACGGTGTAGGTGTTGGGGATCAAGAGACAGTAGCCCTGGTTGAAATCCCGTACCATCGCCAGATCGTCATGCGCTTCGGGGCAGGGGCCGGCGTCGGCCTCAGGGGCAAAACCGCTGGTGGCGGCAAAAATTCTGCTCCACAGCGCCGCGGCCCAGGCGTTGACTGCGGCGCCCTCCGCTTCGCTTAGTTCCTGTGTACCCTTGCCGTCGATATAATTGTTATCATGGTAGAACGGTGCCCGGTCATAGAGCCAGGTGTCGAAGGGGAGCAGTTCGTCGGTCGTCAACCAACTCCCCATCATGTTGATCAGGTCGCCGCCTTCACACTGTCGCTCTTCGGCGTAGGCATAACCATAGCTCAACACGGTCAGGTGGCGGCAGACATTCTTTTGGCTCTCGTCCTGCCCGATGTGCCAGCTTAATGCCGTCGCCATCGTCGCACTAATGCGGTTGCCGGCCAGTTCGGCGTGGCGAGTGCGCGCCCAAGCCAGGATGGCGCGCTGCCAAGCTTTGTTGCTTTCCCCACCCATGCCCTCAAAGGTGAGACGTTCGGTCGCCGTCTCCAGGACAAAGGGCGCGAAGCGATCACGCAGCGCTTCCCATTCGAGATAGACCGCCTTGCCCAGCTCTTTGTTGGTCATCGTACCGTCACAGGCGCCGATGCCGGCCTCAACGGGCGTCCCCAGTTGCAAGACGGCGCACTTGGATGTGTCATCGCTGCCGATTTCCGCCGGACCTTCATAGCGCAGACCGGCCAGGGACTCGTCCGCCATCGCTTCCATTGCCACCAGTTGCGCCCAGCGCCCGATCATCTGCTGATCTTCCGGGGTGGCAACTGCTGTGCCGCTGCCCACCAAGCGGATCGAGCCATCGTCTGTTTCGGCATCAAAGGGGGCAAAGCGGCTGACCCACTCGTTGAGAACGGCCTGGCGCGCCGGGGTGACAAAGTGACCGCCGATCCGCGGCTGATCGCCGGAGAGACCAAAGGCCACCCCTGCCGTGCCGATTAACGCTTCCATCGTCTCGCCATTGTCCACTGTGCCACCCCAAGCCAAGAGCAATTCGCCCACGTTAGCCGCCGGCGCCGTCGCCACACGATAGCGATAACCCCCCTGATCACTGTGCAATACGTACTCCTGGCCGTTGACGGCAAAGGTCATCTTGTAGCCGGGGATCAGGATCTTGGTGCATGGTTCGTTGGGCCGGGCGACGCCGAGACAGCCGTCAAATTCGGCGGTCTCGGCGTTAACAATATCAATCGTGGCCGGATCAATCGCCAACTGTTTGCCCAACAGGGTGCGCATGGCCGCGACGGTCGCCGGCACAGCCGCTTGTGCCACGGGGGCGTTCGGCTGATTGGCCGCCGGCGGTTGAATCGGCGGCGCCACACAGGCGGTCAACAGCCCGGCCAACAAAACGGCGGACATCGAGGCTGCTAATTTTGCCAAAAATTTGAAACGCATCGTTGTACTCCTTGCTAAAAAAAGAATCGTGTGATTGGCAAGTCCTGAAAAGGACAAATTGCTCAACTAATGACGAGGCCGGCAGCGAAATGTTCCCAGCAATGTTTACTGCCTTACTCGCTCTGGCGAAAGGGCAACCACAGCGACAAAGTAGCGCTCTACCTGCTTACTAGCTTGGGACAACAGGCGATTGTCGGCGGCAATGTCCAACAGAGGGTGCAATATCTGGAAGAGGGTGGCGCAAGCTGTAACCTAGGCCCCGGGTGCTGATAGAGAACCATCCAGGGCCTTAGTTGGCAGTTGATGCATAGTTGATGGCCTCATTGAGCGACATTGTCTGCCCGGCGGCCCAAGCCGGCGTAAAGAGGGTGGGGACCAGCTTGCTTTGTAATGTCGTCAATGCCTGTTGGTAGTTCTGCTCATCAACCGGGATTAAGGAAGCGCCAATCGTTTGCCGCAATTGCGCGGCGGCGCTAAACAACGTGGCTGCCTGCGCTAACTTGTCTTCCGCCAAGTCAACATAGGCGAGCGCGTGGATAACATTGGCCGCCTCGTAGCGATCGCCCAGTTCCTGCTGGATCGTTAAACTTGCCTTGTAGAACGTGCGGGCCTGCGCTAGCTCATGCTGATGAAAGGCGCAATGGCCTAAGCCAAGGTAAGCATGGCCGATACCCCAACGGTCATTCAAGGCTTGATGGAGTTCCAGGCTTTGCTGATGTAAGGTTGTTGCTTGGCTGTAATTCTTTTGGTATTGCGCCAGTAGCCCCATATTCCCAAGCGTATAAGCCGCGCGTACCTGATCGCCCAGCTTCTTAAACAGCGCCAGCCCCTGTTCGTAATAGTGGAGCGCTTCGTCGTACTTGGCGAAAGCGCCGGCTGCCGATGCGAGATTATTCAAGGCGCGCGCCAATCCTTCGTCGTCACCCAGGCGTTGCCAATAAGCCAGCGATTCAGCAAAGTATGCATGGGCTTGTGGAAAGTCCCCTTGGTATAGGGCAGTGCGGCCTAACCCATTGAAAGCATTGGCGATTCCCACCTGATCGTCAAGTTGTCTGGCTAGGGCTAATCCTTCCTCGCCCCATTGCCGACCTTGGGCAAAGTCACTCTGATCCAAGGCTAAACTCACCGCCCCACGCAAGGCTTTGATGCGCGCCGCTATGGTCAGCCCCTGTGTACGCCGCAAAACGTCGGCTAACCAGTGACGCCCTTCACTGATATGACCGTAGGTTTCCCAGAAATACCACAACGCGCTGCTCAAGCGGAGGGCAAGCGCATCCGCCGTCCGCTCACGTTGCGCCCAGGCTAGAATCGCACGGAAATTGTTGTGTTCACTTTCCAGGCGTTCAAACCAGAGACCTTGTCCGTGGCGATTGAAACTGCGCTCGGCCTCTTCAGCCATGACGAGGTAGTAGTCGGCATGGCGTTGTTGCATTGGCATCCATTCACCTGCATTGACCAATTGCGTCATGGCATATGCCTGGATGGTCAAAAGCATCGCAAAACGGGGTTCCCCATCAGGCCCAGCCTGTTGCTCGAGGAGATGTTTATCAACCAGGGAAGTCAAGCCATCCAAGGGATCCAACTCGATCGCCGCCAGTCCGCCCTGTTGTTCGGGTAGACAAATGTGCGCCGCTGCTTCCAGGGTGCAGCCCCCCACAAAAACGGCCAGGCGCCGATAGAGCGCCTGCTCATCCGGCGACAAGAGATTATAGCTCCAGTCAATCGTGGCCTCCAAGGTCTGTTGCCGTACCGGTAAGTCTCGCGCCCCGCCTCGCAATAGGGTGAAGCGATCGTGCAGCCGTTCCAAGATCACCGGCGGCGGCAACAGTTTGCTCCGTGCTGCCGCCAACTCAATCGCCAAAGGGAGATAATCGATCTGCTGACAAATCTCGGCAATAATCGCCGCCATTCCGGCTTCCAGGGTAAAGGCCGGCTTCACTGCCTGTGCCCGCTGGACAAAGAGCGCAACCGCCGCCTCCGCTGTTAGCATCGGAACAACAAACTCCCGCTCTCCGCGCAGCCGCAGCGTTTCGCGACTAGTCACCAGCATTTTTACCAAAGGGCTGACCGTCAATAATTCACTAACCAGGGGCGCCGCCGCGATGACCTGCTCGAAGTTATCCACCACCAGTAGGAGCCGCTTGTCGTGCAGATAGCTTTGGATCGCTTCACGCACGGGGATACCGGCTTCCTTGACGCCAAGGGTCTGGGCAATGGTGGCAAGCACCAAATCGGCATCACGAACGGCAGCGAGGTTGATGAAAAAGATGCCGTCGGCAAAGAAGGGGGCGTCTGCTGTGGACGCGCAATCCGTTGCCCCAGCGCCAAATGTTTGCGCGACGGCCAGCGCCAACCGTGTTTTGCCGCTGCCGCCGACGCCGGTCAAGGTGATTAGGCGGGTTTCCTCCTGTGTGAGCCACTGCTGGAGTGTTGCGATTTCTGCGGCGCGTCCGATCAATGGGGTGAGCTGCGTCGGTAAATTATGAGGGATCGGCGCCGACGGTTGGCTGGCCAGGCGTAGCGCAGTGCGGAAGGCTTCCGCATCGGCAAACCGTTCGGCGGGGGTCAACGCCATCGCCTTGTATAACACCGCCAGCAACCCGGTGGGTAGCGCTAGGGTTGGGGGATGCCATACGGTTAAGGGATCCGGGCGTTGTGCGCTAACGGCCAGCGCCCGTTGGCCGGCATCCGGCGGGGTGCTGCCTACCAGGAGATGATAGAGGGTGGCTGCCGCCGAATAGAGGTCGCTGCGCGCATCGGTCCCCTGGCCGCGCATCTGCTCTGGTGGGGCGTAAGCCAGCGTATAGCCGACCACGCTCTTTTGTTCTTCATCGGTTTCTCCCGTTTTGCCTTTCGCCAGCCCAAAATCCAGGAGAACAAGCTGCCCTTCAGCCGTTAGTTTTAGGTTGGCCGGCTTGATGTCGCGATGAATGACCGGCGGGGTCTGCTTATGCAAATAGTCCAGCGTCGCCAGCAACTGATCGCCCCAGTCCAACACGGTTGCCGGCGTAAGCGCGGCCTTGCGCCGCAGGAAGAGGGTCGCCAGATCCTCGCCAGGGATAAAGTCCATCACCAGGAATTGACCAACCTCATCGCTAAAGTAATCGCTCACCTTGGGCAGCGCCGGGTGGCGCAGACGGGCCAACAGTTGGGCTTCCTGGGCAAAGACCGCCGGATCACCGCGCACAATCTGTTTTAGCGCCACCGGATGGCCCAGCCGCTGGTCGATGGCTTCATAGACGGCGCCCATCCCGCCCTGGGCAACTTTACGGACAATTTGGTAACGATCTTGGAGCAGCAGGTTCGGTGGTAGCATCGATAACGCTCCTGTGCGTTTAGCGTGGTTACGTAACGGTGGTTGATTCGATATAGTCTATTCTAATAAACGCTGTAATCTCTGCAAAGTTTCCGCCAATCGCGAGGAAATGGCGCTACAACCACCTAAGCCATTCTGCTAAGCTAGGGCCAACTTCAGGGTACAGAGGGTGTAGCGCTCACCAACCAAACCTGAAGGGCGAAGCAACCCGTAGGTTCCTACCAAATTGATAAGGAGATGACACCATGTTTGCAAAACGGTTTCCGCTCATGCTTGCGGCGGCCATGCTCTGCGCTGCGTCATTGGGGTTGTTTGTCACCCCGGCGGCCTATGCCCAAGCTGTGATCACCGACCAAGCCGGTAACCCGTACTGGGTGGCGGCTGATGACTATGGCAATCCGTACATTGACCAATATGGCAACCAGTGTCTGGTGGACGCCAATGGCTATGTCTATGCCATCAACGCCTACAACCAGTTGTATCTGGTCGATGGCTTGGGCTGTTACACCAATTGGGCCAGCACGGGTTACAGCGCCGGCGGCTATGCCGGCGGTTCTGGCGGCACTTCCACTTATGGCTATGACAATAGCAACAGTGAATCAACGGAGGATGGGTGGAGCGAATGGTACGCCGAACAGGGCGCCTGGCACAACAGTTGGGGCGACTGGTATAACGAACAGTCTGACTATTATGCCGCACAGGGCGACTATGATTCAGCCGAATACTACGCCGGTTCGGCAAGTAGTTCCTATGATAATGGCAGTTATTACAATAGCTACAGCAGTGATGATGAATAGGCCCCGTAGTGAACACAAGCCGCGAGTGCAGAATCCGAAATGCGTTTCGGGGCGAGACCACTGCTTCACCTATGATTGCAGTGGTCTTGCACCAAACAACCTACTTGCAAATGCACTAGGTGTATAGGACAGTCCCCTTATTCCTCAGGTAGCGGCTATTCTCCTCGTAACTGTTACCTGAGGAAATTTATTTCATGTGACTTCCATTTGATAACGCGAAGTCAATCGCCTGCTCTAATGGGAGAGACTGATCATTCTTTAGTCGAAAGGGGTGTTTAACTATGATTATTGATTTTGATTTCTTTGATGATTGGGATGATCTGGATAATGGCACGGTAGCCATTGACGAGCAAGAGTTGACAGGTTTTGACGACAGTGATGAGGCTGATCTAGCCGATCTACCGATGGAAGGTGATGAACGAGCACTAGATTGGCCGCCACCGCACGACATTACTCAAGATAGTGAGAACTTAGAAGGTGCTAGTGAGGTGAGCATGCTACATTCGAAGCTTTCGTCACGCTCACAATTTGCGCAATTGCGGTTTTGTGGCGGTTGTGATTGCGGTTACAGCCCATTGACCTGCTGCGCCGGTCATGCTTGCCGGTGGCAATACTGATTAAAAGTCGCACAAATAACCAGTGAAGCTATTGCGCTGATATGTGCGCCTGTAATCAGATTTATCTATGAGTAGGATACGCTGTCTGTCGTTTGTTAACCGGAATAGTTGACTGCTAACCACTCATGATTTTGCCAAAAGGAGGGAAAAGATGCCGATTTTAGAAACAATGGTGGTACTAACGGGTTTCAATGTGACCAAACGAGTGATTGACAAAGCCATGACATATTTTTTCCCGGACAAAGCCCAAGGTGCGAAAAACAAACAACTGCCAGTCCCCCGACTTGGACTGCCGGAGCAACGTTATTTGGCGCAGCAGGCGCAACGGGAAGAAGCATGGTTGCTTCTGCAGAAAGAAGCGGCTGCCCTGCACAAAGTGGAAGCCGAGGCTACTATTCGGATTGCTGCCGCCGAGGCCAAACGGGCAGAGTATGCACTGCAACTTACGGCTGAAAACCTGGCAGTGCGTCGCCAGGAACTGGTCTTGATGCAAGAACGATTGCGGCATGAGCAGATGATGGGGGATGCCCAACGCCAAGCGCTGGCAGTCATGCTTCAATTACGCACTAAAGAACTTCAATTGATCGAGCAAGGGCTGGCAGCGAAGCAAGTGCTAGGGCATCAATATCTGGAAGTGCTACGCCAACAGACCGCCCAGACTATCGAATACAAACAACAGGAGTTGCAGGCGTATTGGGATGAACACAAATGGGCTGGCATCCTAAGCCGCCACGAGATGCAACAGATCCTGAGTAGCCACAGTCAGCACCACCGGCTGCTAGTGATCGTCTCGCCGCCGGTGATCAGTTGCGCGGCGCCGACCACGTTCATAGAAAACTTGCCGTTGGAGTTGCCCAGCGAACTTAAAGCTTTTTTAGAAGAACAGTATCCGGCCAACGATCCGCTCTGTCCGGTGCAATTTTTTGGTAAATTTTTTGACCGGCCCATTTTTGATACCGAAGTCAAGAAGCTGGAAACTCTGCTTGCCCCCTTGCCGACGGCCATTCTCTATAGCAACATCACCGATGACAAAGTCTTTATCCACTTTAGCTTCAGCAGCAAGGGTGAAGTATTGACCGAGACGCTGTCCTGGCATTGGCAGGAAGAGCAAGCGCAATTGATACAGGCGGGCGTCCCGGTAGAGGCGGCTTTGCGCCAGGTGCGTCGCACAATTGTCGAAATGCATCAGTTCTTGGCCGCTTTTCTGACTGATCTTTATTACCTGTCAGTCAATCCGCTGCACGAACCGCACATATATTGCCTGGAAGGTGCCGCTATGATGGAGTGGCAAACGGAGATTTTTGCACAGATTCGCGTCGTGCAGATGGCCCGGCAGCAATGCTTTCAACAAACAGGGGGAGAGCGCGCCGCCGAGCAAACAGTACCACAGGAAGATGTCGATATTGGCCTGGGATCTGCCGATTACACCCCCCAGGTAGGGAGGACAATGGATCCCTCCAGCAATGCGCCCGGCCCGGCCACAAAACGGCAACCGCCGCCGCCACCACGGTATCAAATCTATGACGATCCAATTGCAATCTTTCTTGGGAGGAAACAACAATGAACATTGTTATGCTTGGTCACTCCGGTGTTGGTAAAACTACCTATATGGCTTCAATGTACGGTCGTCTACAAAGACCGATCAATGGTTTTAGCTTACAGGCTAAAGATCGCAAAAACCATCATCGCCTCCTGGAAACTCATGCAGACGTAACACGCAAATGCTGGCCTGCAGCAACGGATCAACGCAACGCCTATGAATTCCGCTTGTTGTTTAAACAGGAGGAAGTTTTACCCTTTACCTGGACTGATTACCGCGGTGGCGCACTCTTAGAACGCACCGACGGTCAGCAAACACGGGAGTTATTGAGCGATCTGAAGCAGGCTGATGGCATCATCGTCTTCTGTGACGCCGAAATGATGGTGCAAAAGCGGGCGCACCGTGAGACCGCCCGCATGATTCAGCTTGTGATTCGCGCTGTGAAGGAAGTGGAATACCCGATTGGGCTTGCGGTCGTCTTTACCAAGTACGATCTGGTCAATCAAGAGAAAGAGATGAGTCACTTAATCGAACCGGTTAACCCGTTGATCGAATCGGTGCAAGCTAGTCAATTAGTCAATGGTTCATACATGCCGGTGGCCTGCGGTCTCAATGCCATGAATGTCGAATTACCGGTTCTCTATGTCCTTCAAATGGGGATTCTCCTGCGGGCGTTTGTCCTACAAAAGATGATCGAAGAACGGCTCGAACGCATGCAAGCCTATGAAGCGCACAATACCTTCTTCCGCAACCTAGGGCGGATGCTTTGTGGGGAAACAACTTATAGTCAGATGGCAGCCCAAGAGGCGCAGCAAGCCTATGCGCTGTATTCCATTTACGAGCCGCTCATCGAACCGGCCAAACAACTGAATACGTATCTGGATGATCTGGTTAAATTTTAGCGCAGTGGGTCAGTACGATAGTGGGTCACTGATCCATTTACTACTGATTGCAGTGGCTCTGGACAACTTATCAAGTAATGATAGCAATTAATAGTAGGGGGTGAAACAATGACGGAGACGATTACCATTATGACGTTGGGGGAATCCGGTTCAGGGAAAACCTGTTTTCTTGCTGGCATGTATGGGATTATGCGCACCGGCGTGCGCGGCTTTGCTTTCTCGGCTGAAGACTTAGATCAGGATTTGGATCTCAGCAATTGGTGGGAAACGATTATCGCCGAACAGGATAAAACCCGTTGGCCGGAGCCGACGGCCCAATCCACCGAATATCTTTTCGGTTTCAACTATGGTTTAAAGCCGTGGCTTAACTTTCGCTGGCTCGATTACCGCGGCAATGTTCTCCAGGAAAAGGAGACGGTGGCGGCTGCTGATCTTGAGACATTGCGTAATTATTTGATGCAATCTGACGCTGTTTTTCTCTGCATTCCTGGCGATAAACTGGCGCGTGATCTAAAGTCAATCCGTAATTCTGCCGCACGAATGAAACAGTTTTTGATCCCTGAATTGCGTAAGCGTAGCGCTTCGATGGATATTGTAATTGTAGTGACCAAAAGTGATCAATGGTTGGGCAAACGGGAATGGACGGAGATCACCCAAACAATTAGCGAAGAGTTTAATGACTTTTTTGTTGAAGGTGAGGGCTGGACCGTAATGATCTGTCCGATAAGCCTGGGGCTTGATTTGGCACAAAATCCTAATGCGGAGATCGCGCCATTGAACGTCCATCTCCCCGTTGTTTTTTCGGTCTACAGCCGATTGGATAAGAACCGCATTAACGTTGTGTCCAATGCAACCTATCATCGGACACAGGCGACCGAGCATAAAGAGAAATGGTTCATTCCGCGTTGGTTTGCCAGTAATGATATTAAAAGCCATGATGAACAGGCGCAAGCCCAGCAGGAACGTTCAGCGCAGTACGAACGTCAGACCCAAAAACTGCGTCTAGAATTGCTGGGCAGCGAGGCAACAGTTTACTTTAATGGTAGGGAGGGGAAGATCGGCTTATGAACACCTGGGCGCCCATCGTTCACGGACGAACCTATTCGGTCGATTTCCGGCCCAACTTGATTGCTCTGCCCGCTGATTTTGGCGTTGAGCAAATCGGCTGGGCCTGGCAGTATATTACAGCCGCTACTCAGACGGTACATCCCTTACGCCGGCATCCGCGTTGGCTGCTTTTCAAGCGCCAGAGTGATACGGGGGTAACGCATTGTGTCATGGGTGTCGTCTGTATGGCAGCAGCAGTCTGTACACAAGAAGAATTTACATGCGATGAACATGGCCGACCGCTTTATGTCTTTCTCGGCTATGTCACTCAATCCCTGACGCCTGTTAATTTTCCTATCTGTGACCTTGAACATTTTGCACCTCTTTATGAAAACGTCATCATGCGTTGGCACGAGCAGAATTATCACAGGAATGCACAGACGCTCAACCCGGTTGCTTATACGGAACTCGCTTTCCCATCTTCGCTCCAATCAACGAAACCCTCGATTCAATTAAACGAAGCCCCTCAAGCAGTAGCGATGTGGCCCTTTGCAAACAAGAGCTATGATGTAGCTTTATGGTCAGTCGCTGCGCAACATAGGGGAGATATCTCCCTCTGCCTCGGCTTGGAGAATATCAGCAGCGCTGTGAATAGTCTGTTTGCCAATGTGACAGTTGAGCAATTTCCCGCGGATGCCCGCATTGGCTATACCGTCCAGCGCGCACAACAAAGAGAAACACTAATCCCAGGAGTACCCCCTAATCTCCATCCTATGTCGGGGCAACCAGAGATTCAAGGGATTTCAGATGCCGACAAGGGGCCGTCGTCCGAAGAGCAGAGTCACAGCGAATGGCTCAATGAACTTGGTAAATGGATCAAGCGTCTTTTGGCATTGTTATTTGGCGCGTTGGATGCAGTCGTCGGCGAAGTCATTAAACCGAAAGAGAAGAATCCTGGCCAACCGCAACAGCGGTCTGCTCAACCTGCTGATCAGGCTAGGCGTTGGTCGCCACGGGTCACGCCATCAACAGCGCCGCCGTCGTCGGTTTGCCCTATCCATGAGATGATCCCTGATTGGCAAAAGCAGGCTGAAAAGTCCAAAGTCTTCAAAGATGAGCAACCTTCGCGCTATACCAGCAATATTTTCACACGTAGCTCAAAAGATAAAGGCGGGGTGCAGGTGGCAGGTGACGGTAGCAGCAGTAATAACCATAACAATGGCGATGTCGACAGGAAAGTACAACTGAGCTAATGTCATTTTGAGATAATTTGGGGAAGCCATCAGCTTCCCCAAATTATCTTCATTTTTCAGGTTTTACAATATGTACACTAAACTCACGAAGCTGAATCTACCTCCACTAGCGCAAAGTCAATTGCCTGTTCCAAGGTGAAAGACTGACCTATATGCCAAGCCTGGACAGCGGTTTCTTGCCGCACTCCTTGTTTTGCCGTTTTTAAATTTTGCTCATACTCAGCCTGTTCGATAGGAGGAAGAGGTATGCCCGTCAGTTCACGTAGTCTAGCCGCTGCGCCAAACAGGCATAATGCTCGCTCTAATTGACCTCGCGTGACAGCTAAGATGCCAAAGTTTTCAAGTAGACCGGCGATTACCCGTTTGTCGCCAAGCTCACGTATGATTGTTAACCCTTCGGCTAATGCTCTGTGTGCTGCTTGGTGATCGCCTTGTGACCGCGCTGTGCTTCCTAAAGTACCTAGGGAAGCAGCGAGGCACCATTGATACCCTAACTCTCTTGAGATTGCTATGCTCTCTTGAGCATGTTTGTACGCTGTCGTATAATCACATTGACTGTAGGCAACACTGCTAAGATTTAAATATAAGTCAGCAATGGTGTGTTTCCTGTCCAATTTTTTGTATAATAACAAACTCTCTTCATATAAGGATATCGCCTTTAAATACTCCCCTTGATAATAGGCGATGAGGCCTAAATTCATCAGAGAGCCAGGGATATCTTGATCGAGTCCCAATCTCTGTTCGATTGCCAGACATTCTTCGTATAAAATACGTGCCTTGAGATAATCGCCTTGATTCATCGCCAAAACGCCGAGATTATTTAGCGAACTGGCTATACCGCGTTCAAGTCCTAATTCTCTACGTATCTGTAGGCTCTCCTCATATAGAGTTTGCGCAGCGCCAAAATCGCTTTGAAAATGAGCCAGAATGCCTGCCGTTGTAAGCGCTTTTGCCCGATCTCCGTTTTTTTCAGCGTTCGACATGGCTAGAAATTTCTCTAACCGCAACCGACCTTCTGCGATATGACCTTGCCTCATCCAAAACTGCCACATTGCTCCGCCCAACCGCAACCCGATCGCACTCTCTCGGCTTTCTTCAGCCGATTGTAGCGCAGTTCGTATATTGTCATATTCCGCTTGTAGCCGTTTCCATCCTAATTCTTGATGGGGGCCGAGCAACTCTGGGTCAATTTGTTCGACCATATCTGCATAAAAGATCGCATGTCGTTTAAAAAGCGCCTCTTTTTCTCCACTCTGTGTCAATTGCTTTAGTGCATATTCATGAATCGTCGCCAACATCATATAGCGTGATTCATCATCCACTCCTATGGTTTGGTATAAGAGACTCTTATCTAATAATGATGCCAAGCCATCCAGATAATCGATCGGTAATGGGGGTACCTTCACATCATCCACTGGGTTACAAACAGTTTGAGACGCCGCTAATGTTTGTCCGCCGACAAAGACTGCTAGTCGTCGAAATAGGGTTTTCTCAGCCTCCGTGAGCAGGTCATAGCTCCAATCCAACGTTGTCTGCAAGGTGCGTTGCCGGTCCGGCAGATCGCGTGCGCCGCCGCGCAGTAATTTGAAACGGTCATCCAGCTTGGTCAACATAGCTTGGGGTGTAAGCAGCTTCACGCGAGCAGACGCCAACTCGATAGCCAAGGGCAGACCATCCAAGCGGATACAAAGTTCAGCCACAATGCGCGCATTGACAGCATCAAGGGCGAAATCCGGTTTATGCGCCTGGGCGCGTTGGACGAAGAGATCAACCGCCGCCACCTGCGCCAGGGCTTCAAGATGCGGCAGGTGGGTCAGATCGGGCAGGGGCAACACTGGCACCGAATACTGATGTTCAGGGCTAAGATTCAGCAATTCACGGCTGGTTGCCAAAATTTTCAAACGTGGACAGGTAGTCAGCAAATCGGTCAGGCGCGGTGCGGCGTCAATCACCTGTTCAAAATTGTCGATCAGCAACAACATCTGTTTATCGCGCAGGTGCGCCTGGAGGCTTTCCAGCAAGGGTGTGCTGCCCACCTCGCTCACCCCTAGCGTTTGGGTGATAGTGGAAATGACCAAATTGGGGTCACGAATGGGCGCTAACGAGACAAAAAAGACCCCATCAGGAAACTGACTTAGCACTGCTTCCGCCACCCGCAACCCCAGGCGTGTTTTACCAACGCCGCCGGGACCAGTGAGTGTCACCAGGCGGACATCGGTGCGTTGCAATAGCTGTTGAATGGCATTGCTTTCCTCTGTACGGCCAACCAATGTGGTGAGTTGGGCGGGCAAGTTGTTGGGGATTGCAATAGGGGCCGGCAGCGTTGTGGGCGGTAACGCACCATTGGCTTCACTGGAACCGACTTCCGTCAGGGGTGTTGTTAGCGCATGTTGCAGCGCATCACGCATGGCCTGGGCGCTGGCAAAGCGATGTTGGGGGTCGAGTGCCAACGCCTTCCGTAACACTTCGCTAATGACTGGTGGAATGGCGAGGTTCAGGTGGTGGACTGGTGGCAACGGATCGGGTTCGCCCGTCAGGGCCGCAAAGGTGCGCTGGGCGGCATCGACGGGCCGCGTATTGGTAAGCAGGTGATAGAGCGTCGCGCCAACACTGTAGAGATCGCTGCGTATATCGGTTGTCTCGCCATGCCGTTGCTCCGGCGAAGCAAAGTGCTTGCTGAAGCCGGGAACGCTGGTGGGCGGCGTTTCGGTTTGGTGTGTCTGCCCTTTCGCCAGCCCAAAGTCGAGCAACATGAGTTCACCGCTGGGGGTGAGCTTCAGGTTACCCGGTTTGATATCGCGATGAATGACCGGTGGCTCGGCCGCGTGCAAATAGGTCAACACCGCTAACAACTGGTCGGCCCATGCCAACACGTCCGTCAGGGGAAAGGCGCTGCCGCGCAGAGCAAGCGCGTTTGCCAGGTCATTGCCGGCCACAAAATCCATCACCAGAAATTGACCGGTCTCGTCAATAAAGTGATCGGTCACTTTGGGCAGCGCCGTATGACGCAAGCGGGCCAGCAAGCGGGCTTCCTGTTCAAAGGCCCGTGGCTCGCCGCGGACGATCTGTTTCACAGCAACAGTATGGCGCAGCCGTTGATCCATCGCCTCATAGACGGCGCCCATGCCGCCCATACCGATTCTTTGCACGATTAGGTAACGTTCTTGGAGTAGGGTATTGGCTGACAACATGGGTAGGTAGACCTCCGCAGTGAATAGTGGAGACCAATTGGTTGCTTGATATTCTACTAAATCTTGCACTCTTCCCAAAGTTTCCGCGACGCGCGAGGAACTTGGTCTACAAAGGCCAGCCTGAGTTTGTTAAGCTAATGCCATACCTCAACCCTACCGAGCGCCGTCGCTTACAACCACGGTGTAATCGTTTCTCGGAAGTTACTGAGGTAGTTCTATGATAACCATTCTCATCTGTAGAAAAAGGAGAGCTTATGACCCACAAAACTACTATTGTTATTCTGGCCTTGAGCATCACCCTGATCGCCGCCACCACGGTCTTTGCCCAGAATGACGCAACCACTTCCTCCACCGACTCGGATACCGGACAAGCGCTTTATCTCCCGATCACGGCCGTCGATAGCGCGGCCCCGGTTACTGAAACCGAGGCTGCGGCGATGCCGGTCGAAGCGATTGATACATCGGTCAATACAACCGAAACGGTGGAAGCCGCCGCTGCTTTGCCTACCGTCCAGGCTATTTCCGCCAATTTTGGCATGTTTGTGTTAAACGTAACTACCGGTTCTGTTTCCGCCTGCACCGAGTATAATCTAGCAGGGGTGCCGCCAACGCCAGCCGGCACTTGTACAAAATTTGGGGCTGTGGGTGCAAGTGCGTCTGGTTTTATTGTGATGCCAAACGGTAACCAAGTATTTATCATCAATAAGACCAATGGCAACATTTTTCAATGTACAGCGGCAGTGCTGCTGCCCAACTTTACAACAGTTGGCATGTGCAAGAAAATCAGCAGCACAAGTTTACTTTAAGGTTTAGTAGTCGATGTTGGCACTACAGCCCAAAGGGTAAACTTATAACTGGCAGAAATAGCTGAACATTGGATTTACCACAGTCGCGAGTTTCTATACTGCAGGATGTCGATTAATATCAGATCATGTGGTGTGGAAACTCGCAGATGGTCGAGCATTCTATTTTGATTCGACTGTTTTCAAGGCATATTCAATTGCCTGTTCCATAGTCATGGCTTGACCAACAGCCCAAGTTACAGTAAAGACTTTTTCACCCAATAGAGTGCGTACTTTGTTTAAGTTTTGTTCATATGCTAAGCGATCAACAGGTGGTAGAGGGACGGCAATAGTCTTACGTAGCGCGTCCGCAGCACCTAATAATTGAGATGACCGTTTGGCTGTACCTTCAAGTAGAGATAGTTTTGCGTATGCTTCGAGCGACATTGCAATTAAGGATTTATTGCCTAACTCTTTCAGCAATTGTAGACTTTGCCTGAGAAGCGCTTCCGCTTCATTATGATCGCCTTGCGCTAATATTGCAATCCCCCAGTGGAGTAATGAATGAGCGATACCCGGTCGCTCTCCTACCTTTTCCTGTAGAGTCAGCGCTTCCTGGTAAAGTATAATAGCCTGCGAATAGTTTCCCATCTGAGCAGACACAATTCCCTGGTTAAGAAGAGCAGTAGAAGTGCCTATTAGGTCCCCAAGTTTCCGATATAGTATCAACCCCTGTTCTAGAAATTGATATCCAGAAGTATAATCACCCTGTTCAGCAGCCATATTCCCAAGATTGACAAGTAAGATGGCCACTGATCGTTCATCACCAAGTTGCTTATATATCGCCAGGCTTTTCTGATAATACGAGTAAGCCGAACTATAATCGCCTTGTTCATGAGCAATTGCTCCCAAATTGAGTAATGTTGTAGCGATACTCCATGTTTCTCCCAACTCCTCAAATGTTCTCAAGCACTCTTCATAGCGGTTCCGTGCATCAGCATAATCGCCCTGTTGCCGAGCAATATTTCCCAAATTTCCAAGCGAGTTAGCTACACCATTCTTGTCTTCTAACTTTCGCCGAATAGCTAATCCTTCTTCAATAAGAGAACGTGCCGCAGCATAATCGCCCTGATCCGTTGCCAAAACACCTGCCGCCGCAAGGCCAGAAGCGCGTAAGCTTGACAGCTTGTGACTACTTCTAGATAGCGACTCTTTTAGCCATTTGCGTCCCTCGCTAATATGTCCATATCTTTCCCAAAATCGACGTAAAAATCCACCAAGCTGCAGAGCAATCTCGCCAGTGTCATTTTCTATATTCCGATGAAGCACAGCCCGTAGGTTATCATGTTCTGTTTCTAATCGATTCAACCATATCAACTGATTTGGTCCGCTTAACTCTGACTGTGCTTGTTCTGCTAATGTCAAATAATAAGCAGCGTGCAGTCTGTGTATAGCATAGAATTCGCTACACTCACTTAGTCTTGCTGAGGCATAGTCATGAAGTGTTAGTAACATCATGAAACGCAAATCGCCATCCAATCCTGTTTGTTGGTAGATCAGATTCTTATCCAGTAACGACGCCAATCCATCCAACACGTCGATTTCCAATGATGGCAACTTTTCATTGTTGAATGGGTTGCAAACTTGTTGTGCCGCTATCAACGTACACCCACCGACAAATACAGCCAGCCGCCCGAATAACTTTTTCTCATTGGTAGTTAGCAGACCATAGCTCCAATCGAGCGTAGCGCGTAATGTGCGTTGGCGATCCGGCAAATCGCGCGCACCTTTGCTCAACAAGCCAAACCGATCATTGATGCGCTCCAACATTGCCTGGGGGGAAAGCATTTTGCTACGTGCGGCGGCCAACTCAATCGCCAACGGCAGACCATCCAGCCGGATACAGAGATCTGCCACAGTGTGGGCATTGGTCGCATGTAAGCTGAAATCAGGGTTGACCGCCTGCGCCCGTTGGACAAAAAGTTCAACGGCAGCCACCTGCGCCAGGGTATCGAGGGTCGGTAATTGGCCCAAATCTGGCAAGGGCAACACCGGCACCGGGAATTGATGTTCACCACGCAAGTTTAGCAGTTCGCGACTGGTGACCAGCATCTTCACTTGTGGGCAGGCAGCCAACAACTCGGTTAAACGCGGCGCCGCTTCGATCACCTGTTCAAAATTGTCGATTAAGAGCAGCAGTGTTTTGTCGCGAAGATAAGCCTGTAAGCTTTCTAACAGAGGATCGCTACCAGCTTCGCGCACACCCAACGTTTGCGCAATAGTCGCTATCGCCAGGTTGGGGTCGCGGATCGCGGCCAGCGCGACAAAAAAGACGCCATCCCGAAAAAAGGGAAGCAACTCAGTCGCCACCTGCTGACCCAAGCGCGTCTTGCCCACGCCGCCTGGCCCCGTTAGTGTGACTAGTCGGACATCCGCTCGCTGCAACAGTTGTTGCACTTGTGCAATTTCTGATTGGCGCCCCACGAGCGAAGTCAGTTGTGCCGGCAGGTTGTTCGGCGACAACGGTTTGCTTGCCTGTGCTTGCGCTGTGACAGACTGTTCTTCCACCATAACGGTTTCAGATACGTCGGCAATCTTGTTGAGCATCGCACGTAAGACGGCTGCGCTGTCGAAGCGTTCACCAGGCTTGATCGCCATAGCGCGTTGCAGCACTTCAGCAAGGGCCGGTGGCGCCAGCGGATTGACGAGATGGGCCAACCGCAGTGGGTCGGGTTGGCCGTTGGCCAAAGCGTAGGTGCGCTCTTGGGCATCCGGCGGGCGCGTTTGGGTTAAGAGGGTATAGAGCGTGGCAGCGACGGCATAAAGATCGCTGCGCTGATCAATTTGCTCGCCATACATTTGTTCAGGCGAGGCATAGTGACGGGTATAGCGGCGGGCACTCTTGGGGGCGTCAGCATTCTCAGCGTTCTGCGCTTTGGCCAGCCCAAAGTCGAGTAGCACCAGTCTACCCTCGGCGGTGAGCTTCAAATTAGCCGGTTTAATGTCACGATGGAAGACCGGCGGTTCATGGCTGTGGAGATAGGTCAACACTGCCAGCAATTGGTCGGCCCAGTCCAGCACTTCGGTTAGGGTGAAAAACTGTCTACGGCGCGCCTGCGCCGCAACCAAATCATCGCCGGGGATAAAGTCCATGACGAGGAATTGCCCCGCCGCCTCAACAAAGTGGTCGGTCACTTTGGGTAGGGCTGGGTGACGCAGGCGGGCGAGCAATTGGGCTTCCCGTTCAAACGATTGAGGATCGCCCTCAATGATTTGCTTGACAGCAACAGTGTGTCCCAACCGTTGATCGATGGCTTCATAGACGGCGCCCATGCCGCCCTGGCCGATTTTGCGGATAATTTGGTAGCGATTTTGCAGGAGTATAGTGGCGGGTATCATCAACGCACCTCCGAAATCCCTGGAAAGGCCGATTATGTACTGCCTATTCTACTAAATATTGTAATCTTCGCAAAGCTTCCGAAAATCGCGAGGAAATGAGGCTACAACTGCCAACGCTCATTTGATAAGATCGTGGTATCTTCAATATTTGCGTAACTACTAACTGACTAATCCTGGTTCATAAAACTTATGACAAGATATACCAGCAAATCCAAGACACAAATCCGTAAAGTATCTAATAACAAGTCATTGAAACCGGACTGCTCAATAACCAGTGCTATGCCGCCCAATAAAACTTGCCAAGCTGTGCAATGGGATAAAGAGCGGGCTGAATTTATTGTTCGCCTCTCTGAGAATGCCTACCGCAGATACGAATATCGTGCCCAAAACCAATGGCGGGTCAGTACCGCTCTTTGGACGGGTCTAGGGGCTGCAATCGGGTTAATCATCACTTCAAATCTGATCCTGACTTTTATGATACGTATCGGGAGTATCGTAATCTGTTTAGCGTTGGTAATGCTGTATTATTTTTGGAATCAGTGGATACGAACGCAAAACGCCCGCGATTGGGGTACCCACCTATATTGGGAAAGCGCTCTTGAAAAAATGATTGGTATCGAATTGCCGGAGCCGTTACAATCACGTGTACGGTTTGGCAAAGAAGCTGCGATTCAGGCAAAGCACCCTTGGTATAAAAATACACCGGCAGCAACACGTTTTAGCATAACGCTACTGTTCGTTGTTCTTTTTTTGTTAGCTCTTTGGGGAAAATAATTTGGCAATGCTAGGTAGCTACGCAATCTCATATAGAGCATATTCAATTGCCTGCTTTAAGGTCATGGCTTGACCGGCAAGCCACGACACCATGAATTGTTCTTCACCCATCTGGCTGCGCACCGCGGCTTTCTGTTCCAAATAATTATTTAAATCAGAGGGAGGAAGGGACGCGCCGGCTTGCTCCACCAATGCTTCGGCAAAGCCAAAGAGGCGTGCCGCTTTCTCCAGTTCGCCTTGAATACCGGCTACCGTCCCGATGCCGGTAAGAACCTCCGCCGTTCGTTGGAGGTTGCCCAGTTCCTGATTGAGGAGTAGCGCCTGACGATATTGCGCTTGCGCTTGGCCAAGATTGCCCTTCATCCGGTTAGTCAAGGCAAGGTTGTTCAAGGTAAGCGCAATCCCATATTTATTGCTTTGCTCCGCAAAGTAGTTGTAGCTTTGCTGAAAATAATGGTAGGCTTGCGGCAGATCATTTTCATCGGCGGCCACACAACCTAAATTGTTCAAGGCATTGGCAATGCCATGTTTGTTCCCCATCTCTTGATGCAAGGTCAGGCTTTCGGTAAAAAGCTGTCGCGCTTTTGCATAGTCGCCACGCGTATGCGCAACGCGCCCCACGCTGTTAATTGAATGGGCAATATTCGGCTTGTCGCCAAGTCTCTTGCGTAGGGTCAAACATTGTTCAAAAAAGTGCAACGCCCTGTCGAGGTTATTCTGATCATAAGCGAGTGAACCGAGCGACTCAAGTGACTCAGCAATCCCTTGTTGATCAGCAAGAGCTTGGCGAATGGCAAGACTCTCTTCAAACAACGTCTGCGCGCGGGCATAGTTACCTAATACTTTGGTCGCGATACCGATATACAACAGTGAATCAGCAATTCGCCGTTGATCACCGACGGCGCGCCGCAAGGCTAACCCTTGTTCTAGTAGCGCCACCGCCTGATTGTATTGGCCTTGCGCACTCAACACACGGCCTAGATGGGTAAGCGCATTGGAGATGCCAATTTGATCATTGAGGGTTTGCCAAAGGTGCAACGCTCCTTCTAAGTGTGCAATGGCCTCTTCATAGTCCCCCTGTGCACGAGCTAGCGCCCCAACGCCAATCAGCACTTTGGCTTGCAATGGCGGCGGACCGCCGGCTTTTTGCAGAATACGTTGTAGCCAGATGCGCCCTTCGGCGAGATAGCCACGCACTTCCCAAAAACGCCATAAAACGCTGCCAAGTTGTAACGCGAGCGTCGGGTCAGCCTGCTCCAATGCCCACTGCAAAGCGGATTGAAAGTTGGTATGCTCAACCTCCAATCGATTAAGCCACCAAAGTTGGTTGGTGCTACGCAGCGCCAATTCAGAACTCTCCACCAATCGAAGATAATAGCGCGCATGTTTTTGCGTAATCGCGTCATGTTCATCACTTTCGACCAGCCGCTCCACCGCATACTCATAAATCGTCACCAGCATCAGAAAACGCGGTTCACCATCGCTCCCTTCTGTCTGATAGAGCAAACTTTTGTCCATCAGCGCTGTCAGCCCATCCAACACATCAATGGCCAGCTGTGGAATCTCCGGGTGATCCTGGGGATTGCAAACGGCCTCAATCGCTTCCAGCGTCCGCCCGCCGACAAAGACCGCTAGGCGTCGGAAGAGGGTCTGCTCATCCGGCGTGAGCAGATCATAGCTCCAATCGATGGCGGCGCGCAGGGTGCGTTGGCGGTCGGGGAGATCGCGCACGTTGCTGCGGAGCAATTTGAAACGATCCTGCAAACGGGCCAGGATCGCCTGGGGCGATAACAATTTGCTGTGACTGGCCGCCAGTTCAATCGCCAGCGGCAGACCATCCAGTCGGGTAACGATTTCGGCGACAGGCGCGGCGTTGCTTTCATCCAGCACAAAGATTGGTTTCAACGCCTGGGTGCGCTCGACAAAGAGTTGTACGGCGGCAAAGTGATGCAATTCGGCCACAGTTGCCTGCTGGTTGGGCATCGGCAGCGCCAGCAGCGGCACCAGAAATTCATGCTCCCCACGGACCCGCAAGACCTCACGACTGGTCACAATGATCTTGAGCGCGGCGCAAGCGGTCAACAGGTCGCTGATAAGGGGTGCGGCAGTGATGATCTGTTCAAAATTATCCAGCACCAACAACAACCGGCGCTGGCGTAAGAATTCTTGCAGACTTGCTGCCCTCGACTTACCGGCTTCTTCTTTAACACCCAGCACCTGGGCAAGCGTAGCGGGCGCCAGCGCCGGGTCGTGGATTGGCGCGAGATTGACAAAATAGATGCCATCGGGGAAAAGGGGTGTGGTGGTCGCAACCAGGGTGCGCGCCACCGCCAGGGCGAGGGTCGTCTTGCCGCTGCCGCCGGCGCCGGTCAACGTAACCAGGCGCCGATCCGGACGGGCCAATCGTTGACATAATTCCTCAATCGCGCCTTCCCGGCCCAAGAGCGAGGTCAACCGGGCAGGGAGATTATTGGGGATAGCGCGTGATGTTGCCGACACAACCGACGCGACAACGGGTGGTGCACCGGCTGTCACCACTTGTGTCACATCCGCCAGACCGCTGCGCAGGGCTGTCCGCAAGGTGGCCGCATCGGCAAAGCGGTTGGCCGGGTTGAGCGCCAGCGCTTTCTGCAAAATGGTGAGCAGAATGGGCGGTAGCGACGGGTTGGCCGGCAGAAACAGGGGATCGGGTTTGCCGTCGGCAATCACCATCGCGCGCTGGATGGCGTCGGGCGGACGACTGCCGGTCAGGAGATGGTAGAGCGTGGCGGCGGCGGAATAGAGATCGCTACAGGCGTCGGTGCCTTCACCCCGGATCTGCTCCGGCGCGGCATAGGCCAGGGTGTAGCCGACGGCGCTCTTTTGTGGTTCTGAGGTGAGATCGGTGTGATCTTTGGCTAGGCCGAAATCCAACAAGATCAAGCGCTGCTGCTCGGTTACTTTTAAATTGGCCGGTTTGATGTCCCGATGCAAAATGGGCGGCGCTTGCGTATGTAGATAGGTCAACGTCGCCAGCAGTTGATCCGCCCAGTCCAGCACTGTGTCCGGCGGCAAGCGGGTTTGTCGGTGGAGCAAGGTTGTTGCCAGATCATCCCCCGGCACATACTCCATAACCAGGAACTGGCCGACCTCTTCCACAAAGTGATCGGTGACCCGTGGCAGCGCCGGGTGGTGCAAACGCGCCAGCAAGCGCGCCTCGCGGGCAAAGGCAACCGCATCGCCGCGCACAATCTGTTTGAGCGCCACCCGCTGTTCCAGCCGGTGATCAAGGGCTTCATAGACGGCGCCCATGCCCCCCTGCCCGATGCGGCGCACAATCCGGTAACGGTTTTGCAATAGTAGATTCGCTGGCAACATGGATACGTCTCCGGGGTATCTGGCAGCAGCTTTGGTGCGCTTTATCTACCAAAGCCTGCTTTCTTCCCAAATTTTCCGCATACGAAGAGCAATTTCTGCTATTCTGGCAACCTTGACTCTGCTACAATGACGATGCTCGCTACTTTGTTGAAAACACAATCGTCACCACAGCGGAGAAAAAATCATGGAACAACAAACACCACAACCTGACCTCATCACCGGCTGTCTCCTCCGTATCGCTCTTTGTCTATTGGCGTTGATTGTTTTGGTGATTTTGGGTCTAGGCGTCATGCTTGGGATCGTCCTGGCGGCTGGTTTTTAGTTTGGACTGCGTCCTGCGTCTAAAAGGTCAATAGAAAACCAAGCCCACGCCGGCTCTGAATGTACTCTGTGTTCGGATCGATTTTGCGCAGCCGCTGGCGCAGCGCAAAGATGGCCTTGTCCAGGTTATCGGCGGCATACTCCGGTAGGTAATCCTCCTGCCAAGTGGCTTTGGCGCACTCGTCACGGGTGCAGAGTTGCCCCCGGTGGCGGTAGAGATAGTGCAGCAAGCGGAGCAAGGTCGGCGTTAGCTCCAGCGGTTGGTCATGGAGATAGAAACTGACCGTTGTCTCGTCATACCGCAAAGCCTCGACATGCACAACCGTCGGGTCACTATCGGCAAAAATTAAGAGCGGTTCGGGGGTTGCCAGACCGATCTTGTCTTCATTCAATAGCGTGTACTCGCCTTCGATTCGCTTGCCGTTGACAAAAGTGCCGTTGCGGCTCAAATCGCGCAAGAAGAAGAGCGAACCGCGTTGTTCAACTTGGGCATGAATGCGTGAGATGGCTGTCCGATTGATTACAATGGCACAGACCCCCTGTAAACGACCAATGGCGTAGACGCCATTTTCAAGTAGGTATTCCGGTTGTTCAACATCTGTATGGACGGCCAAGAGCCGCGCAAAGACAGGCGAGGTGACAGGCATGATTGGCTCCGATTCTTAATAAACAGAATAGGGTAGCCGCACAAGCATACCATGAATATGTGGGCAAGACAAGACAGAATTAAGTCGAAGAAGCGGCTGCCAGATGACGATTGGGGAACGCGAGGAAGGTACTGTGGGTGATACGTAGCAGAAAGCCTAGATATATTGTAACGACTAAGCCCGCTCCTCGCCAGTCACGGACTGGCGAGGAGCGGGCTTAGTCGTTACGTTTCAGGAGGCAAGACCTTGTAACCGGGTGGCGCCCCGGCTACAAGGTCTGCCCCAACTGCAAATTGATCTCTACTTCCTACGCAATGGCGAACGTTGTAGGAAGCCATTGGTGGTTGGCGGCTTTACCCGATATGCTGGTGGCTCTGACCGCGATGAGGCGACTGGTGTCGCATCCTCCGCTGGCTGCACTAGCTCTTTGCGATGGCCATAATAACCATAGCCGGTGCGATAGATCAGGTTGCCGGCGGCGGCGCTATTATAGACAAAGCCGAGGAGATGGGCTTGCACCTGGTTGAGCAGGAGACGCGCTTGCTTGACGCTGGCCCGGCGGGTTTTCCCGCTACGCACCACCAGCAACAGACCGTCCGCTTGCATCCCCAACACCATGCCGTCGGTGACAGCCGTTAAAGGCGGACTGTCAATGATGACCAGCTCCGCCATCTCCTTTAACCTGGTCAGGATCGCGGTCATCCGCTTGGAGCTGAGCAACTCGGCGGGATTGGGCGGCAGGGGGCCGGAGGTCAACAGGCGGAGGTTGGGCAGCGGTGTCGGGTGCAGCAAACTTTCGAGGATATTATCATCACTGCGCAAGGCGGTGGTTAACCCGACATTATTGGGTGTTTTGAAAAGACGTTGCTGGTCAGGTTGATGGAGATCGGCGTCCAACAGGATCACCCGTTTGCCGATGCGGGCATAGGCGGCGGCCAGATTGGCGGCGGTCAAGGATTTGCCATCTTTGGCCGAAGCGCCGACTACCACCAACGTTTGAAAGGAGTGGGTAATCGCCATATATTCCAAATTCACGCGCAACAAACGGTAGGCTTCCATCTCGGCCACCGGTGCATTTTGTAACATGATCACACGACTACTGTCGTCGCTACGATGGCCGATGAAGGGCACCGAAGTCAAAAGGGGAACCCCAATCACCTCTTGGACTTCCTCGGCGCTTTTCAGAGTATCATCCAAAAATTCGATCACATAAGCGCCGCCGGCGGCG
Organism: Caldilinea sp. CFX5; assembly: GCA_021405325.1. The sequence continues at coordinate 6,638 of QWII01000095.1, read as the reverse complement.
ACGACACAACCGAGCATGGTAGCAATCAGCAGGTTGGTGAGCAAATTAGAGTCAATCGGGGTGGTGGGCAGGTTGGCCGGCTCCAAAATATTCAGCGTGTTGGCGGCGCCGCGCTGCGTTGTCGAGAGCAGCGCGGCATAATTGGCTTGGAGGGCGCTCAGCTTACTCTGCAAGGCTGTAATTAAGGTCTGGGCGTTGGCGATCTCGCGGGCGCTAAAGAGGTTGGCCAGATCTTGCTGCTTCTGCTGAATCTCTTTGCGCGTATCGAGGATAGCGCTTTGCAAGTCGGCCAGTTCGGAATCGATAAAGTCTTGTCGCGCTTTCTCCTCGCGACCGGCCGGGCCGAGCAGGATCAGTTGTTGCGCCAGCATATCCGCCACCGCGCGCGCCGGCGCCGGCTCTTCGGCAAAGACCTGGATCTCAATGATCTGGGAATTGGGCAAGACCTGCACGGTATATTGCGGCAGCCATTCTCGCCCCAACGCGTTCATCGTTGACACTTGCAACGGTTCGCGTTGGGCAATCTCGGCATAGGCTTGCGCCAACTGTTGCACCAGATAAATATCGGTGCCGCTTGGGTTCGGGTTGCTGATCGTCGAACCGACGATCAAGGTGGTGCGAGAACGGTAAATCGCCGGTTGACGCAGCGAGTAGACCAGCCCGGAAAAGGCGGCCAGCATCGCGGCGACCAGGATCAACCACCACCACCGGCGCAATGGACGCAGTAATGTACGTAGTTCGACGCTTTCCATCATTTCTGTACCTCTGTAGCTACCTTCGTTAATGAACCCAAATGGGGTCCCAGTCCTCATAAGCGTTGTTGCTTAGATTGCGTTGGCCGGAGCCGTCGGCATTCATGAGCCAGAGTTGCCGCCGTCCCGTTTCCCGATTAGAAAAGAAGACGATCTGGCTGCCGTCGGGCGACCAGGTTGGGTGTTTGTCCCATTCAAATTGGTTTTCCGTCAATTTCTGCACAACCGTACCATCAAGCGTTATCGTATAGATCTCATCATTACCGCTGTTGGTGCTGACAAAGGCGATCCGATCCCCACTAGGCGACCAAGCCGGGTCATAGTTGATCGCACTTTTGCCGATGTCGGCGCCGGTGAGCGCGGTCAGTTGACGGGTTGAGTTGTATTGCGTGTCCACAATATGGAGCTGCAAGGTGCGATCGGCCGCCTCTTGAACCGATGCCTTGCGCTGACCGTCGGGCGAGAAGCTCAACTGCTTTTGCGCCAACGGGTAGACCCAGGCTTCGTTGATGCGGTAGAGTTCTCCACTGGTCGGATCTAATGCGTAAACCTCTTCGACGCCGTTGCGATTGGTCTTGAAGAGGATCTTGTTCGACAAGGTCGGCGGTAAGGTGTCCGGGATCACCTGCGGCCCTAGCGGCGTCGGCGTTGGGGTAAGCTCGGTGATCGACTGGATGATGGGCAGCGGTGTGGCCGTGGGGGGTGCGGTGGGCGGAATCGGCGTGATCACCAGCGCATTCCAGGGCAGTGGCGTTGGGGTGCCATCGACCTTGGCGGCAGCGGTGGCAATGATCGCTTCGGCTACGGCTGTCTCGGCATTCGCCGGCGTCGGCGTGGCATAAATGTAGAGGGCAATCACCGCATTATACGGTAAGGGTGTTGCCGTCGGTGCGCCACTATTCGCCACCGCTGTGGCGGCGACGACACGCGCCGCTTCCGTCGCGACATTTTCCGCCGGCGGCGAGGGTGGAATCAAGATTGGCGTCACGTAATTGGTCGGCATAGGGGTAAAGGTGCCGGTGGTGAGGGCGACAGCGGTGGCATAGTCGGCATTGCGCGTTGCCTGCGCTGCGCTGTTGGGGACAGGCGTATTCAACACAACCGGCGGCAACTGTTGGGCCAGGGCTACCGCCTGCACAGTTGCCAAATTGGCCGGGTAGGGGGTTGGCGTCACAATGGCATAGGGAATGGGCGTATAGGTGCCGGTGGTCACAGCCACAGCGGTTGCCGTCTGGCCGATGGCGACCACGGTTAACACATTTTGCGGCACAGGGGTCATGGTCGCTACGATGACAGGTTTGGTTGGCAGCGGCGGCGGTGTGGGCGGTGGCGGGCCGAGACTTAACAGGAGCGCCGGCCCGCTCTCGCGATTGGCTGCGCCTAAGCCACTGTTCCAGGCAAAGAGGGCTTGCCCCTGCTCAATCGACGCCTGAATGCGCAGGATCACCGATTTAGCGCCATCCAGCAGTTGTTTTTCCAACCAGGCCCGTGTTGTCTCATCCAACTCCCATTGATTCACCCGATCCGGCGCCAGATCGGCGGCGCTGAGGGGCGGAAAGAGGGTGATGGCGGCGGGAGCACTCAACATGGTGAGAAAATCGGCGGTATTCACCTTTTCCAGCGAACTTTCCGGCACCAATTGCACCAACCAAAGCCCCTCGGCATCCGGCTGAAATTGATCCTGTCGCAAGCCGGTTAAGCGAATTTGCGCTTGGCGAATGGGCGCACCGCGCGCCACCTTGGTTAGATCAAAACGGACAGCGGCGATGAAGGTTTCCCCCTCATAGGCGCCGGCATAGAGGTAAGCATCATCAATGTGGCTGCGTTGGCTGTCATTGCTCTTCCACCAACCGCCATTCCCGCTACTGGGACCGAGGAGAAAGACCTGACCGCCCGGCTCCGGGGTTGGCGTGCTGAATCGTTGGTTATTGGCGGTAGCCGGTGGGGTAGCCGTGGCGGTTGGCGTCGCCGTGGCGGGTTGGATCAGTGCCGCCGGGGTAGTGACTGCCGCCGACGCCTCGGTTATGGTGGCCGCCGGCGACAAAGTCACGGCGCCTATGGGGGCGTCAGTAACAGTTTGCACAGATGCGGGGTTCGCCAGATTAAAGCCGAGTAGATTGGCGGCGATCAGCAACAAGGCCAAACAGGCCGTCACCAGGATCGAAAGGAGCGTCACCATGGAAAACCAGCGGCCGACGCCAGGTTGCCGCCGCTTCCGGTTGGGTAGCGGCGCTTGCCGCAAGATCGGCTGGGCGGTTGCGCTGAAGACCGGCGCCGCAACTGGGGTCGGCGCCGTTGTGTAAAAAGGGCAAGCAGCGTAATTGGCCGTCAGGCAAAAGCCTTCCTGCCGCGCACTGTCCGGCGCGGCAGGGGTTGAACGCGCGTAGCAACGGTGTCTGGTTGTTGCACCATCCATCATCACCGTTTGATCAACGTCGAGTCCCAAATGGGGGCAATAAGCGTTGGTCACAGGGTTGGTCATTGATCCGCCTCTAGGGGAGCTATAGATGGTCAGTGAATGTTTCAGCTGTAGGGGCGTCCCCTTGCGGGCGCCCCTGACGTTACGGAAAACGGGGGCACCTGCAAGGGGACGCCCCTACGGCTATTGCTCGGCCTGACGACACACGGAGAGCGCCGTCTGACGCAAGGCAACGGTGACCATGTGCGCCAAGATCAAATGAACATCTTCGATCTGCTCAATACAGTCGTTATTGACCACAATCGCCATATCGGCCAACTGCGCCAGTTGACCGCCTTTGTAGCCGCTCCAGCCAATGGTAAAGGCCGCGCAGCTTTGGGCAAAGGTGACAGCCTTGAGGACGTTGGGCGAATTACCGCTCGCTGAGATGGCAATGAGGGTATCCCCTTGTTGGATCAAGTTGGCCAGTTGTTCAACAAAGACGCTTTCATAGCCATAGTCATTGGCGCAAGCTGAAAAGAACGACATGTTATCGGTCAACGAATGCACCCGCAAGCGGGGCAGATGAGGGGCAACAATATTTTTGCCCAAATCACAGGCAAAATGGGAAGCGGTGGCGGCGCTGCCGCCGTTGCCGATAATGAAGACCTGTTTGCCGCTGAGGCGGGCGTAATGTAGGTGTTCCACCATCGCTTCGATCAAGACCCAGGGCAGCACCCCCATCGTCCGTTGCAACGCCAACGTGTAATTTTGATAGTGACTGATCATCGTATGCTCCTTTCGGGATAGAGCCGCGCCCGACCTGACAAACGCGTTCCTTTAATAGGCGCCATTGCCACGCAAGATCGCCGGTAAAGTTTGGAAAAAGATAATTTGCAGATCGAGCCACACAGACCGGTGATCCCCGGCTTGACGGTCAAGAGATTCTGTTTCATGACGCCGTACATCGCCGCTTCGGCGGTGGTGATCATGCGCGGGCCGACCAGGCTCATCTGCCCCAACAACACATTGAAGAATTGGGGCAGTTCATCCAAACTGGTGCGGCGTAACCAGGCGCCCACTTTGGTGATGCGGGGATCTTGCTTTAGCTTGTGATTGGTCTGGAGTTCCGCCAGCAAGTCGGGATATTGGGCTAGAATCGCGTCGCCATTGATGAACATGGTGCGAAATTTGAAAGCATCAAAGGGGTTGCCGCCAACCCCCAACACCCGCCGCCGATAGAAAACCGGGCCGGGCGAATCCAGTTTGATCAGGAGTGCAATGATGCCGATGAACGGCAAGAGCAGGATGGCACCGAAGCTGATGATGGTGTAATCCAGCAGCGTCTTTAAGATCAGCTCTGCCGGCTCCAACCGCAGGCGGTTTAAACGCAACAGCGGCACCGAATTACGTGTACTGACCCGCACGCCGGTGGTGAAAATTTCGTATAGCCCGGAAGAGAGCGCCATATTCACCGCCGGCATGGCCGACAGTTGTAGCGTTGTACCGAGCAATTGGGGCCGGGTCAGGGCGGTGGCGGCGATGATCACTTCTTCAATGCCTTTTTGTTGCAACACCGTCGGCAGTGCGGCCAATGTTCCTAACACCGGCAGCCCCATAATACTTGGCGGTGCATTCTCCGCTGTCGGCTCGTCACTCTCCTGAATAAAGCCGACGATTCTGAAACCGGAGTAGAAACTTTCACGCAATTGCGCCGCCAGTGAGAGCGCTTCGGCATTCGTGCCGACAATAATCGCACGTGTGACAAACCAGCCGCGATGGCGCATAGCATGGGCCACCCGGCGCCAAAACCAGCGATTGGTGCAGACCAGCAGGCTGGAGAGTAGCCAGGCTAGGATCAACCAGCCACGGGCGATGATAAATTCAGGAATCACAAAGCTGACGACCACGACTAACATCATGCCGCTGGTGCAGCCATTGAGCGCCCGTGCATACTCGCTGGTGCCGCTCAACAGCAGATGAAAATCATAAAGTTGGAGCAAAGCGAAAAGCGTCAGCCAGACCGGAAGCAAGATCAATACCAACCAGGTGTAGTGTTCGACAGAGGAAACGCCCTGGCGAAAGATGGGAATCTCAGTTGTAAAGCGGACGACATAGGCTAATTCAAAGGCGATCAGCAGCATCAAAGCATCCGTTGCCAGCAAAATAATCTGATAGGCACGTTTCCAAGGTGAGCGCGCTACCCCTAATTCAGGCAAAATTGCGGCGCTTTCAGTGATCGATAAGTCGCGGTTTGAAGTCATATGGAAAGGTCTCCCTCTGAACGAACTGCCGCATGACGGGGAAAACGGTAAGTCCGCCCTTTGATGTTGGCAGCCATGCAGTGGGGCGGCGCCTGGGTAAGAAACGGGATGGAGATCGATGAAATTACTTGCCGCTGGCAGCCGGCACAAAGAGTTGATTGGTTTCAAAGGTGGCTGTAAGGGCTAGGGCGTTGGTGATCGTGGTCTGCCACGACGCTCCCGATCCCGACCAATCGCCGCTCCACGCCGTGAACGCCCAACTGGGGTCCGGCAGGGCGGTCACGCGCACGGTTTGCCCCTTGGTAAACGGGCCGGTCGCTGACAGGGCCACTGCCCCTTCACCGACAATACGTAGGGTGACGGTGTAGGTTGCCGGCGGCGTTACCACAGGCGCAAAGGTGGCGGTAATCGTCTTATCCTGCGTCATCGTCAGGGAAATGGGATTGGTCGGGCCGGTAAAGTCGCCGCTCCACGCGGAAAAAGCCCAGCCGGGGGCCGGGCTTGCCGCTACCGTCACCTGTTGACCGGCTGCGTATGGCCCTGCCGGTGTGGTAGTAACGCTACCGTCCCCCACCACCGGTAGAAAGAGACGAAACCGGGGCGCGACCGGCTGTTGATAGAGGTAGAGAACGGCGTCGCCGGCAAAGGGGGCGGTGAAGGAACGCTGTGCGCCGCCGGTGACAACCCCGCCATTGAGCGTGGCGCCGTCAGCCGGGTTGAACCATTCGATATTGAACTCACCCGCGATTGCAAGCAGGTTCACTGTTGCTTCGCCACCAGTGAACTCATTGTGTGGCGTCATCGCGGCCAAATTGAGGCGATTGGCATAGCGCAACGCATACCCCATATTTTTGCGCATACTGACATCATTGGCGTTGTTCGGATCATAGTCCAACGGTGCGCCGCGCCCGGGCGCCGCCCCATCATACGGATCCATAAAGACCAGATTGCTCCCACGAGTCAAATTCTTCCACACCCACTGGCGATCGCTACAGACTCCACACAGATGATCGGTATCGTAGATGATGACCTTACTGCCATCCGTCGCCGGTGGATTGTTTGCATCCCCCCTTGGCGAGATCCAGTCCGCCGGACTGGCAAAAAGATCAGCATCATCCCCGGCGGCTGACATGCCGACGGGATGCTGTTTTGGTTTCGTGCTTTCATAACGCTTGATGTAGTTGATCAGGTGATATTGCCAGTCGCGCGAGGCAGCGGGACTCT
>QWII01000094.1 GCA_021405325.1 Caldilinea sp. CFX5 | reverse complement strand
CTTCGCCGACCGTGGCCGGCGGATACTTCGGGAACTTCGGAATCCCCTGGTACTTCGACACGTCGCAGCCGGGCGCGCCGGCTGCGCCCGGCGTCGCCCACAGCGCGCTGACGTCGGGCAGGCTCGGGATCATCTGCACGTAGTACTGCAGGCCGGTGGTGTACCACGGCGCGTTGCCGTAGCGCGCATCGAGGTTCCTGCAGATCGAGACGAGCGTGGCGAAGGCCTTGTTGCGCGGGCCGATGTCGACGTTCTCGAACGTGGGCGCGAGGCGCACGCTCGACGGCGAGGCGTTGGTCGGCTGCAGCGAGACCTGGCGCATCTGCTGCAAGAGCTTGTCGAGGATCCAGATCATCGAACGGTGCAGCGCCTGGTTGAAGTACAGCTTCTGGTGCTCCGGCGGCTGCAGGAAGATGCTCTCGGTCATGATCAGCATGTACTGGTACAGCGCGCTGACCAGGTTGGCGACTTCGCGACGTCCCGCGGGATAGTCGGCCGCCGTCGGGTTGTCGGGCACGTCGAACACGACGCCCGCCAGCGCTTCGGGAAGATTGTCCCCATTGGTCGCCACGCCAATCAGGGAAATAAACCAAACGCCGTCGGCAAAAGGCGGCGGCGTTTCGACCGCTAGTTGTTCCATGAACGCCAGGGCGAGCCGGCTCTTCCCCATGCCCCCCATCCCTACCAAGGTCAGCAGCCGCTGGCCTGGGGTGCGGAGCAGGGTGCGCAGTTGCGCCAACTGCTGGCTGCGTCCGACCAACGGCGACAGGTGAACGGGCAGGTTGTGCAGCCGTGCGGGGGTGACAGGGTCCGGGGGTGACAAGGTGACAGTACGATCACTCACCTTGTCACCCCCGGACCCTGTCACCTTGGCAAAGGCGCCGGTGCGGATCTGCTCATAAAGCCTGGTCGTCTCGGCAGAAGGGGGCGCGCCTAGCTCTTGTTGGAGGATCTGGCGGCACTTTTCATACTGGCGTAGGGCGGCGCTCTGTTGCCCTTGGGCAGCCAACGCCTGCATCAACTGGCGGTGGCCTTCTTCATGCCAAGGTTCCAGCGCTACCTGGCGGGCAGCATAGTGCGCCATCTGGTCATAAGTGCTTGTCGCCGCGTAGTGAGTGGTCAACGCATTGAGCATGGTCAGCGCTTGCCGGTGGCTCTGCTCGCGCAGCAATAGCACCCACTCTTCAAAGAGCGGGTTATCCTTGAGCAGCAGCCCTTGCAAAAATTCGCCGCCATAAAGGGCGACGGCTTGAGTAAGCTCTTCCACACAAGCGGCGCAAAGCTGGGCCGGCGGATGGTCATGCGTCTGACTCTGCCGCCACCGGGCTTGAAAGGCGCGCAGATCGACCGTCACCGCCTGGCTATGCCATTGCACCGTCGTGGCGGTAATCTGGAGCAGCTTCTCCCATGCCGGTACAACCGCCAGGCTCTGTTTGAGAAAAAACAATGCCTGGCGCAAGTTATGACGGGCGGTGGCCTCATCCTCTTCCGGCCAAAGCAGGGTCGCCAGCCTGGTGCGGCGGTGGGCAACATCGGCTTCCACGGCCAGATAGGCCAGCAGGGCGCGTGTGTGTTCGGTCGCAAATTTGAGGGGTTGAGTATCCCAAGTTACCTGAACAGTTCCCAAAAGTTGGAGCGCAAACGACATCAGACCCCTTCACTGGTAATCGGTCATCGCGATGAATTGATGCAGAACAGCAAGAAAGGTGAGCCTTGTAAAACGGCAATGAGTGGTAAGTATACCAGAACTATGTTCACCTTCAAAGTGTTTTTGACGATTATCATCATTTTGTAACACAAAATCGCGCTATCTTTTGACGTTTTTTTGACGACGCCCTGCTATCCTGGCCGTAACTCATCAATCCAGGAAAGGTCACTATGTCCGTCAACCCAAACTATCACTCTTATCTCCTCCGGCTCTGGCGTGATCAACCCGATGATCCCTGGCGCGCCGCGCTCCAGGCTACCACCACCGGCGAACGTATCAATTTTGCCGAGGTTAGCCAGATGTTCGCCTTTCTGCTGGCAACCTTATCCGCGCCGCCGACTGTTGATCCACCAACCATCACCGCACCCCGCCAAGATGACTATGAGCTATAGGAGTTATGCACCGAGTACAAGAGTAGGCCGGCCAGACCTATAAATGTTATAAATCAGCTTATTCAAACGATTCGTGCTTATTTTTCAAAGGTAACACGTAATGTCAACCCAAAGTTCACTGACCAACCGTTTTCTCTTCACCCTTCTGCACCCCCAGCGTAGCCGGCGTCTGCTTTTCGCCGTGGGCAGCGCACTGCTTCTACTCTTGCTGGGCTATGGCGCGGTGACTTGGGCGCACCAACCGTCGCCCCCCGAAAACGCCATCAGCCAGATCTGGCAACGGGTGCGGACAGCGGGCGCTTATGAATTCCGGGCCAATCTGCTGCAAGATGTAGTGCCGGTTGCCGGCGTCACCAATGTCGGGCAGAGCAGTGAGCGCCAGGAAGTACGCATCGAAGGTGCGACCAATTTGCGCGACCAGACCCTCCAGATGACCCTCTGGTCACAAGGCGGCAGCGTGCTGGATCGCGCCAGCGGCGTCGAGATGAAAGCCGAGGCCGGTCGCTTGCTGGCCCGCGCCCCCGGTGAGGAGTGGCGCGAAATCAGCAACTTTACCGACGCCCTCATCCCCCAGGGCGACTTTACCTCCTTCCTGGTCGCCGCCACCGACGTGAGGCTTCTAGATTCTGCACAACCAACACAATCACCAAGCCCCAATTCCCCATCCACCACCCGGTACAGTTACCGCATCGACGGCCCTGCTTTTGCCGTTTATCTGCGCGACCGCTTGCGGACGCAGATGATCCAACGCGGCGAGTTAACCGCCGAAAGTCAACTCGACCTTCCCCAATACTTTGCGGAGATGCAGGGCACAGGCGAGTTGTGGGTTGGGGCCGATGGACTGCCGCTCCGCCAATTGGTCAATCTCCAATTCCCGCCCAAAGATGGGCATTGGATCGCCGCTAAACTGGATGTCTCTTTTGTGTTTGACCCGGCCTTGCAAACCGCGCCCGTCGGTTGGCAGTCTACTGTGCAAGCGGCCCTTGCCGACGCCAATCACCGCCTGTGGCCGGTCCTCTGGGGCAGCGCCCTGCTACTGGTGGGTGGCGGCTTTACCCTGTTGGTTGTGCGCTGGCGGCGGTCGGCGCTGGTCTACCGGACGTTGGCGATTCTTTGTATCGCCGCCATGATCAGTGGCCCGTTGGTGCAAAGCGCCCAGGCTGCGACAGCCGCCAACCGCTTTGCTGCTCGCCAGGAACGGGAACAGCAACTACAGCGCGACGCCGAAGCGCTGCAACGGGCAAGTCAAGGGAACGCTGCCATGAGCAGCGCCCCCGCCGCTGCCGAACTGTTAGCCCAGTTGCGCGCCGACCGCGGCCAGAACAGCGACGGCGATCAATTGAGCGATGTGGAAGAGGCGGTGCTGGGCAGCAACCCCGAACAGAGTGAAAGCACCCGCCAACTGGAAGATTGGCTCTTCAACAGCCAGGCCGATCCCACCCTGGACAGCGACGGTGACGGCCTGAACGACCGTGAGGAAGAGTTACTGGGCACCGACGCCAACAACCCCGACAGCGACAATGACGCCATCACCGACAGTGTAGAGATTGCCGGCTTTACGCTGGGTGGCAAACAGTGGCACACCAACCCGACCGAACTGGATAGCAATGGCGATGGCCTGAGCGATGAAGAGGAATGGCGCACCCCAACGCTCCCCGGCCAGGATACCGATAACGACGGCACGCCTGATCTCTTTGACCGTGACAACGACAATGATGGCGTGCCCGATAATGTCGATATTTCGCCGGCGCGCCGCTGGACGACAATCTTTAGCGACACCAACCCGCTACAACTGGCGGTCGATGGGCTGACGGCGGGCAAAACCGCGCTAGTCGAGTTTCAACTGCGCCCCACCAACCCCGACCACCTCTGGTATGCGCTCAACAAGCTCGATTGGCCGGCTGACAGCGCCGGCAACGTGCAAGATCGCGACAATCGCCCTGATGACACCGACCTAATCCCCATGCTGGAGATCCGCATCCCCAGCGCACCGTATAACCTGCCCTTGTTAGCAACCCCGCAAGTGGCGATCTCACTCACGCAGGAGAGCACCGATCTAGGCATTGGCATCCGCGGGAATGTAATCCTGACGCAACAGGGGGGCGACCTGGCGGTGCAGGGTTCCCTGATCGACCAGCAGAACCGCGCAACGGCAGGCTTCCTCTACATCCGCGAGGGCAGTTGTGATAAACCGGGCAAACGGCTGGTTGGCCCCGTCACCCTCTCCTCGAATGGCGTCGTCATCGGGAATTTTGTCCAGACCAAGCTGCGTGACCGCTCGCTCGGCGGCCATATTGTCACCGTCGAAAACAGCGGCGGCGATCCGCGCGTCATCCCGCTCAATGGTTGTGGCCTGATCCCGGTGTTGCCCTTTGCGGGCGAGCAGATGATCGACCAGGCGACCTTGGCGATCTACGGGGTATCGGTGCGCGAAGCGGCGGAGGATCGCATTGCCAAGCTGCTCTATGTGCCGCTCACCCTGCGCACCGATGACCCGGCGCGCCTCAACGGCAATCGCGCGCTGCCCACCAGCCAGACGCCGCGTGGGGCGCGTGTGGCCTTTAGCGGGTTGATGCCCTATGTGGCCGGCACGGCCTGGACGCAAACACATCAGGTGCGCATGGTCTGGAACGTGCAAGTACAGACCGATCTGCCCTGCGACCGCGGTCAGCCAAGCTGCCCGCAAAATTTGAATATCCCCACCACCATCCAAACCTACCCCGATGATTGGACGTTGACCGGTCTCGACGTGCGCCAGGAGGAGGGCGTCAACCTGGCGATTGCCTATGAAGATCCCAGCGTCGATGTGGATCTGCGCGAGCCGGTGCCGCTCTTTGAATTGGCCGAAGGCTTAAACAACACCTTTATGGCCGGGCGCAGCAACAATGGCCGGCGCGACCTGACCGTGACGGAGATTGCGCGCCGTTTCAACCGCACAACCAATGGCGCTGTCTCGCCAGAGGAACGCTTTGGCATCGACAACCTGCTGGTCGTCGAAGAACAGCACTATGCCACGCTCGACAGCATGGCGCGCGCCACCATCGACCGCGCCCAGGCCATCTTGCAGGCCAATTTTAGCAGCCGTTGGTCGGCTAGCACACCGATCTCGCCGACGCTGCTCTATGCCTACGAATGGCAATCGCGCGCCCTCAACCTCGATCAACAGGGGGGGAGTGATGCCGTCCAGTGGGATGCGACCGGTCGTCAACTGACCGTGAGCTTTCGCAGCGACAACGCCGCGCCGGCCCAAACGTTGGCCTCACTCAAGCTGCAACCCTATCGCTTCAACGGCAGCACCTGGCAGACCTACGGGTTGGCTGAGTATTGGCAAACACTGGAAAGCTTCTACGCCCCGGATCTGGCCGCCGAAATCGCTGCTGACCCCGGCAACCATCTGGCCTATGGCAAGCTGCGCGCCCTGCAACTCTATACCTTTGTGCTGGGGAACGGTTTGCAACAGGTGGTGCAACTGGGCAGCAAACCGTTGATCGGCGCGACCAAATCGGACAAGGAACTGAAAACGCTGTTGAGCGACACCGGCAAGGTGAGTAAGGTCATCTTGTTTGTGCCGGGCAAGGTGCTCAAAGCGTACTTCAACGATTTCCAAACGCTCAGTGCCAATGACCAGGCCAAAATCGGCGGTAAGCGCGAGCAATTCCTCTTTCTGTTGCAAAAAGCCTACCTGGCCGAGCGCGGCGACTATGCCATCCATGTCGATTCCAGCCGCCCCAGCCCGGTCGGCAAGCTCGTCAGCCGTATCAAGAACCTCACCCTCGCCAACGGTCTGTTGTTGGCCTCGGTTGGCTTTACCGCCGCCCTGGTCTTAACGCAAATGGCGCTCTCGCTGGCGACGATTGGCGTCAAAGACCCCAAGGTGAAAAGCGACCTCGCGATTGCGGTGGCCTCGTTCACCCTGATTGTGGAAGCCTATACCAAGATCTGGGTGCCGCTTACCAAAGGGAAATTTATCACCCAGGCGTCGAAGACCACACTCACCAAATTTGGGTTGACCGACAAACTGGGCAGCATCAAATGCGCCCGCATCATGGCCGCCGTGGGGCTGGTCATCTCGCTGGGGGTGGCATGGGGCTACTTTATCTATGCCGTCGCCAGCGGCACGGTCAAGAGCAGTGTGGAGATCAACACCTTGTTGGCCTTTACCATCGCCAGCACCATTGTCACCCTGCTGCTCTTTGCCATCTCCGCCATCCCAATTGTCGGGCAGATCATCGGGGCCGTGATCGCCGTGGTGGATGCCATCCTCACCATTGTCTGCGAGGCGGGTGTCAAGGAGCTGCGTGGCATTGTGGCGGGAACCCAAGGCAAAGGGTCATGCTTTACCCTGAGCGGGGCATTGACCGAGTTTCTAGCAAAGAATTTCTACGCTGCCGACACCATCTTCAACTTTTCTGGCGTCACCGTGCCATCGTCCCAACGCTTCCCAGCGATCCGCAAGCTTGGCTTTACGCTTGGCGCACCGGAAAAGGGCTTGACGGCAGGCAACACGCTCACTGCCTATGTGGATGTAGGCGGCAGCTTGCCCCCGAAAGTGCCAACGGACAAAGTCTTCTGGGGCGGTGATGCCTATAGCCCGTCACGCATCAAGCAGACGCGCATTGCGGCCAGCCTCAGCAGCAAACCCATCACGATCACGCTCCAACCCAATGTCATCGCAACGGATGAGTTCAAGTTTCTCGACTTCACCCAGGTGATGACCTATGTGCAGGGAGCGGAAGGCACCTTGCGCGTCACCGCCATCGACCAGTTCCCGCTCTATGCCGGGCGGCTGGCCGATCAACGCCTCTCCGAGCCTTTAGGCCCATTGCCGGCGGGCATCAACACCGGCATTGGCAAAGCGCTCTACCTCAACGTCGGGATGCGCCTGCCGATCATCCACTGCTATCTCGGCTCCTTGTGCGACGCGGTGGCGGTCAGCGAGCGCGAGGATGGGCTTAGCCCCAGCAACTTCTCGCACGCCATTCTCACCACCACGCTCTTTACCCTGGATGTGTTGCCCGCAACGTTGGATGGCTTTTACGCCCGCAACTGGGGCCGCGCCAGCGGCGGCCCGATTGGGTTTGCCACGCCCACCGATCTGGATGGCGATGGGCTGCGCAACGCGGCGAGCGGTGGCCTCGACCCGGATGACAGCAAGGTGGACAGCGACGGCGACGGTCTGCCTGATCCCTACGAGTTTGATTATCGTCAACTGGGGCTGACCAACGGCGGCGGGCTGATTGACCCGCTGAGCAAAGACGGCGACGGCGACACGCTGTGCGATGATCTGGAATTGCTGCTGGGGAGCAACCCCAACCGCGCCGACAGCGACGGCGATACCCTGCTCGACGGGCAGGAGGTCTATCACCCCGAATGCGCCAACCCCACCGTCTGGAGCGGCGGCTGGCGCTTCACCTACGATGCCGTCAATAACCAAACCGTGCGCATCAACAGCGACCCCCGCGCCGCCGATGTCGATCTCGATGGTATGACCGATGCCTTTGAGTTGGATCGTCATCGTCAGAACCCGGCGCTCTATCCCTACAACCCCAATGTCTTCACCCCCAGCCCCATCGCCCTTGTCACTACGGTGGATGATGCCGACAATGTGGTGCGACCGGGCGCAACCTTGCGCTACACCGCCACCGTCGCCAACTTCCTGCCCGATACGACCTTGGTGAGCAGCGGCGTCGTCACCACCACCTTCCCGGCCGCGTTAGGCGGTGCGCAACGCCACGATGCCTTCTTGCTGAGCGCCGGGCAGGCGCGCTCCTTCGCCAACAGCCTCACGGCGAGCGGCGGTTCGTTGCAAGCGGAGATCAACAACACGGTCAACGCCCAGCTCTTCGCCACCGCCGGCGTCACCCTCACCGGCGCGGCCAACTTCAACTACAGCCAGAAGAGCGTGGTCGCCATCGACAGCGATGCGCCGCAATCACAACTGACCAGTCCAAACTATGTCAAGGCCGGGGGCTTCTATATCCTCGGCGGTGTGGCCAGCGACCCGACTTCCTATATCAAGGGGGTGGATGTGCGCATCGCCGGGCAGAACGATTTCAGCCGGGCCACCGGCGGCGAAGCCTGGACATACACCTGGCAAGTGCCCTCCGGCGATGGACGCTACACCATCGAAAGCCGGGCCATTGACGCCGTGGACAATGTACAGAATCCGCCAGCCAGTCGGGCCATCCTGGTCGATGCCACCCCGCCCAGTCTTACGACGGATCAGTCGAACAGCGGCTACCTGCCGACCAAACGCAACAGCGACCTGCAATGGCTTGTCACCCTCAGCGGCGCGGTGAGCGACCCCACCATTGGTGGGGATGCAGGCAGCGGCGTCAAGGATGTGGAAGTGCTGGTCGAACCGCGCAGCAGTGATTGGCAGAAGGCAACGGTCAATGGCAGTAGCTGGTCGCTTGTCTATCCGCTCTCGCGCTACGACGCCAACAACAGTCTACTGGCCGATGTCAGCGGGCAATACACTGTGAGCGTGCGTGCTGCCGACAACGTCGAAAATCGCCACACACCTGCCAACTATCTCCGCTACACTATTCGGCTAGAGACCGCGCCCCCCGTCGCCCGTCTGGTCAGCATTGGCGATCGCGTCACGAGCAGCGGCAACGCCGTCACCGTCACCAGCACTTCACTGATTACACAACCGCTTGTCTTGACCGGCACAGTCAATGACCCCGGCAACTTTGCCAGCGGTGTGCAGGCGGTGGAGATCGCCTTTACGCCAGCGCAGGTGGTGGCGACGTTGGGCAATGCGGCCGCGCTCTTCTACCTGAATGACCGACCGGGCCAAACCTTCTATTGGGATGCCAACAGCGCCACGGGTGACAGCCACGGCAGTTGTCTGAACGAATGCCCCACCAACGGTGCACCGGGCATCTACGGCAGCGCAGTACAGTTTAGCGGCGCACAGGTGATCAACGCCACCACCAACCTCTCGGAGACCCAACTGAGCGTCAGCCTGTGGTTCGACACCAGCGACGTCAACAGCGGTCTCTTTGCGGCCATCGATAGCACAGCGAATGTGGCTGATCGCACCCTCTACCTGACCAACGGCAACCTCTGTGCTTCCGTGCGCGGGGTGCAAACCGATGAAATCTGCACGGCAGGGCGCAATTACAGTGACGGTCAGTGGCATCAAGCCGTGTTGGTGCTGGACGAAAATGCCCCCTTCCGCCTCTATGTCGATGGGCAACTTGGCGCGGCGGCAGGGCTGGTGCGCGCCTCCACGCTGACGACGCAGAACGCCATTCGTCTCGGCCAAGGCTTCGCCCCCAGCGGCGAAAAGCGCCTCAACGGGCGGCTGGACGAAGTGGAGATCTACAACGCCAGCCTCAGCGCCGAAGCCGTGGCCGCCCTCTACCGCCGCTGGCAACCCGTAACCTTGAGCAACCCCGGCGCAACCCAAAGCAACTGGAGTTACCCCCTACCCGCGGGCTTAGAAGGCATCTATCAGATTGAGCTGCGCAGCCAGGACATGGTCGGCAATCGCAACGACGACCGCCGCGATCTCTGGCCGCAGTGGCGCGGGATCATCGACACGACCGCCCCGCGCGTCAACCTCAACGCCAGCTTTAGCGGCAGCGGCGCGACGGCGCAGACCACCTACAACCTCACCCTCGAAGATTTCAACCTCACGGTCGAGGGCTACACTGGCGTCTGCCCCCTGGCGGCTGCCACCTATCGCTATGACACTTCCGCTTTCTGGCAGCGCTTTGGCGGCAACACCCCCGGCTTGCGCAAAGTGACCATGACCTGTACCGTCAACGGCTTCCCGGTGAGCGGCGAAACGGTAAAGTACGCCAGCGCCACCGCCTGTGATCGCTATGGTCGCTGCACCCAGGTCACCGAAGGGCGCGACCTCCTCTACTGGGCAACCACCGAGAATGCCAGCGGCCTCTCGGCCATCCGCCGCGCCAATCTGAATGGCGGCTTTGAGCGGGAAGCCTTGCTAGAAAATCTACCCCGCATCACCGGGCTGGCGACCGACGAGCAGCGTGGCCATCTCTACTGGCTGGAACGTGACACCAGCGTTACCGGACGGGTGCGCCGCGCCGATCTGAATGGGCAGAATGTCACCACCATTCCCCTAAACCCGCCACCGGCGTTAAGTCAAGTCACCTTCCCGGCCACCTTTGACCTGGCCGTCAACCCGCCGGGGGGCAAGCTCTATTGGAGCGAAGAGAACCACATCCGCTGGGCTAACCTCGACGGCTCCGGTGCGGCCACCCTCTTCACCCTGCCCACCGGCCCTGACCCGCAGCCGGATCGCATTGGCAGCCTGGTGGTGGATAGCGTCAACGGCAAAATTTACTTTGGCGCGATTGATCTCGTCACCAATGGCGGTGATGCGCTGGCCGCCACGTCGCATTCCCAAATCTGGGTGATCAACGCTGACGGCAGCAACGCCAGTGTGCTAGTCAACAGCAATTCGCTGCAAAATGTGGCGGTGATCGGGCTGGCGCTAACGCAGGACAAGAGCCGCCTCTACTGGACCCAGCGCAAACGGTTGGCGGATCGCACCTCTAGCGGCGATGGCTTCTTTAGCGTGGCAACCAGTGGCGGCGCACCGGTGGCGGTCATCCCCAACGCCAGCGTCACCTTTATTAGCATGTTAGAGGTCAGCCCAGCCCCGGCCAACAACCCGAACTACGCCTACTGGTCGGTGGGCAACACCATCCAGCAGATCGATCTGGTCAAAACCCAAGCCGGCTACTTTGCCGACGAGCCGTCACTTCACCTGATCGGCGCTTCGGCCACGGCGCGGCTACCCGGTCTCACCACCACGGCCAGCGACCTGGAACTGCGGCGCGACGCCTATGCCGGTGTCATCGCCGTTGGCCGGGTGATCGACTATGGGTTGACCGTGCGCAACAATGGCCCCGTGCGCGCCGGCAATATCGAAGTGGTGGCAACCTTGCCGGCCAATACCAGCTTTGTCACCCCCGGCAGTTCGCCCACCTGTGCGCCCAGCGGCCCCGACCAGATCGCCTGTACCTTGGCCCAATTGGCCGATGGCGCTGAACAGAAGCTGGTGATTCGTGTGCAGGTCGATGCGGGCGCGACGCCGGGCAGTACGCTGACGACCAATGTCACCGTCAGCCACAGCCAGAGCGATCCCCAGCCGGCCAACAACAGCATCAGCTTTGCCGACACCCAGGTGATCGCCGCGCCGCCGGCTGCGCCCCCCAGCAACAACTATCTCTACTACGGCCTGAACAACGCGCTCTATCGCCTGCGCACCGATGGCAGCCCCGCCAACGAGCGCATCGTCGGCCCCCCCACGATTGGCAACGAAGTCGTTCAGGGCGTGGCGGTTGATCTGCGCAATGCCAGGGTCTACTTCGCCGCCCGCCCCAGTGGCGTCAGCGGCGCCGGCTACATCCGACGTGCCAATCTCGATGGCACCGGCGTGACCACGATTTACACCGATACTACCGCCCCGTGGCCGACCTACCTGGCGCTGGATGTAGACAACAATCAGCTCTACTTCACCCACGGCGGCGAATTTGGCGGCGTGAGCAGTGGCGACAGCATCAAGCGCATCACCCTGACCGGCGGCGGCGAGACGACCATCGTCAGTGGCGTCACCGCACCGCTCGGTCTGGCGCTCAACCCCGTGCGCGCCGAACTCTACTGGAGCGAGGGCGGGGCCACCCCGCGCATCCGCCGCACGGCGCTCAACGCCATCAACCCCCAAACCGTTGTCGCCGATGTGACGGCTTATGATCTAACGGCTGATCCCGGCGCGGATCTGCTCTACTATCGCCGGGCCGATAGCGCCACCAATGATAACTCGGTCTACCGCGTCTTGCGCGATGGCGGTAGCCTCACCGCCCTTACCTTTGGCCTCACCTTCCACGGCCCGGCGCTTGACCTTGCCAATGGGCAATTCTACTGGTGGGATGGCACGGTGGTCGGCACCATCTTCCGCTATGGCCTGGCCGGTCCCTTCCCGGTGACGAATGCCAACGCCACCCAGCTTTATGCTGGCACCGGCCGCCCGACTTCGCAGGTGGTCTTTGCCCCGGCGGTCAGTCGCTATCTCTACTGGGGCGTCAACAACAGCCTGCGCCGCATCCGTGCCAATGGTGGTGGCACCGCCGAAACGGTCGTAACTGCACCCACCATTAGCGCCGACGAAGTGATCGAAGGCGTGGCGGTCGATTCGGCCGGCGGCAAAGTCTACGTTGCTACCCGGCCAACCGGGGCGGCGACCGCAGGCTACATCCGTCAACTCAACCTGAATGGCAGCGGGGCCAAGACCATCTACACCGATACAGTCGCGCCCTATCCCACCTATCTGGCCTTTAACGCGGCCAGCGGTCAACTCTACTTCACCCACGGCGGAGCCTCCAACGGCAACGCCATCAAACGGATCAACAGTGATGGCAGCGGCGAGACCACGCTGATTGGCAACCTGGTCGGCGTCACTGGCCTGGCTGTCAATGCCACGAGCAACGAACTCTACTGGGCGGATGGCAGCGGACAACTGCGGCGCGCAACCCTGGCTGGCGGCAACCCTCAGACGATTCGTAACCAGGTTTATGCCTTTGAGATCAACCTGGATGTGGCGAATCGCCTCTACTACCGTACACGCAACAACAGCTCGATCTTCGCCATTCAGCCCAATGGCAGCGGGCTGGCGACGGTGCAAAGCGGCAATGCCGGCGGCGGCCCGGTGGTCGATGTGGGCAGCGACGCGCTCTACTGGATCGACAAGAGTGTGAGCGGTGTCATCTACCGCGCCACGCTCACCGGCAGCAACCCTACCAATATCGGCACGACCGGTGCACGCCCCACGTCGCAACTAGCGCTGGCTTTCACCGATGGCCCGGTCGTGCTGGCGGCGCAAAGTGCAGCGAACCTGGTTGCCGAAGGGAAAGCTCAGCCCGGTCTAGCCGCCCCCTTCGCCCAGGCTGTCTGCCCGGTGGATGGCTATGAACCGGACGAGACGAGCGCCACCGCCACTGTCGTCAACGTGGGCAACGCCAGCCCCAACCATAATCTGCACACCGCAGGTGATGTCGATTGGTTTGCGCTGGATCTCACGGCGGGGCTGCGCTACCTGGTCAGCGCCGTGGCCGAAGGTAGCGACGCCGACACGCTGCTCGAACTCTATGGCAGCGACGGGACAACCCTGCTGGCCAGCAATGACAATCTGGCTGCCGACCAACTGGACAGCCAGGTCAGCTTTGATGCGCCAGCCGATGGCCGTTTCTATGTCAAGGTGCAGACGACGAGCGGCGCAGGCGTCGCCGCTTGTAACACAAACTATGCCTTGCGCAGTGAAGTGGCGGCGGCAGTACTCTTGCCCCGTCTGCCCAGCGCACCCCCCGCCGGTAATACGCCGCCGGTGTTGGACAGCGTTGTCTTGACCCCCACCAACCAGACCCGCTTGGAGAGTTTGAATCAGACGACGGTCGGGGGCGCGGCCTATGCCGGGGCCGCGGGCGCGGGCATCGCCACGCTCACTGTCACCCTGAACGGCGCGCCCTTCTACAGTGTCACCCCCGGCGGCAGCATCACGCAGACCACCTGGACACAGCCGTGGACGCCGGCCAGCGAAGGCATCTACACCTTCCGCTCGGTGGTGGCCGACAGCAGTGGCCGGGTGCAGACGCAGACCACGCCCATTACCGTCTTTGTCGATCTGGCCGCGCCCCAGGTGACGTTGGCGCGCACCACCTTCACCATGACGCACCAAGCGCCAGAAAGCCGCCAGGTCATCGTCAGCGGGACGGCGAGCGATAGCCTGGGGCTGGCGCTGGTCGAGGTCAATGCGGGCGGGACAGGCTGGCAAACCGCCATGGTCGCCAATGGCGGCTGGCAGCTTGGCGTTGATTTCGCTGACGCCAATGGTGGCGTCACCCCCATCCAGGTGCGCGCAACCGACCTGGCCGGGCGAGTGACGACAATCAACGCCAATGTGACCGTCGATATCGGCGCGCCGCTCTTTGACCGCAACCAGGTGCAGATCAGCAACAATGGCACGCCGATCGCAAGCACGGCGACGATCACCCAGCCCAACCCCACGCTGGCGATCACCTGGCCCGCCGCCACCGGCGCAACTCGGTACTATGTCGGCTGGACAACCAGCCCCACGGCCACCCTCAGCAGCCTGACCTTCTATGGCGCACCGGGCAGTCACAGTCAAGCAGTCGGTGACGCGACGCGGGTTTACGCCCATGTAGTGGCCGTGGATGGCTTGGGCAACCAACGAGTGGAAAGCTTCGGCCCCCTCGCCATCGATAGCCCCGCCACGCCCGATCTGATCGATGATCTGCGCGATCTCCGCTGGCAGCAGACCGGCGGCTCACAACTCTCCGCCGACCGGGCGGTGAGTAAGGGGGCCGGGGCCACTGTCGGCCTGGACGTGCCGCAACGCTTCTTCCTCAGTTGGAACGGGGCGAATCTGCGGGTGGGCTGGAATGGCGCGGACTGGGATCAACAGGGCGACCTCTTTGTCTACTTCGATACGGGGAGCGGGGGCGCGACCCAACTCTACAACCCCTACAACGATGGGACGACCATTGGCTTGCCGCCAGGAATGACCGCCAGCCACGTCATCTGGGTGCGCGACAACCGTAGCGCGGCCCTGTTGCAAGCGGGCGGCAACGGCTGGACGCCGATCACGGTGCTGGACAGCAGTCGCTTTGCCACGGGCGCGGATGTTGATGTAGATGGGGAAGTTGTACCCAGTACCCAACTCTTATTGCCCTTTAGTTTGCTGGGCATCAATAGCAACACGGCATTGGGTGTCCTCGCCGTCGCCAGTGAAGGCAATGGCCTGCGTCTCTGGGCCGCCGCGCCGGACATGAATCCGCTCAACAGCGCGTGGGCGATCAACCCGCAGGCGGCAGGGCGCACGCTGAACAACTTTGCGTTGACGCTCTACCATCGCTGGCCCAACCTGAACCTGGGCCAAATTCCCAATGTGACAAGCAGCCACCCCTTTGCCGATAGCGATCTGGCGGTGACGGTGGAGAGCCTCTGGCCGAGTAATGGGGCCGGCTTCCTCGCCAGCGACCTGCTCGATCTGCTGGCCTTCAACCGCCCGCTCGACGGCAACGGCGATGGCGTGATCGATGTGGCGCTGCCCGGTGCAACCGCCGTCCAACCCGTGGGCAATGGGTTGACCGTGCAGTATCGCATCCACTATGCCAACAGTGGGCCAGCCCCGGCGCGCAATGTCACGGTCAACCTGATCGGACGGGGTGCGCTCAACCTGAGTAATGGGGCGGTCAATCTGGGCGATGTCGCACCGGGCGCGGCGGGCGTCGTCACGGTGACAGCCAGCATTGGCAGCGGCGCTTTTGCCGAGTTGGAAGCCAGGGTCAGCGACGGGGCGCACGGCCTCTATGACTTCTGGTTGTATCACCACCCGGTCGACAACGCCGCACCCACCGCCGTGGTGATCGAACCGATTAACGACTTTGCCCAACCGGGCGTGCAACTCATCGGCGGGACGGTGCAGGACGCCTCTGCCGTGCCAATGGTTGAATTGCAGGCGCGCTTCCTGCCCGGCGGCGCGACCACGTCCACCACTTGCAGCGATGAGACGCCCAATGATGGCGCGTGGTCTTGTCTGTGGGACGCCGGTGCGCTGGTCGGCGTAGATGCGGTTGAGTTGCAAGCCCGTGCGGTGGATCGCTTTGGCAACATGAGCGCCTTCTCGCCGGTTGTCACCCTGGGCGCGGATCTGACGCCGCCCCAGGTGACGCTGTCGGCGCAAAGCGAAGCGGCGTTGGCTGATGGCTATCTCAACGCGACCGAGGCGAACCTGAGTGGTCAGATCAGCGATAACCGCAACGCGGCGGCGGTGGCGATCTGCAATACGGTCATTGATCCTGGCGTGGGTCTCCCGGCCTGTCGCCTTGTCAACGGCGCAGCCAATGCTGCCAATGCCCCGTGGTCGCTGGCGCTGGAGACCTTCGATGAAGATGGCGTCCCCCTGAGCCTGAGCTTTGCCGGGATCGACGGGGCGGGCAATCGGGGCGAAGCGATCATCCGCACCTTCCGCCTGGATGTGACGCCGCCGGTGATCACCCCCACTGCCACCAGCGCCGACCAGCCGGTGATCCGTGGTCTGGTCAGTGACGGCGGGCAGGTGGCGCGCGTCCTGGTGCGCATCACCGCCCCGGATGGCAGCGTACAGCGGGTCGCCGCGATATTGGAGGGTAACAGTTGGAGCTACACGCCCGTTCTGAGTACAGCCGGGGTCTATCAGTTGATCATCGAGGCGTATGATGGGGCAGGCAATGGAGCGGTGGCGGGGCCGTTTACGCGTATCGTTGACAACGTGCCGACGCCAACGCCAACCCCGCCCGTCCCACCAAGTACAAAGCAGATCTACTTGCCGCTGATCAATCGGTAGGCGTGTCCTGCATACTCTGTACTATACATCGCCACAGCATTTGAGAAGTCCGCCTTTTGCCAAAAGGCGGACTTCTGCGTGCTCTACTCCACGGTTGTCACCAGCACCGGCTCGACGGTGACACCGGTAGCGGCATCGTGATAGGGCGTTTCATAGAGGGTGCGGTTCTCATCATCCACCGCTTCGACAAAGAAGACGACGGTGATGGTGGCCAGTTGCAGTTGGTGGGCATAGCGGGCGGCTTGCGCCAGGGCTTCATTGTACTCAAAATCGTTGCGAAAACTTTTGAGTTCCAGCCCATAACGCTCTGTTTGATAGCGAATGAGCAAGTCGCGCCCAGTGGGCTCCCGGCCATTCCCCGTCGGGAATTCAGGATAGACGCGACCGGACTTCCGTTGTAGAAAGCGTTCTAACCAGAGGTAAAGATTGAAGTGGTAGACCGCTTCATATAAGCGCAGAACTGTCCGTATCGCGTTCTTGTTTCAGATGTTCTAGGTTGATCTTGAGCGCATCAAAACCAGCATAGGTTGGCTCCTCGCGCAACTGCCAGACGGCTTGATTCAAGATCCAACTCTTTCCACGTTGCCGCGGCGCCCAGACCGTGATGTAATGACCGCCCTCACTGGGAACCTCGCCGACAAGATGGCGTATCGCCTGGTCAACCAATTCCTGGCGCGGTACATAGTAATGTAATTTGGTATTGATTGGTCCATAGGATGAAAATCTACGCATCTGCTTCCCTTACTCCGCCCACCTTTAGACAAGCGCTTTTTCCGCGTTAGTATAGCACAAATTACGAGTAGCGCCCAATAGAGCGCTCTGCTGGTCAGAGTCGAACCCTGATTGTTGTAGAAAGGGTTTGGCCGTCAGCCGCATTTGTGTTATGAACTGGTCACAGACCAGCCAGGAGCGGGCTTAATCGTTACGGCGCAAGGCGCGAAGCTGGCGATGAGCGGGAATGGCGCTGAGGAAGTGCTGCCGGTGGTTAGGATCAGTGATATTCGCCGCCAGCCGTTCCAGCAAGGAGACCCCTTGGTCAAGGATCTGCTCGGCCGACGGGTCGTGCGCCGCCTGCAAGATGTGCGTACAGACCACATAGGCGCGCAGTGGCTCATCCCAACCCATGGCGGCCACGGTGGGCAACTGGGGTAAGAGGGGGGCAATCTGCTCATGCGCGGCGGCGATCTGTCCGCGACGGCGATAGAGTTCCGCCAGCCCGATCTCTGCTTCGTAGGCCGCGATCAACTTACCGATGGTGCGCGCAATGGTCGCGGCTTCTTGAAAGTTGGCGGTCGCTTGCGCCCAATCGGCCGCGCTCTGCGCCGTTTCCAGTTGGGCTTCGGCCAAATGGGTGAGCGCAAAGACCAGTGTCAACGGTGCATCCAACGCCCGCGCCAACGCTACGGCTTCGGTGGCGCAGCGCAACGCTGCCGGGAATTGGTCCAAGTGACGATAAGCCCACGATTGGGCATGTAAGGCAAAACTGCGCAAATCTCGGTCGCCGATGGCTTCGGCGGCGGCGGCGCTTTGCTCATCCAACGCCACCGCCTGCGCAAAGTAGCCCAGCCGCAGCCGGACGTAGGCCAAACAGTGTTGCGCATGGGCCAGGTTACGGCGATCCTCGATCCGCTCACAACTCTCCAGATACCGTTGGCTATAGTGCAACGCGACATCGAGACGACCTAGTTCGGCGGTCGCCAAGCCCAAATAGCCAATAGCGGCGCGTCCGCGTTGCTCCAGACGGCCTGTCTGCTCATGGATCAGCAAGACTTGTTGGAAGTGATTTTGGGCGCGCCCGAAGTCACCGGCCAGGTAGGCAATGTTGCCGAGCAGATCCAAACAAAGGCCGGCGTGGCGCTCCAATCGCGCAGCTTGGGCGATGCCCAACGCCTTTTCCGCTAACGCAACACCTTGCGCATAAGCCGCGGCTAACTCAAAGACGCTAGCTTGGGTGAGCAGGTTACTGATGACCTCAGGCTCACTTTCGATCTGGTAGGCCAATGTCAGCGCCTGCTGCGCCAACGCACTGGTGTTGGGCCGATGGCGGCGACCGGCGAACTGGGCCAAGGCTGTCAGCAGACGGCAGAGGAGGTGCAAGCGTTGAGTTGCGCCTTGATTCGTGTTGACTGGCTCGGGATTGGCTGGCGTTCGGTTGCTATCCTGCTGAAGAACGGACACCGCTCCTTCCAGCAACGTTTGCGCCTCGACAAATAAGCCACGTAAATCACAAAAATAGACCAACCCATCCAGGGCCGCCGCGAGCAGGGGCGCCGTTCTTTGGGTAACCGCGTCTTGCCAGGCTGCCGCCACATTCTCCCAATCGGGCTGGATCTGATCGACCGCCTGGCGCGCCGCGCTTGTATCGAGGGCAACGGCTTGCTCGGCCAACAAGGTCAAAAAGGTGTGACTGTGGCTGCGCTGCACTGCCGCCGCTTCTTGGGGATCGGTCGCCAACGCCTCTGCTGAGAATTGCTGCACCAGGGCGTGCATGTCGTAGCGGTGGGAACCGGCGCTCCGCAGCAGCGATTTATGGCGCAGCGCCTGCAACACCAGCAGCGAAGCCTGGGCGACGATGCGCGCCGCCTCTACGCTAAAGCCGCCCCGGAAAACGCTCAACCGGGCCAGGGCGCGCCGCTCCGTCACCGAAAGCAAGCGCCACGACGAGTTGAAGACGGCGCGTAGGCTGGCATGGTGGGGGTCCACATCACGCAGCGTCGTGGCCAGGCGATCCAATCCAGCAGCCACTTCGGCGGCGATCTCCCGGGGCGTCAGGTTGCGTATCCAGGCCGCGGCCAGTTCAATCGCCAGCGGGAAGCCCTCGACCAATTGACAAATACGCACGATATGGGGCAATTGCTCTGCCGTTGGTTTGAACCCTTTGTCCAACCGGCGCGCGCGATCCACAAAGAGCCGGACTGCCGCAAAGTGCGCAGCATCGCCAGCCGTCAGGCTGGTTGGGGTCGGCAGACCTTGCAACTCAAAGAGATCTTCGGCCTGCAAGTTGAGCTGTTCGCGTGAGGTGATGAGCAGCACCACCTTGGGCGCTTGCTGTAAGAGAGTGAGCAGCAGGTCCACCCCCGCCATGAGATGTTCAAAATTATCGAGGACCAGCAAAAGCTCTCTTGACTTGAGCATTTCACCCAATTGCATGATTGGACTTTGGGGGGTCGCGGCAAAGGTCAACCCAACTGTTTCGGCAATCGCCGCCGGCAGCGAGGCTGCGCTGGGCGTCTGCGCCAATGGTGTCCAATAGACGCCATCGGCAAAGTTGTCCAGTTGCTGGGCGGCTGCTTGCTGGGCCAACCGTGATTTGCCAATGCCACCAGGGCCGATAATGCTCAAGAGGCGGTAGGTGGGCGTAGCAAGGCGGGCGTGAAGCTCGGCAAGTTCCTCTTCGCGCCCGATAAAGGGGGTCAACTGTGGCGGCAGATTCGTGCGGGGCGGCGCTGGCACTACACCATCGTTGCTCAAAGGCATACCGACTGTGCCGCGCAACCCTTCCGCCAACCCATCGTCCGGCGCGCTTGCATTTCGTAGTTGGGCATAGAGCGTCAGCGTCTCCGCTTCCGGATCAAGGCCCAGTTCTTCCTGCAAAAGCGCACGACAGCGCGCAAAGAGGCCCAATGCCAATGTGCGTTCGCCCTGTTTGATGAGGATGCGCATCTGTTGGCGATAAGCCGCTTCACGCAGGGGGTCGATTTCAAGTTGGCGTTGGGCAAAGCCCCGCGCCGCGACCAGATCACCGCTGGCTTCAGCATAGGTTGCCAGATCACTGTAGGCTTCCAGCGCCAACAGATGTAGCCGCTCGCGCTGCATCAAGAGCCACTCTTCAACGTCCGGGCAGTCGTCCAGCCCCAAACCGACCAGAAAGCTTCCTTGATAAAGCTGAACTGCTTCGCTTAAGGCCGCCTGACAGCTCCCACATTGGCTGCGGAAGGTGTGGGCATGTTGCCGTGTCTGGGTCAGCAAGCGGTTAAAACGATTGACATCGACGTGTGCGATCCACTCCGGGTGAAGCTGCACCCGGTTGCGGTCGATGATCAGCAATTCTGCCGCCGGTGTCGCCCCCAGTGTCGCCGCTGGCGTCGTCAGCTTGCCCCCCAGTTCGCGTAGGCGGGAGAGGGTCACGCGTAGGTTGTTTTGCGCGTCGGCGGTTGTTTCTTCCGGCCAAAAGAGTGCCAATAGCGTCTCGCGGCTATGCGCTATCTGATATTCGGTAGCGAGATAGACCAGCAAAGCCAATTGTTTGCGCGACCGCATAGGGATGGGCTGTCCGTCTGCTGCTTGGATAACGCCGGGGCCGAAGAAGCGTAGTTGGGGTTTGCTCATACAGTGGTTTGGCTAGGCGGTAGACCGTAAAACCATAGACGGGGGGACGGAAGACTCTCGTACACAATTTGCTAGAAATTCTGGTAATGATCTGGTAATGCTTTTCATTATACTCTGGATCAAGCAGATTTACAATCTGGTCATGGGCGGTGTGGCGCTAGACACCGAAAGCTTTAGCAATATCGCTTTGACTCTCTTTAGGAGTTACGCAGTTGGACAAGACCTGTCAGGTTTCGCAAACCTGACAGGTCTCTGGTAGCGCCCGTCAACTGCGTAACTCCTATCTCTTATCACTTCAATCGTTTACGTAAAGGAGCTAAAGATGAAAATGGGTCGTATTCAACTGGCGTTCTTCTTTGTCGCCATGCTCGCCGCCAACTGGGCGATTGGCTGGCTGGCACGCGCTGATGTCGCCACTGTGTGGGCCAAAGGGACGGAGTCGGTGGTCGCGGCGCCGGTGGCTGAAGCCAATGTCACCACCATTCCGACGGCCTTTAGTTATCAAGGCACCCTGCGTCTGGCCGATGGTAACCTGGCAACCGGCAACTTTAATATCACGCTTAAGATTTATGACAGCGTGACCGGCGGCAATGTGCTGCACAGCGAAAGCTTTGCCAACACCGTGGCGCGCAACGGCAGCTTTAGCGTCATCGTCGGCGACAACGTAGCGATCAACCCGACGCTCTTTGACAACACCAATCTCTATCTCGGCATCACCGTCGCCCCCGACCCGGAGATGTTACCCCGCCAGCGGCTTTTGCCGGTGCCCTGGGCGATGCAGGCCGGCGGCTTAGCGCTTGGCGCCCAAGGCTATGGCATTGTGCCGATTGGCGCCATCTTGCCCTGGCACAAGTCGCTCAGTGGCACACCGGCGTTGCCCGTTGGCTGGGTGGAATGTAATGGGCAAACGCTCAATGATGCCCAAAGTCCATTGCACGGGCAGGTCATTCCGAATCTAAATGGGCAGGCGCTCTTTCTCCGCGGCGGCGCCACTTCCGGCGTGTTCCAACAAGATCAGATGCAGAGCCATGCCCATCTTGATGCCGGTCATACCCATCCTTCCCACGACACAAACTTCTTTAATACACCGTCGAGCGTTGACTTTAGTCAAGGTGAATATGGTTTGTACCTGGCCAGCAATACTGGCGTTGGTAAAGCCAATTTGGGCGATCCCAGCGAGACAAGCGCCGGCCCCGCGCGGCATGGCAGTGAAACGCGCCCAGTCAACATGTCGATGGTCTGGATCATGCGTGTCAAGTAACCAGCCATGACTAAAGGAGGGCGTCATGTGTAATGCAATCAGCGACCGTCAGTGCGTTGCAAAAGCGCACCAAACGGATCAAGAGAAGAATTCCCCTACGTTGGCCAAGCCAGAAACAAATTTTTCACCGCAAAGACGCAGAACACCCAAAGGGTTCCCGGAAGGTTTCTTGGCTTTTTTCTTTGCGCCCTTTGCGCCTCTGTGGTGGAAATTCTTGTCTAAAGAAAAGAATCCTGTGTCGTGGAAAACGCACCTCTGGCTCACGCTGGCCGGTCTTAGCCTGGCTTTGACGTTGGGATTGACTGTGCAAGTGGTCCGCGCGGCCTGTGGCTTTGGCAATTTGAGCAATCTCTGCTCTGCCAGCTATGGCCTGGTGAGTAGTCCCAGCACGGTACATGTACCATTGAGCAACACGCCACCCAGCGCGGCGGTGGTCGATCAAGCGGTGTTGCAATCCTCGGGGCCGCTGCTCTATCCCGATTACAAAGTGCTGGAAGCCGAAGCGCGTGAGTTGCTCAGGCGCAGCATGAACTTTCGGCAGGACATCTCACCCTATCGGGCCTCGAAGAACTTTAACGACCTGGTGCGCCACTTTGATGAGAATTCAGGCTTTAGCGCCAGCTACACCGATCCCATCCTCGGTGTACTCACGCTCCAGCAGCGCATCGACACAGCCGTTACCGATCTGCTCCGCGCTCGCGAGATCTATGGCTTTCTGGCGGTCTATGCTCCCGCCGCGCGCATGAAAGCCGATCCCGACTATGCGGCTGCGCTCTGCCAAAATGCCGAAAATCCCAACCCGCGCGACCCACAACATGCCGGTCAGGTGCTCGACCCGATCCTCGACTGGTGCAACTTCCCGGCGCGGTTGCGCCAGGCCGTGCGTGAAGCGGCCTATCTGCGCATGATCTTTGCCCAGCAATTTATGGTCGATGCCTTGGGGCTGCACTTTAGCGCCGGCGCGCTTCTCGGCGGCGAGAACTTTGTCAAGCAGGAGGTCGCCAAGCTGGATGCCGCCAAGTATCAGTATGAGTTGGCGCAGCAAGGCTTGAGCCAGGCCATCGGCTATCGGCTGGGCAATGGCTGCTATCTCTCTGACTTTTACACCCAGAGTGAATGGGCGTTGCTCTCCCGCGCCAACGACGGCAAACTCACGGCCCAACATCACATGGCAACGCGCCTCAGCTATCTCGACATCAACACGAACACCGATGTTGAGCGCGCCCAGAACGCCGCGCTCACGGTCTATCGTGGTGGTTCGGCGGAAGGCTATGTCAAGATGATCGGGCTGGCCGGTTTTGCCACCAGCGCCCCGTCCGGTAGTCATTGCCAGGCGAGTGGCGCCCGCCCCGACGGCTCGCTGGTCGGGGAGATGGCGTTAACCATGCTTGACACGCGCGAAGCCGCCCGCCAGATGATGGCGAATCGCAATGTCTTTGGCTTCGACATCCGCTTCACGCCCGCCCGCCCCTATCACACCGCCTTTGGCAGCACCGACAAAGGGTTGTGGGAGCAGGCCAAAGAAGCCGCCGACGCCGCCCTGCAAATCCAACTGCAAACCGAAAATGCCGAGCGCACCTTTGACCTCAACCAGCAAGACTTGACCAAGGCGATCCTGGCCACTAACAACAAAGTGGACAATGAGATTCAGATCGAAGCGGGTTGCGATCTACAAGGCTTTGCCACCGATGCCGAGTGGTACGCCTGCATCGATGATATGATCACACATACCCAGGAGTGTGACCCGACGAGTAACACCTTCGACGCCTGCATGAATCGCACCACCGATGGGCAGCCCCCCAAACCCGATGGCACCAACTGGTTGATCCTGGTTAGTGACATGCGCACGGCGCGCCAGGATTTGCGCGTCGCCTGGCTGGCCGTCGAGGCGGCGGTCAAAAAACGCGACAACATCGTCAAGCGCGCTGATACCGAAACTCTGCGCAACATCAGAGTGAGGAGCACCATTTTGAAAGGCGCCGAGGATAATTCCGTCCTGGAGGCGATCATCGTCGCCGCCAATTGTTGTACGCTTGGGATATCGTTTCCGCCAGAATTTACGGTCAACCCGGGCGCCTTTGTTGAAGCGGGCTTACGTTCAAAGCAACTCTTGGACCAGGCCGCGCGCGAGGTGCAGATCGAAGATGCCAACTCCGAGGCGGTGGTGCGCAATCTCTTTTACGACATGGCCGAGGCGCAGGGAGAGATCGACATTGCTGTGCAGCAGTTTCAGTCGATGTTGACCCAGTTCAACGGCGTGATCGGGCAGACTGGGCACGATGTCTATCAATCCAAGCGCGAACATGCTTACACCACGGCGCTGCCGGCCAACGACCCCAGCTATCGCATGGTGCGCGATTCGCGGCGGCTTGAATTGGCGGCGCAGTTGGAGACCGCGGCGCGGCTGGCCTATCTGGCGGCCCGGCGCGCTGAATATGAGTATACCGCCCGCCTGAGCGCCAACAACTTCCGCATCTCCGACATCTACAAGGCGCGCACGGCCAACGACATCCTCAAGTTTCTGCAAGACCTGGATGTGGCGGTCTCCAACCTGCCGGGCGGCGTCAAAGATGCGGAGACGAACGAGTTGGATTTGACCATCTCGGTTGCCCAACATGTCCTCGGTCTCACAGACAAATTTCTCCGGGGTCAAGGGATCGCTGAGGCCAACTTGCCGGCCGAACGCACAGCGCGCTTCCGCCAGTGGGTCGCCCAGAACACGGTCAGGGGCGCTGATGGCAAAGTGGTATTGATCTTCAATTTCACCGCCTCAAGCGCCACCAACGGCTTGATCGGTCAGGTGGTGACACAGGGCTATGATTTCTTCTGGCTGCACAAGGTGGCCGGGAACGGTCAACCCAAGCCAAACAGTCGCGGGGTTGGTCTCAATCTGGTCACCGCCCAGGGCGGCAACCTCGGCTATCGCCAAGTGCGGATCAGCCAGAGTGGGCAAGTCGGCTTGACCTCGTTTGCGGGTTGTCTCTTCGACTATCGCCTGATTCCCCCCGCCGCTTTGCTGGGATTGGAGTTCCCTGCCGGTCAACCCACCGACCTAGTGACGGGTCTCTTCAACGGGGATATCAATGGCGCTAAGGGCAATGGCGCATCTGGCTTTAGCACACCAGCCTTTCTGGGTCGTCCGCTGGCGTCGAATGGCTGGCAGGTGGTGATCAACGCGGGTTCGCCCAACGGCATCCTGCCTGACATGGACTTGCAACAGTTAACCGACATCGAACTCAAGATCAGCACAACCTATGCCTCGCGCAGCGCCAATACGCCGCCGACCGCGGCCCAGTGTGTGCGGGCGGATTTTTAATCCAGCGTTACGCACGTTGTGAAGGTTTAGCCACGGAGTGGCGGCTGAAGATAGCCCGGTCTTTCAAGACCGGGTTCCTGGTTCGAGTTCGAGGGTTAAAACCTCGTCTACCGTCAGCCGTCACTCCGTGACTGCGACAGCTTCTAAACAAGGAACAGTACATGAATAAGAGAATTTACACCTTATCACTAGGCTTGCTGATGCTGGCAGGGGTGGTTGTGTTGCTAGCCGGCTCTTTGGCTTGGGGCGGTTTGCACGGTGCGCTGGACAACAACGTGAGCCTGGCGCAAGTGGCGCAAGAGCAACCCCGGCAAAACAACGCCGTCCAACTGAGTGGCCCCTATGCGGGGGCGGTGAAGTTGAATGTGGTGGTTGGCGGCGTCTTTAGCGATACGCTGGTTGTCCCGACGACGCCGCTCAGCGGCACCGAGGATTTGGGCAGCATCGATCTCTCGTTGCAACTGACGCAAACCGGCAACCTGCTCAATGGCTATGTCAGCCTGGACAAGACACTGGTCTTTAGTGCCGAACATACCCTGGGCAGCGGCGCGGCAGCCATCAAGATCGGCCCTCTGCTTGCGGGCAGCTTTGATGGCACGACCTTCACCGTGCAATCCGAACGTGTGACGATGGTCGCCAGCGGACGCACGGTGCAACGGCAGTTCCGCTTGATCGGAACCAGCAGTGCCAGTGATGGCAGCGAAGTAAAAGGCGAATATCGCGAAACGTTATGGGGCTACATGAGCGTCCCCGTCACGGTGATTGGCAATTTTACCCTGTTGCGTCCAGTCTTTGATGTCACCGTCCCGACAGCGACCAACAACGCTCCCCTGGCGTTGTCCGACAGCACAACCACCCCCGCCGGCGTCGCCGTGACCATCAATGTGCTGGCAAACGATATTGACCCCGACAATGATCCCTTGACGATCAGCTCAGTAAGCAACGCCCGCTTTGGCACGACGGCCCGTAGCGGTCCCAACATCACCTACACCCCCAACGCCGGCTTTGTCGGCAGCGACAGCTTCACCTATGTCGTCACCGATGGCAAAGGGGGCGAGGCGATTGGTTCGGTGAGTGTGACCGTCGGCGGGGGCGGTCAACCGGGGGCGAATCCCCTCTACCTGCCGTTGGTTTATCGGTAATTGTCGATGGTGTAAGCGCATAGAAGTCCGGCTTTTGCCAAAAGCCGGACTTCTATCGGTAATTTATCGGTTGAGAATCAATACCTTCAAGCCGCGCAGGATCAGAATAAGTTGGCGTAGTTCGTCACGTTAGGCGAATAACGAATTGGTGACAATTGCAATCCCCGCAAGCACCTGCGATTGAATTGTCTCTGCATCCTTAAATTCTCCTAGCGTGGCATATTCGCCACGGGCAAGGATGTAGACCTCGACGGTGCGGGCATGAGGGTTGACAATCCAATATTCGGTGACGCCAGCGGCTTCATAGGCGGTAAATTTGATGACACGGTCACGCCGAATGCTCTCCGGTGACAATACTTCGACAATCAAATCCGGCGCTCCTTCAAAAATTTGGAGCGACTGGACGTTGATGCGCTCGGCCCTGATGAACGTAATATCGGGCTGCACAGGACGGGAAAGCGCTGATAGATGCACTTCAAAAGGCGCAGGAATGATATAGCCTACCCGTTGTTCACTGACAAAATTGCCCATCTGACGGTCAAGCTGATGCACCGTGTATTGATGCTGAAAACTGGGGGCATTCGCCACGTATAACACTCCTTCGATAATTTCGTAGCGTTTTCCGTCATTGGGCAATTGTAGATAATCTTCGTAGGTGTAGATGCCCTTCGTCAAAGTCACGCGGTCGGGATCAACTATTGCCGTAACCATTGCTTGCTCCTTCGGAACAATTACTGTTGCTGCCAGCAGTATACCACAAAAACGGACAAGGTGTCTAAAAAGAAGCCCACGGCGATGGTCGCCAGGTGGAATTGCTGGGCATCACGGGCGGTTTGGCTGTCAGTCACATCTGCGTTATGATCAACCTGTTTGATCATCATAACCGCAGTCGCAACCAGGAGGAAGCAAACCAATGGAATATCGCAGCTTAGGACGGACGGGCGTACAGGTGAGTGCGCTCTGTTTGGGGTGTATGAACTTCGGCTTTCCCACGCCGGAAGAAGAATCGCTGACCATGATTGACGCCGCCCTGGACAAGGGCGTCAATTTTCTGGACACAGCCAACGTCTACAACCGTGGCCGCAGTGAAGAGATCGTCGGCAAGGCGCTGCAACGCAACGGCAAGCGTAGCCGGGTCGTACTGGCGACCAAAGTGCACGGGCGCATGGCGGATGATGATGTGCTGGCCGCCGGCAACAACCGCCGTCATATCATTGAGCAGTGTGAAGCGTCGTTGCGGCGCTTGCAGACCGACTATATCGACCTCTACCAGATCCACCGGCCTGATTCCAATGTGCCGATTGATGAAACATTACGCGCCTTGGATGATCTTGTGCGCAGCGGCAAGGTGCGCTATCTCGGCACCAGCACCTACCCGGCGTGGCGGGTCTTGGATTCGCTCTGGGCCTCGAAAGAACTGGGGCTTAACCGCTTTGTCACCGAACAGCCGCCCTATCATCTGCTCGACCGCAGCATCGAGCGGGAACTGATCCCGCTGGCGCAGACTTACGGGCTGGCGATTCTGCCCTGGTCGCCGCTGGCGCGTGGGTTCCTCTCCGGTAAGTATATGCGTGGGCAAGAGGTGCCCGGCGATTCACGGGTGGCGCGGGATATGAAAGGCCCCTTTGCCGAACGCACCCAGAAACATTTTAGTGATTTGGCCTATGGCGTGCTGGATGTGGTCGGGGAGATCGCCAAAGAAAAGGGCTGTACGGTCAGTCAGGCCGCGCTGGCCTGGTGTATGCGTCAACCAGGCGTCACCAGCCCGATCATCGGCCCGCGCACGCTGGCCCACCTGGAGGACAACCTGGCCGCGGTTGCCGTTGCCATCACCGACGCCGACCGCGCCCGCCTCGACGCCGTGGCCGAACCGGAGCAGGCCATCGTCCCCTACTACTCCGGTAAGATGATCGATTTCAAAGCCCCCCGCCATCGCTGGTAAAGCGACTATAGAACGCGGATTGGGCGGGTTCAGCAGTGCATGGCGGATTTTTCCGCAAAGCAATCCATAAAATCTGCTGAACCCGCCCAATCCGCGTTCTATTCCCTTTGCATCCTGCCTCTACGCCAAACCTAGCCATCTGGACAGGTAGATGGCTCATCCGCTGACCGTTCCTTCGCTCTCTGCTTCGTGGTACAAGTACTGCTAGCGTGAGTACGCTTCCTGCCTCCTGCTTGTCGAAAAAAGAAAATGGAGCATTGTGATGACGCTGAAAGAGTCAATGACCCCCAAGGAACGCTGGCTCGCCGTTCTGGCGCGTACCAAGCCTGACCGTCTGCCAATGGATTACTGGGGCACAGCGGAGGCGACGCGCAAGGTGCGGCAACATTTGGGCTGTGCCACCCAATGGCAGATGTTTGAACGACTGCACATCGACCGCGTGGTCAGTGCACGACCGGAATATGTCGGCCCGCCGCTGAAACGGGGCTATGATATGTATGGAATGCGCTACCGCTGGATCGAGCATGAAGGCGGGCGCTACCGGGAGTGCATCTTCCATCCGCTGGCGCAGTACAACACTGTCGAAGAAATCGAACGCAATTACACCTGGCCCACGGTGGATTGGTTTGACTATGCCGTTGTCCACAAGCAGATCAAAGGCAAAGAAAAGTATCCCCTCCAGGCCGGCGGTTCGGAACCTTTTCTCATCTATAAGAACTTGCGCGGCATGGAGCAGGCGTATGTGGATCTGGCGGAGAACCCGGCGCTCGTCCATTACTGCCTCGACAAACTCTTTGCCTTCTGTTACCAAAACACCGTCCGCCTCTACGAGCAGTTGCCCGGCCAGGTGATCCTCTCCTATGTGGCCGAAGATTTTGGCGGTCAGGAGCGGCTGCTTTTCTCGCGCAAAATGATTCGTGAATTTCTCCTGCCGCGCATGAAGCGTATGATCGACCTCGCCCACAGTGCCGGCGTCTATGCCTTCCACCACAGCGACGGCGCCATCCGTGAGATCATCCCCGACCTGATTGACATTGGCATTGACTTGCTCAACCCGATTCAGTGGCGCTGCAAAGGGATGGAACGCGGCGCGCTCAAGCGTGACTTTGGCGACAAGCTGATCTTTCACGGCGCCATGGACAATCAGCAGACGCTCCCCTTTGGCACCGTCGAGGATGTGCGGCGGGAAGTAGCCGAAAACATTGAAATTTTGGGCAAAGGGGGCGGTTATATCCTGGCGCCCTGTCATAACATCCAGGTGGTCAGCCCGGCGGAGAACATTGTGGCGATGTATGAAGCCGCACTTAATTATCAATAGGCGCAACGCTGGTAAGCGACAAACCAGGTTTCTGCCAGAAACCTGGTTTGTGATTGCGGTTTACGAACGATGGCAACGATGAAACGAGCAAACGATGCAACGTGACTATACACCCAAAGAACGCGCCCTGATTGCCTTGGAACGGCGACCACCCGTTCCCGGGCTTGTACCGACCTTTGAGTTGGAATTCCAACTTGGCCCGGAATTGCTCGGTAAAGATTTCTTCCGCGGCGCTGCCGTCTGGGACCCGACCACGGCGCTCGAACGGATCAACATGATCCAACACAATGCCGACCTTTATGTCGAGGTAGCCGAGCGGCTGGACTATGCCATTATCATGGTCGTCGGGCCGCATACCAAGGAGGATATTGCGGCGACGGTCAGGCAGATCCGCCGGCAGGTGGGCGACCGCTATCTGCTCATCTGCCACGGCGACGCCACCTTTGCCATCCCCGACGGCAACGAGATGATGGAGATGGCCGTCGCCTTCTTTGAGCGCGCCGATGAGATGCACCAACTGGCCCAGCGCCGTGTCCAAGAAGCGCTGGAACGGGGCAAGTATCTGCGCGAAGAGTGCGGCCTGGATGGCTTTGCCCTCTGCGCTGACTACTGTTTTAACAGCGGCCCCTTTCTCTCACCGCGCATGTTCCGCCAATTTATCACCCCCTACCTCAAGGAATTGGTGGCCGGCTACAAAGAAATGGGCTACTACGTCATCAAACACACCGACGGCAACCTGATGCCGGTGCTGGATCAGATCCTGGCGAGCGAACCGCACGGACTGCATTCGATTGACTGCCAGGCCAAAAATATGGATATGGCGGTGATCAAGCGGCTGGCCGGCGACAAAGTCTGTTTGCTGGGCGGGGTGCAGTGCAGCCTCTTGCAGACCGGTACGGAAGAACAAATTGTTGAGCAGTGCAAATATGTGTTGCGCCACGCCCTCCCCGGCGGTGGCTATATCTATGGGACGACGAATGTCGCGTTTAAGGGGCTACCCCTGGAGCGCTACCTGCTTATCTTGGAGATGCGCAAGCGCTACGGTTGGTACGATGAAGAAGGCAAGCCATGTCCAGAGTTATTTACGTCGATGCCGATGAGCCCCTGAAGGCGCGCATTGCGCACGAGTGGGGTGAGCTGGCCGTCCGCCATATGCCGCTGGCCGACGGTTTTTCGCTTGTGGCGTTGGATGCCGAACAGCCGATTGGGCTGATCGGCGTTTCCTATCGCAGCTTACCGGCGCCCCTAACCGGGATCTATGAAGGTTACATCGACATCATTGAAGTCCACCCCGAATATCGCCGGCAGGGCATCGCCACCCAATTGCTGGCAATGGTGATTGAGCGGTTACGTGTACAGCGGCTCTATCAAATTCGGGCCTGGAGTTCGGAAGACAAAGGCGCCGCCATCCAACTGTGGAAAACGCTGGGCTTTACCTTATGCCCGGCGACGACCTATCCGAATGGGCAGCCTGTGCAAGGTTATTTTGTGGCGCGACTCTTGTAATCGATTTTTTGTAGCTACCAACCCCACCCTAACCCTCCCCAGTTTGGGGAGGGAACTGTTACTCCTCCCCCAAACTGGGGAGGCTGGGAGGGGGTGGCTTAGTAGTGACGAATTTTTTAGGTAGATGAGTTAAAGCGCGATGGATACCAATGAGGAATGCCTACGCCAGGGCTTTAAATCTTTTAATCGTTTTATGATTTTACTTTGGCGCCTGGGCTTAGGCGCCTGGGTCAACGGTTGGCCGACCGTGGGCGGCCGCATCATGGTGCTGACCCACACCGGGCGCAAGAGCGGTATGCGGCGGCGGACGCCGGTGAACTATGCTGAAATCGACGGCGCTCTCTATTGCACGGCCGGCTTTGGCCCTGGTTCCGATTGGTATCGCAACTTGCTCGTCAATCCGCAGGTGGAAGTTTGGTTGCCGCAGGGCTGGTGGGCGGCTACGGCTGCCGATGTCACCAATCGTGCTGAGCGTCTGTCAATTCTGCGGCAGGTTTTGATCAACAGCGGCTTTGCCGCGCGGGCCGCCGGGATTGATCCGGTACGGATGAGCGATGTTGAACTTCGTGTAGCCACGAGTGGCTATCGACTGGTGCAGATCCAACGCACGGCTGCTTGTACCGGGCGCGGTGGGCCGGGCGAACTGGCGTGGATCTGGCCGTTGCTGACATTGGGATTGCTCCTGTACATTTGGTTGCCCAAGAAACGAGGCTAAGGGATGAAGCCACGCGAACGAATCCTTGCTGCCATACGTCATCAGCCCTGCGACCGCCTGCCGACCGATATGTGGGCGACGCCGGAAGTGTGGACCAAACTTTTTGCCCACTTTCAGGTGGACAATCGCCTGGATCTCTATACCCGGATGGGCATTGACGGCATCTTTGCCATCAAGCCGCCTTATTGCGGTCCCTTTTGGCAGGAGGGGGGTGATTATTGGGAAAATGAGTGGGGGATGGGCTTTCGCCCGCAAGCGTATGCCACCGGCGTCTACAATGAGCAGGTTCACTACCCCCTGGCGGCCGCGGAGACTATCGCCGATTTACAGGCATACCGCTGGCCTTCGCCCGATTGGTATGACTATGGTGAACTGCCGAATTTAGCGGCGCAATATCCGGGCCGCGCCATTGAGTGTGGCTATACTGCCATCTTTTATTGGCACAATCGCCTGCGCGGGCTGCAACAGTCGTTGATGGATCCGCTGCTACGACCCGACTTCACTCGCTATCTGATCGCGCGCGTCTCCGAGTTCTTCACGGAGTACCACCGGCGTTGTTTTGAAGCCGGCCGCGGCGTGATCGACATTACGCAGGTGACGGATGATTTCGGCGCGCAGAATGGCCTCTTGATCAGCCCCCGCTTGTTCAATGAATTTTATCAGGCGCCCATGCAGCGGGCCATCGACCTGGCTAAGTCCTATGGCATTCTGGTCTTTCATCATGATGACGGCGACCTACGGCGTTTGCTGTCCACCTTTGTCGCGATGGGCATTGATGTTTTGAATCCCATCCAGTGGCGCTGTGGCGATTGGGATCTGGCCGCGCTGAAGGCTGATTATGGTCGGCAACTCTGCTTTCATGGCGGCGTTGATAACCAACAGACGCTGCCCTTCGGCACGCCGGACGCTGTGCGCGCTGAGGTGCAACGCTTGATTGCCACGCTGGCGAGTGACCAAACGGGCTTTATCATCGCGCCATGTCACAATCTGCAGCCCAACACTGCGGTGGAAAATATTATTGCTTTGTATGAGGCCGCGCATGACTATGGCTCATGGGGAGGAAACTACTAACCCCTCCCTAACCCTCCCCTGTCAGGGGAGGGAACAATCATTGCTGTAAGCGTTCCTCCCCCAACCTGGGGGAGGTTAGGAGGGGGTGGCTTGGTGGTTACATTTGGAGGAAACGCATGATCGCTGCTACTGATCGTACCATTCTGCGCAACCTGGCCAAACAGGTGGCGACCATCGCGGCTTTGCCCATTCAGGCCGAGCGCCGTGAACTGTGGAAAAAGCACAACAGCCTACACCCGGTGCGCCCGATGATCCTGGTCTTCCCGGAAGGGGCCTGGATCGAATTATTGCCACCAGCGGCGCTGCAATGTGAAGGCGAGGCGGCGCGCGCGATCGAATTGGCGCTGCGCAAACGCATCTACTATCACGACCATTTCCAGGATGACACGGTCATTGAGAACGAGTGGGTGGTCAGCAAAGTGATCCACAATTCCGGCTGGGGCTTGGAACGTAAACGCATCTACAGCGCGTATGATCGCGGCGCCTGGCGTTTTGACCCAGTCATTAAAGAACCG
The DNA here is from genome assembly GCA_021405325.1 of Caldilinea sp. CFX5. Next base: position 5,564 of record QWII01000094.1, on the reverse strand, counting down.
GCGGATCTGGAAAAGTTGACCTACCCGACAATCTGTTACGACGAAGCGGCGACCCAGCAAGCCTTGACCGCAATGCAGGAACTCTTTGGCGACATTCTAACGGTCAAACTCAAGGGCGTGGCGCACCTCTCCTATCACCTTATGGAGCAATACACGGCGTTGCGTGGGCTGCAAGAGGTGATGGTTGACATGTTGGAGGCGCCGGCAATGCTGCACCAGGCTATGACGATCTTGACGGAAGGCCACCAGCGCATCCTAGAACAATATATCGATCAAAACCTGCTGTCGCTCAACAATGACAGCACCTATCATAGCTCCGGCGGCAATGGCTATACCGACGAACTGCCCCAAGCGGGCTACGACTCAGACCATGTGTGCCCCTGTGATATGTGGGCCAGCGCCGAAGCCCAGGAGATGGCCCAGGTTTCCCCCAAGATGCACGCCGAGTTTATCACCCAGTACGAGAAGCAACTCCTGGCCCCCTTTGGCTTGACCGGCTATGGCTGCTGTGAGGATCTCAGCCGCAAACTCGACGATGTCCTCACCATTCCCCATCTCCGGCGTATTTCGATCTCCCCCTTTGCCAACGTGGACATCAGCGCCGAAAGGCTGAAAGGCGGCTATATCTTCTCCTGGAAGCCGCAACCCATGCATCTGGTGGGGCAATTCAACGAAGAACGCATTCGGCACTATATCCGCCACACCTTGGATGTAGCCCAAGCCAATGGCTGTGTGTTGGAGATGATCTTAAAGGATACCCATACTTGTGAACAACAACCGGCCCGCTTTGACCGCTGGTTGCAGATTGCGCGGGAAGAAGTGAATAAGTCTTAATGGGTGATGCGTGAAACGATAGGGACAAAGGGGGGATAGCCGTATGATCAGCTCAAGAGAACGGGTAACGTTGGCGCTTAATCATCAGGAGCCGGATCGCATTCCGCTGGATCTGGGCGGCAGCTCTGTTACCGGTATGCACGTCAGCACCGTCTACCTGTTGCGTCAAGCTTTGGGGCTGGATCCGCCCGAAACCCCGGTCAAGGTGATCGACCCCTATCAAATGTTGGGCGAGATCAAGCCCGACCTGATTGCCGCGCTCGGCGTCGATGTCGTGCCTTTGCGCAGTGCCAAAACCTCGTTTGGCTTCAAGAACGAAGACTGGCGCCCCTGGGCCTTTAACGGTACGCCAGTGCTGGTTCCGGCTGGCTTTAACACCGTCCCGGAAGCGGATGGTTCGCTCTTGATGTATCCGCAAGGCGACAGATCCGCTCCGCCCAGCGGCAAAATGCCCCGTGGGGGCTGGTATTTTGACGCCCTGATCCGCCAGGAGCCAATTGATGATGAGTGTTTGAACGTTGAGGACAATCTGGCCGAGTTTGGTCCCCTTACGGACGAAGAACTGGCCCACTATCGTTGTGAAGCCGAGCGGCTCTATACCGAGACGGACAAAGCGATCCTGGCCTCTTTCCCCGGCCTCAGCTTTGGTGATATTGCGCGGGTGCCGGGAATTTCGCTCAAGCATCCCAAAGGCATTCGCGATATTGAAGAATGGTACATGAGCATCCTGACGCGGGCCGACTACGTCTACAAAATCTTTGAGCGCCAGTGCGACATTGCGCTCCAGAATCTGGCAAAGCTCTATGGCGTGGTTGGTGATCGGGTGACGGCGGTGCTGGTAACCGGCACCGATTTTGGCGCACAACGCGGCCCCTTTATCTCGCCCAGAAGCTACCGCGAACTCTATAAACCGATCCACAAGCGGGTCAATGACTGGATTCATCAGCATACCGCCTGGAAGAGCTTTATTCACTCCTGTGGCTCGGTCACGGCCTTTATTCCTGATTGGATCGAGGCCGGCTTTGATATTTTGAACCCGGTGCAGTGCGCCGCCGCCAATATGGATCCGGCCATGCTCAAGCGCGAATTTGGCGATCAGATTACCTTCTGGGGCGGCGGCGTGGATACACAAGGCACCCTGCCCTTTGGCACGCCTGACGCGGTGCGCGCTGAAGTGCGTGAGCGGATCCAGATTTTTGCGCCGGGCGGCGGCTTTGTCTTCAACACCATTCACAATGTTCAGCCCCAGATTCCGATTGCGAATGTGTTGGCCCTGTATGAGACCGTCCGGGACTATGGCGCCTACCCGTGCCAGAACCGGGTACATGAATTGAGTACATAGCTAACGATGAAAATGGAACGCGGATTGGGCTGATTCAGCGGATTTTCGCTGATTTGATCGGCTTTGATCCGCCTAATCAGCCCAATCCGCGTTCTATTTTCCCATCAGCTTGCCAACGGCAGCAGAATAGGTGTGTACATGGATAAGAAAACGCGTCTGGCGACGGTCTTTGATCTGCAAACACCCGATCGCCCGCCGATCTTGGGCGGTTGGCTGGCCGCGCCGGAGAGCATTTGGGCGCTGACCGGCTGTACGGAGGATGAGTACTGGTCTGATCCTTTCTCCTGGGGTTTGCAGGCGGAGCATGTCCTGGGTTCCGATGGCGTCATCACGATCTTTGTGCCGATTGCACGGGGCGCCTATCGCTGTGTCGATGGGCAGGTCTTGGAAGCACGCGCCGCCTATACGGTGGAATCCGTCTTAGCCGAGATCGCCGCGCTGCCGGAGCCGGCGGCGGTGCGAGCGGCCTTTGATGAAGAGGCGGAATATGCGGCCTTTGTCAAGGAATTTCAATCTCAGCAGGCGCAATGCGGCGATCTGCTCTGGTGTCCGGCGGACTGGAAATTGATCCCCAAGGCGTTGTGGTATCATGAGTATGGCTATGAAACCGCCCTGACGACGCTGGCGCTCTACCCGGAGCAGTATCGGAAATTGATCCAGGTCAGCGCCGAGCGCGGACGCCAGCGGGCGGTGCTGCGCGCCCGCGCCATCACCGAGGGCATTCACCCGCGCGCCATTTTGACGGGCGAGGATCTCTGTTATCGGGGTGGGTCGCTGGTTTCACCGGCCTATTTGCGCCGCGAATATTTTCCGCTGGTGGAATATGCGCTTGAACCGTTACTAGCGGTCGGCGCCAAGATCGTCTGGCACTGTGATGGCGACTACCGCCCCTTGCTCAACGATGTGTTGGCTTGCGGCATTGGCGGTCTCCAGGGCTTTCAACAGGAGTGCGGCATGGATCTGGAATGGATCGTCGATTTACGCACAGGCAAGGGTGATCCGTTGCTTATCTTCGGGCCAATCTCGGTGACGACCACGCTGCCCTACGGCACACCGGCGGATGTACGGGCGGCTGTCCACCATGCCATGGATCTCTGTCGCGATAAGGCGCCGCTGGTCATCTTCACCAGCAACACGATTACGCCCGATGTCCCACTGGCAAACATCCGCACCTTGTGGCAAACGGTGTTGGAGAGCGCCTGGTGAGGATGTCGGGGCGTCGAGAAGAGACGCATTTACCAAAGGAGGCGGTGATTCATGAATCATCACGAACGTATGCTTGCTACGATACGCGGCGAATCAACTGACCAGATTCCCTGGGCGCCGCGTATGGATCTCTGGTACATTGCCCAGCGCGCCCGTGGCACGGTGCCGTCAGCCTTTGCCGACCTGAATATGGTGCAGGTCGCCGAGCGGCTGGATGTGGCCTGCCATGCCATTGGCGCCGATTTTACCATCCCCGGCGGGCGTGATAACAGCCTGCGCGCCCTGGGCATCGATAATCATCAAGATTACCCCTACCGGGTCGAGTTGCGCGATCTGCCGCTGGAGTCGAGCGATGACGGCGAGAACTTGCGGACACGGGTACAAACACCGGCCGGGGAAGTCTTCCTCCACCTCTACCGTTCGCAGTCGATGGCGCGCGATGGCATCTCGCTGCCCTTTGTCAAGTCGTATGCGATTCATTCCGTTGCTGATCTGGAGAAGGTGGCGCAGATCTTTGAACATCTGGTGGTCATTCCCACGCCGGAGTCGTACCGCGCCTTTCATCAACGGGTGGGCGACCGCGGCATTGCCGTGGCGCGCGGGCCGGTGGCCGCCTCGCCCATGCACCTGATCTTGCATGAGTTGGTGGCGATGGATCAATTCTTCTATCTCTATCACGATGAGCCGGAAGCCATGCACCGCCTGACTGCCCGTATGGAACCTTATTTTGAGGCATGTCTCGATGCCCTGGTCGCCTGTGACGCCGAGGTGGTCTTCTGGGGCGCCAACTATGACCAGGATTTGACCTGGCCCCCCTTCTTCCAAAAAGAGATTGCGCCTTGGCTCAAAAAGGTGAGTGACCGTCTTCACGCCGTCGGCAAACGGGTATTGACCCACACCGATGGCGAAAACAAAAAGCTCCTCCCCATTTACCCAGCCTGTGGCTTTGATGTGGCCGAGTCCTTCAGCCCGACGCCCATGACCAAAACCACCCTGGCCGAGATGTTGCAAGGCTTGCGCCCCAACATCACCGTCTTTGGCGGCATCCCCTCGGTGGCCCTGCTCGACAGCGCCATGACCGACCAGGTTTTTGAACAATACCTGGACAATCTTTTTGCATCCATTGGCGCCGGCGATCATCTCATTCTGGGCGTCGCCGATAACGTCCCCCCCGATGCCAACCTGGCGCGGCTGGACGTAATCAAACAACGCATTGCTGACTTTGGCCCTGTCCATCCCCCAGCGCCTAATCACCTAATCATCTGAACGCCTTGTTAAAAACGGAGGAACCGAATGCGTCTGAAATGCCTGAGTTGTGAAGCCTTAACCCGGATGGTCTATCTTTGCGCCGCCGGCTCGCCTCATCTGGTCGATGTCGAATTGGTGCGGATTGGTCTGCACAATGAGCCGATCAACCTGCGCGTGTTGCTCCAACAAAAGATCGACGCCTTGAGCCGCAAAGATTTTGACGCGGTTGTTTTAGCCTATGGTCTCTGTGGTCAAGCCACGTTGGGTTTGGTCGCCAAGGAGATCCCGATTGTGATTCCGCGCGCCCACGATTGTATTACCCTCTTTCTGGGCAGCCGGGCGCGCTATCAAGAACAATTTGAAAGCAACCCAGGCACCTACTGGTATTCTCTCGATTACATCGAACGCAAAGAAGCTTCCGGCACCTTTGTGGTCTTGGGCGCCAGCGTGGACAGCACCAACATGCAGTCCAAGTATGAAGAGTATGTGGCCAAATATGGCGCCGATAACGCCGACTATCTCATGGAAGTGATGGGCGCCTGGCAGAGCCACTACAACCGCGCCGCCTATATTGACTTGGGCGTCGGCAACGGCGTCCAGTTGGAAGCGCAAACCCGGCAAGAAGCCGCCAATCGCGGCTGGCAATTTGAACGCCTGACCGGCAACATGACCCTGATCCGCCGCCTGCTCGACGGTGACTGGGATCAGGATTTTCTGGTCATCCAGCCTGGTCAGCAGGTCGCCATGTCCTATGACGAGGATGTGATTATGTGCCGAACCCATCAATAATTAAGGGAGAATAAGCAACTACGAACCCCCTCCTACCCTCCCCCTGGTAAGGGGAGGAACAGTTCCTCCCCTTACCAGGGGGACGCGCCTAAAAGCGGGAACCCTCAGGGTGCGCCACTGGGCGCGGAGGGGGTGGCTTGGTAGT
>QWII01000006.1 GCA_021405325.1 Caldilinea sp. CFX5 | reverse complement strand
CAAGTCCGTCACCCGTTATTGGCGTTACACTTTCCTGACTTGTGAACCACTTCACAAACAGCCTTCCAGGGCACGAGCAAGGAGTTTACCACGCCCTCCCCTCCCTGTCAAATTCAGAAACCTTGATTTTGCTTGATGATTTCTGCTCTCACAAGCCTCCTGCTGTTCATTACGCTACCCCTGTAACAGGGCTGTTTTGCCAGCAGAATCTGCAAGTATACCATACACAACCCTAGTGTCAAGTAAGCACCATTACGGTTTTCATAATGCTTGCTTACCTGATTTGCCGCACAGCAAAAGGCAACCATAGACTCGTCTGTGGCGACCTCTTTCATTGCTCGGCTTTGCTTGGGCAAGAGTTGCTCTTATACTCAGACCATTCGGGTTGTCAAGTTAGTCTTGTTTCGGGTTTCACCAGGAATTCTAACGCAAACCGGCTAGTCAACCACCAACAAAACTTCATTTTGCTCAACCCGCTGCCCTGGCGCTACTGATACACTACGTACTTTCCCAGCGCGCAGCGAACGGATTTCATTTTCCATCTTCATCGCTTCCAGAATGACCAGCGGTTGACCGTCTGCCACCTCATCGTCCGGGTTGACTAAGACCTTAACCACCAGACCGGGAATCGGCGCACGGACAGCCAACTCGCCATGAGGCAGGGCAGGCGCTTTGCGACCGGTGTTGAGCTTGCGGGTGCGCTCATCTTCCACTTGCACCTGAAATTGTTCACTGCGGAAGGTGATGTTATAGGTGAAGCGTTGGGGTTGGATCAGCATGTCATAGCTGTGACCGCCAAAGAGAACACTGTAAAGCTCAGGTACGCCTACTTTGCAGAGATCAACCTCGACCGTTTCGCCGTTGATGGCGACGACGCCGTTTTCGATCTCAACTTCATATTCATTTTGACCAATGCGTGCGAAATATTTCACCAGCGCCCTCCTTGCGCACGGACACGACCGGCGGTTTTCCAGGCACTGGAAGGAGCGCCATTCTTTTGGGTTTGACCGATATGCACGGCTTGACGACCTTCTTCATGGGCGATTAACGCGGCCACCACGGCGACAATGCGCTCATGCTCTGAAGCGTTGGCATTGGAGCGGGTAAGTTGACGCCGGCTAATAAAGCCCGTGTCAAAGGTGCCCCAGATAAACTCAGTGCTGTCCATCATCTCCTGATGGAAGGGAATCGAGGTTTTTAGGCCACCGATGCGGTACTCATTCAAGGCGCGGCGCATTCGCAAAATTGCTTCTGCCCGATTTTCACCCCAGGCGATCAGCTTGGCGACCATTGGATCATAGTAGAGACTGACTTCACAGCCGCGATAGAGCGCACTTTCAACACGCACACCAGGGCCGGTCGGCTCTTTTAGATAGGTAACAGTGCCGGTGCTGGGCAGGAAATTGTTAAAGGGGTCTTCAGTAGTGATGCGACATTCGATGGCCCAGCCTTTGGGGACAATGTCCTCCTGGCGATAGCGCATCCGCCGACCGGCGGCAATGGCGATCTGCTCTTTGACAATATCGACGCCGGTGACAAGTTCGGTGACGGGATGTTCGACCTGCAGGCGCGTATTCATCTCTAGGAAATAATATTTGTTATCTTTGCTATCAAAGAGAAACTCAATCGTTCCGGCATTGACATAGTTGACCGACTCGGCGGCGGCGATGGCGATTTGCCCCATCTCTCGGCGCATGTCATCGTCAATGGCGACGCTGGGCGCTTCTTCGATGAGCTTCTGGTGACGGCGCTGGATGCTGCATTCGCGTTCGCCCAGGTGAATGGTGTTGCCATGGCTATCGGCCAGCACTTGAATTTCAATATGGCGGGCGTTGGTGATCAGCTTTTCCAGGTAGACTTCATCGTTGCCGAAGGCGTTCTTGGCTTCACGGCGGGCCGCCGCCAGCGAAGCAGCAAACTCCGCCGGGTCATGGACGGCGCGCATCCCTTTGCCGCCACCACCGGCGCTTGCTTTGACCATTAAGGGAAAGCCGATTTCGTTGGCCGCCGCCACCAATTCCGCATCATTTAGTCCTTTGGCCGACCCTGGCACCAGCGGCACGTTGCGCTTGGCCACGGTGGCGCGGGCGGTCGATTTGTCCCCCATCTTTTCAATGGCATCGGGGCTGGGACCGATAAAGGTAATGCCGGCGTCGGCGCAGGCAGCAGCAAACTCGGCATTCTCCGACAAGAAGCCATAGCCGGGGTGGACGGCATCGACGCCGGCTTTGCGGGCGACATCGATAATTTTGTCGATCCGCAAGTAGCTCTCCCGGCTGGGGGCCGGCCCCAGGAGGTAAGCTTCATCCGCATAACGCACATGTAACGACGTGCGGTCGGCTTCGGAGTAGACCGCAACGGTGCGAATTCCCCGCTCGTCACAGGCGCGGATCACCCGGACAGCAATTTCACCGCGATTGGCGATTAAGACTTTTCTAAACATACATTTCCTCGGTTGACCTGTCCAGAGAAAGTTGCACTGGCAGTAGTCCGCAGTTGCTGGGTCGCGTAGTCTGTTCGTCTATTGAACCCGACGGTGCGTTGCGGTCTGCTAACGATCTTATAAACGCGAACGATGTAAGCGACTCTGCACGATAATCCGGTCATAGTGATAGGGCGTTGGCGGCAGGGCGTCGGTTTCGTACCACTGCCCAAAGACGGCATCACCAGGAGTCAGCACCAGCCGCCGAAATTGCCAAATGGTCATATCAATTGGCTTGCCGATGGCGGTCTGGAAATCATCTTCAATGATGCCGTGCAGCCGGCTGACACCGGATAAATAGCGGGTTTCCCAGGCGCCAAAGGGCAAACGCCCTTCTTCATCCGGGGCGCAGATGACACGTATGGGAATATTGCCACATTGCACCAACAGAACGGCAGTTTCGGCGCCGTCACTCTTTTCCAGTTCCGCCGCCATGATTTGCCCGCTAAAGGCATAGGTCGCCGGCGCAACAAGGATAAAGCGTGTCGGCAACGGCTCCTTCTGCACAGCAAACCAGCCGCTCGCCGCCGGATCGGCCAGCAACACGTCGCTCTCTAGCGTCACCGTCATCGGCTCACCCTGTTTGAACGCAGCATACCCCATCAATTCGTGCTGAAACGCCGGCAGTTCAAATTCAATGTCCATAACTAGTCCAGAGTCCACAGTCCACAGTCCAGAGTCCGCAGTCAGTAACACGCCTGTGGACTCTGGACTACGGCCTATAACGGAATGTTTCCATGCTTTTTGGCCGGTAGGGCGCCCCGTTTGTTTTGCAACATTTCGAGCGTATTGATCAAGCGGGGGCGGGTTTCGTGCGGCTCGATCACGTTGTCGATAAAGCCGGAAGCGGCGGCTACGTAGGGGTTGGCAAAGCGGGCGCGATAGTCGGCCACGAGTTCAGCTTTGCGGGCAGCCGGGTCTTCGGCTTCGGCAATCTCACGGCGGTTGATGACGCTGACGGCGCCATCCGGCCCCATGACGGCGATTTCGGCGCTGGGCCAGGCCAGCACCAGATCAGCGCCCAGGTGACGGGGGTTCATCACACAGTAGGCGCCGCCATAGGCTTTGCGCACAATCACCGTCACTTTGGGGACAGTCGCTTCGGAGAAGGCGTAGAGCAGCTTAGCGCCGTGGCGGATAATGCCGCCATGTTCCTGATTCAGACCGGGCATAAAGCCGGGGACATCTTCCAACACAATCAGGGGAATGTTAAAGGCATCGCAGAAGCGGACAAAGCGGGCCGATTTCTGACTCGCTTCGACATCCAACACACCGGCCAACACTGCGGGTTGTTGCGCCACAATGCCGACCGACCGACCACCCAGATGGGCAAAGCCGACGATGATATTCATCGCCCAGTGTTCATGGACCTCGAAGAATTGACCGTCATCCGCAATGTGGCGGATGATGGTTTTCATGTCATAGGGGCGGTTGGGGTTGTCCGGCACAATGCTGTCCAGTTCCAAATCCTGACGCACCGGGTCGTCCTGGCCTGTGCCTGTCGGCGGGTCATCCATGTTATTACTGGGGATGTAATTTAACAGGTTTTGGACAATAAAGAGAGCGTCTTCTTCGTTTTCCGCCGCATAGTGGGCGACGCCGGATTTGCTGGCATGAATAAAGGCGCCGCCTAACTCCTCAAAGGTGACTTCTTCCTGGGTGACGGTCTTGACGACATCGGGGCCGGTGACAAACATCTGGCTGGTGTCTTTGACCATCACGACAAAATCGGTGAGGGCGGGACTGTAGACAGCGCCACCGGCACAGGGTCCCATGATGACACTGATTTGGGGAATGACGCCGGAGGCCATGACATTGCGGTAGAAAATTTCGGCATAGCCGGCCAGGCCGTGGACGCCTTCTTGAATGCGGGCGCCGCCGGAATCATTTAAGCCGATGATGGGGGCGCCGTTCTTCATGGCCATATCCATGACTTTACAAATCTTCATGGCGTGAGTCCAACTGACGGTGCCGCCGATGACGGTGAAGTCCTGGGAATAGATGTAGACCAGGCGACCGCTAATGGTGCCGTAACCGGTGACAACACCATCGCCGGGAATTTTTTCCAGCGTCGGATCTTGGGAACTGTGGGTGACAAAGACATCAATTTCCCGGAAACTCCCTTTGTCCAGCAACAGGTCGATGCGTTCGCGGGCGGTCATTTTGCCGCGCGCATGTTGCCGGGCGATCCGTTCAGCGCCGCCACCCTGGCGCGCCGCCGCCTTGCGTGCATATAGTTCTTGGACTTTGGGGTCCTTTGATTGTTCGCTCAACGAAGCCCTGCTTTCTCATTCATATCGGTTTATCATGATACGTGTTGCGTGTTGCGTGAACTGTGCAAACGCAATCGTGTGGTAAGTTTGGCGTTCTAGCTTTTGATTCGTTATGCTTGCAGCAATTGACGGCTGACGCGTTGACTGCTTTGGACGAGGGGCGCGCCAGCAGTTTGACTCAACCACAAGTAAATGGCGCTCAGGCCGACGGTGACGGCCATCGTACTCCACTGCATGATCGGCAGCGGGATAAAGTCGAGCGGCAAGCCGGGGTAGTACCCTAAGCCGTAGTCGACAAAGTCACTCAAGGCAAACCAGGCGAAGCTGATCAGCGCGGTGGGTAAGTCAGGCCGGAAATAGGTTAGCAAAAAGATGCCCTGGCCCAAAAGGCCGATATGGGTCAGGGTCATAAAGACGCTGTCAAAGGAAAAATCGGGGGCGCCAAAGACGAGGTTCGTGTTGCGCCAGTAGACCAGCCAAGCGGTAATCGTCCAGATGCCATATTTGATCTGGCCAAAGGCAAAGAGACCCAGCAACCAGGCCGGCGCCTGGCGGAAAAAGAAGGTCGCCAGCACAAGCGACCAACTCCAGACCGCCAACATGGCGCCTTGCCAGCGCCAGGTAGGGGAGACGCCCGGCAGATAGGTTGATAACCAAAGCAGCGTGGAGATGCCGGCCAACACGGCCAGGTAGCGTTGCGCCTTCGCTTGATCGCCATCCGTCCAAAACCATCTGGCGGTGACCATCAACATGCCAATGCCGCCCAGCAAACCAAAGAGCGGGCAATCGGGAATAAAAGGCCAGGCCCATATTGGCGTCCAGGGGCTGGCCATGACATAACCGTACCAGTAGAGCAGGCCGCCAAAGTAGGCGACAACATCGATCACAACCAGGAGCGTCAGCAAAGGCGCCATGGCCGCCAGCCGATGCAACCACCGGATTTGCATTGATAGCCAATTGATCATCTTGCGTCTCACTTTTATGCCGCACTGACTAGCGATTTAAGTAAAACAGTCGGTCAGTGGGACAGTCAAACAGTCAACCACTCACTGTCTTACTGTGTCACTGAACTACTGACATACTGCTACCGCTCTGTACTAGCCATCCTGCTGGTCACGATTACTGTTGACCGCTAAGGGTCGAATCGGGATGCCGCCAACGATAGCGCCGGCGGGGACATCTTTATTGACCAGTGACATGGCGCTAATCACGGCGCCGTCGCCAATCACCACGCCCGGCAAAATCGTGCAGTTGGCGCCAATCGTCACATTGGCGCCAATTTGTACAGGACCTGTGCGCCATTCATGCAATAAATATTCGTGCGCCAATAGCGTCGTATTATAGCCGATAATGGTGTTATCCCCTACCTGAATCAATTCCGGAAAAAACAAATCGGGCGTCACATGCCAGGCAAAGCTGACATGGTTGCCGACCTTCATGCCGATGGTGCGATAGAGCCAGCGTTTGAAGGCCAGACTCGGCACGTGGCGGGCAAGCATAATAACAAAGCCATTGCGCGTCGCCTTGAAAGCGGAAACCGTTTTATACCAATAAACCAGGCTGTTATGGGCGCCCACGCTGGGGGTCATGGTCAGGCGCGTCTGGCGATTGATGCGAGAGGAGCCGCCGCCATTGGTTGTCATGAACGCTTATCCACCCATCATTGTCAGCAACAGTGCCATCACCGCACCGATCAACGTACAGATACCCAGAAAGAGACCGGAGATCACAATCAAGCCGCAACTAAAGGCGATATTGCTCATGGCGGCGCGCGAGCCGGTGATGATCGATAAGCCGGCGCCGGTCACGCCCAAGGCAAGACTGGCGCCCAGCGTGGCAATGCCGGCGCTCAATTCAATGGCTACACCCAACAGACGGTAGGTGATATAGAGCGTAATAATGCCGCCAGCCAAAGCGCTGGCGGCGCTCAACAAAATAATCGGCAACGAGGGTCCGCTGTCGCCATCATCAAATTCACCAAGTAGCTCTGCTTTGTCATCCCCCAGAATGTCATCACCTAGGGGGTCATCAAAGCCGACTGGTCCTTCGCCATCCGGTAGATCAACCATGGTAGAAGAGGCATGAACTGCCACTGCGGCTTTCCATCTGCTTATTATTGTGCATGTTCGGGTTAGGATTTACGGCCAACCGAATTGTACCTTATCGATTCGGCAAGGACAAGCGGCAGGGCGCGCTGTACGGCAATTCACTAGTCCGGAGTCCAGACTCAGATTTGTAATAGAATCTTGCCGAATTGTTGATTGTCCATCATGCGGGCAATGGCGGTGCGGAAGTCGGTCAGGGGATAGACCTGATCGACAATCGGGTCGAGTTTGCCGGCAAAGACCAGGCTCATCACCCGCCAGTAATCCTCTTGCGATCCCATGGTGCTGCCGATGATGCTCAGATGTTTACCAAACATCAAGTTGACCGGTATGGTGGCCTCATAACCGGCCGTACCGCCGACGGTCACCAGGCGACCGCCGGTGCGCAGCGTGCGCAAACTGAGGGGAAACGTTGCTCCCACATTGTCCACGACCATATCAACACCAGCGCGATGGGTGGCGCTGTAAACGGCCTTTGACCAGTTGGGATCGGCGCCGCGATCGTGCGCCCAGTCAGCGCCGTGGTCGCGTGCCATCCGCGCTTTTTCGGCGCTGCTGGCGATCACATAGACTTCGGCGCCCGCCAGTTTGGCAATTTGCAGCGCCGCCGTATTGACCCCGCCACCGGCGCCGACAATCAAAACGCGCTCACCAGCGCGCAAATTGCCGGCCACCATCAAATTGTGCCAGGCCGTGAGATAGACGAGGGAAGCGGCGGCGGCTTTTTGCATATTATAGCCAGCCGGCACGGCGATCAGGTTGCGCGCCGGCATTGCCACATACTCGGCGCAGGCGCCACGCGAATATTCGCCCAAAATATCAAAGTGTTCACAGCGCTGCTGCTCGCCGCGGACACAGGCCCGACATTTACCGCACCAGAGCAACGAATTGGCCGTCACCCGTTGGCCCACCGCCCACCCTTCGACGGCTGACCCGACTTCGGCAATTTCCCCGCTGAAATCGGCGCAGGGAATGTGCGGAAAGGTCAACGTCAAGCCTTTCCAGCCGATGCGTACAAAGTTGTCCAACCGATTGAGCGCGGCGTATTGCACCCGCACCAACACTTCATCAGGCCGAACGGCAGGCATCGGTAGATCCTCAAGCACTTGATAGACATCAAAAGACGGGCTATGTTCATAAAAACCAATCCCGCGCATAGCGCAACTCCTCTCTGTAACATGGGGTAGGGCAAGTAGTAGCTATCTATTGTACTCAATGGTGGGAAAGGAGACAAAGCAGGGGATAAGTATGGTACACTATCAAGAGGCCGCAGTCTAGAGTCGTGGAGTCTGGTGTTGGTGTGGGGAAATCTTAGTTGTGTTGTGTTCGACTGGTGATGGGGTAAGCGCAATCGTTCTAAGGGTTCATAATCATATAAGTTGATACACTGCTCTCGGCGAGTCACGGACTCGCCCTAGCCCGTTGCGAGTCACGGACTCGCCGAGAGCGTTTTAACTTATTCTTTTACGGACCCTAAGCAAACCAGGGGGGAGCAGATGGAAACATTTCAAGGGAAAGTCGCTGTGATTACCGGTGCGGCCAGCGGCATTGGTCGTGCGCTGGCGCAACGCGCTGTACAAGAAGGGCTGAAGGTTGTCCTGGCCGACATTGAAGAAGGAGCTTTACGCGCAACCGCCGGGGCGCTGCAAGCGCAAGGCGCCACCGTACTGAGTGTGCGCACCAATGTGACGCAGGCTGAAGAGGTAGCCGCATTGGCGCAGCGCACATTGGACGCCTTTGGCGCCGTGCATCTCCTTTTTAACAACGCCGGCGTTGCTGCCAGCGGCCCCCTTTGGACGATGAGTCTACAGGATTGGGAGTGGGTGCTGGGGGTCAACTTGTGGGGTGTTGTGCATGGCATCCGCACCTTTGTGCCGCTTCTATTGCAGCAGGGGACCGAGGCCCATATTGTCAATACGGCGTCGATTGCCGGTTTGGTCTCGACGCCGGGGTTGGGCGTGTATAATGTGACCAAGCATGGCGTCGTCACCCTGTCGGAGACGCTCTACCAGGAGTTGCAACAGACCGGGGCGCCGGTGCATGTCTCTGTTCTCTGTCCAGGTTGGGTGAACACACGAATTCATGAAGCCGGGCGCAATCGCCCAGCGGCGCTGCGCAACCAACCGACAGAAATGGCCGTCAATCAGGCCGCCACGCCGGTCGATCAGGCCATGCAACAGGCCATCCAGAACGGGATGCCGGCAGAGGAGGTAGCCGCGCAGGTCTTTGCGGCGATTCGTGAACGGCGCTTCTATATCCTCACCCACCCGCCCTTTCAGAAACTGGTGCAACGCCGGATGGAAGCCATTCTCACCGGCGCCAACCCGGACGACGCGCGCATTGCGTAGGCCGCGTTAGGGGCCAGGCCAGCGCAACTTGGCGTCTGTCACGGTGGTGGTGATCGTCTCACCATTGACTGTCACGGTAACAGGTAACGGCTTGCTGCCGGCCTGGCGACGGAGCAGTAACTGGTAGTTCGCCGGCGTCAGGTCAGCGGGCAGGCGATACTGAAACGAAACTGTGTGTTGCTGGCCCACAGGCAGGATAAAATAGCCGGCAAAGTATTGGGTGCGATTCTCGCCCCGCTGGGTGACAACCGAAGCAGGATCGAGACCGGTGGCTTGCACCAACTCTGTGCCGGGGGGCGTGTACAAGCGCACGTAGTCGTAGTAGCAACGCTCGATGAGAAAGTTGTAGCTTTCGCCATACTCAGGCGTGTTGGTGCAAGTGTAATTTGCGATCGTGATCGGGTGAGTATAGGTGATGGTCGCCGTCGCCAGCGCCGGCGCGGCGGGGCCATCGGGCCAGGTCACGCTGTAGCTCAGTTCCCGCTGCAAGACAGCGTCGGCCTTGTTAAAGCCCATGTTGGTATCGACCCATGCCACGAAATCTGCTCCCGGCGCCGAGTACAAACCACCGTCCCAGCCGAAAAGACGCAACTGTTTGGCAAGCAGCGGTTCTTCGAGCCAGATTTGAATCGAGCGTTCACGTAAGGCCGTGCGGACATTTCGCAGCAGATCGATATAGCTGACATCGCCATTTTCGAGCCGTTGGCGGGCGGCTTGGGCAAGGCCGGTCACGAAATTCTTGCGCTGGCCCCACCAAATATAAAATTCAGCGTCATAATTAACCTCTAAATCTGTACCTGGCGGTCTTTCCCATAGTTGCACAATCTGCTCGGCAAAATTTTCACCCGTAATTGGCGTCGGCGCCCCCGGCAATTCTAGCGGCCCCAGTGCATCGACCAGCAGATCGGCGGCATGTAGATCAACGGCAATCACACCATTGACGCGGATCCCGGTTTGCTGGGCATAAAGGCTTTGCACCAATTTGGCTGTAGTCGGCAGATCGGGTGACCAGTTCGCATCACGCAGCAAGAGCAACTGCACATTCATGTACTGCTGCATGGGCTTGGGGGCCGGGCCATATTCCAGCGTTTCTTGAAAAAAGGCGTAACTATCGATAAAGTCAAGCTCCCGTAGTTCGCCATTTTCCACTGTCACCTTGCCGACGGCGGAGATAAAGCCGCCCGTTGCGCGCAATTCGTGATTGTTTTGCACCAACACTAAATAGGTGCGCGGGCCATTCATCCCTAAACTATCGGCCACCGCCGGCGCCATGCGTTGCAGGATGGTCCGGGCCATTGGCAATACAGGGTTCTGTTGGGCTATATAGGCGGCAAAGACCGTATGGGGTTGGACGGCACAGAGCAAGCTTGCCAGTACAGCAGACACAATCCAAGTTGTTTTGCGCCGGCGCCACCGGCGGTAATTTACTTGAATATAGCGAAGAAGACAACAGGTAAGCAATACCATCGAAAGCAAGGCCAGATGAATTACGGTGAGTGGTGAAAAAAGTTCTGTCATAGCGTTGTCGTTAAAGCTCTAGTACGCTCCTCTGCCCCGCAACACAACAGCCAGTGTGCGCCACAAGATTTGTAGATCGAGCCAGAGCGAGTAATGTTGAATATAATAAAGATCTTGTTCGGTATGCAGGTGCATTAAATTGTCACTACGGCCATTCACCTGCCACCAGCCGGTAATCCCTTGGGGTACAGCAAACCGTTTGTGTTGCCAGGGTTCATATTTTGCCACCAACCAGGGCAGTTCCGGACGCGGCCCGACCAGGCTCATCTCCCCTTTTAGCACATTCAGCAGTTGCGGCAGTTCATCAATGCTGGTGCGGCGAATAAAGCGACCAATACAAGTAACGCGCGGGTCATTCGCTTGCTTATGGATCACATTGCCATTGCCGTCGACTTGGTTAACCTGAGGTTGTAATTTATCGGCATTAACAACCATGGAGCGAAATTTGATCATGCGGAAGAGCTTGCCGTTTTCGCCCACCCGTTCCGCAAAGTAGAAAATCGGCCCCCCATCTTCCAGTTTGATGAGCAGAGCAACCAAGGCTAACAGAGGCGACAGGATGAACAAGCTGACGCCTGACAGCACCATATCCAATAGCCGTTTCACAAAACGCTGGAACTCATCAATCGCCGGATCGCGCAAACCAATCAGGGCGATCCCGCCCAAACTTTCAACAGTGGCGCCAAAGAGCGCCAGGTTGAAATAGTCAGGGGCAATACGGATGCGCACCGGCAAACGATAGAGAGCAGCAATGAGGTTAGCGATCCGGTCATGGGCATAGGCGGGCAAGGCGATCAACACTTCATCGACTTGCTTCTGCTGGATAATATTGGTGATGTTATCCAATTTTCCTAGCACTGGTACGCCGGCGACTTGTTGATTCTGTTTGAAAGGGGCATCATCCAGAAAGCCGACGAACTCAATACCGGGCCATTGTTGCCGATCAAACTCACCGACAATCTCTTGCCCGATTTTGCCGGCGCCCACAATCAATATGCGTGCGACGCTGTTGGAGGCGTGACCACGCAAGCGATGCCAGATGCGTAAGGCGGCCCGGTAGCCAAGGAGGGTAACAAACGTCAGCACATAGAAGTAGATATAAGTCAACCGCAATAGTTGAATATTCGCCAGATACAAAACACCCGCCAACGATAGAGCCGCGATCGTGTGGGCTAAGATGATCCGTTGAATTTCGTCAAACCAGCGAATGATTTTGCGCGGCGCATAGAGATCAAGCACCAAAAAGCTACCCAACCACAGAACGCCAACCACCGCATGTAAACGCAAAGAGGGCACATAGACCCATTGTGGCGCCCATTCCGGCTCAACCACTTGTCCCCAGGGTAAGACAAAGCGTAGTTCCATTGCCAGCCAAAGCATCGCCTGAATAACGGCACCATCAATTAAAAAGAGTAAAGCCATGTAGTTGGTGCTGAATCGCTTGAACATAATGCTACCTGTTACACCTATGATGACAATGAAGAATGTTATTCAGAAAAGTAGCTTATCCTGCTATGATGCACGCTCGTTGCGTGTACGACAGATATACGTTCTACTCCTTACACAAGATACGACGATATTGCTGGGAAAAAAGTACTGTCAATCTGGTAATGGACAGTAAGCAAATAATAATCATTATCTGAAAGGATGGACCGAGAAATTTACGTCATTGGCCTGAATACACTTTAATCTGAGTATACATCAATCTGAATGCCCATCACTTTGCAAAGCAGATGCAGCTTTATGAGCCGCTTGTGTAGCCTGCGTATACAGAAAAAGTTGTGTGATCAAGGCGAAGAGGATCCAGGGAACAAAGGCCAGTTTCGTCCCCCAAGTAACCGCATCAAAGAGGCCATGCACCAACATGCCAACTAGACTGCCGGCAGTGCCGATGGCAAGAGTACGGTGCAAAGGTAATGTATACCGACTGCGCAAGGTGACAATGAGCATAACAAAGAGGTTCATGATGATTGCCAGGTAAGCAAGCAAACCGGGCAGGCCAAGATCCAAAGCGATTTGCAGGAAGAGGTTGTGGGCGTGAGGTAGCTCTTCAATATTGAACCGAATCGGGTAGAGAAATGGCATAACGGTGGTAAAGGCGCCGATACCAATGCCGGTATAAACAAAATCCCCAAAGGCGATGTAGGAATAGTGCCAGATCTCGCCACGCACATCCCATCCACCTAAAGAACCATCAGAGCTAAGTGCTTCCAGTAAGGGTTGCAGCCCAACAAGATAAATTACCAATGTGATTCCTACAATAGCAATGGGCAAACCGAAGATAACTTTGGGAAAGAGAAGTGTTAAGCTTACGCCAAATCCCAACGCAAATGCCAGGTAGCCTGCTCGACTTTGGGTTAGAATCAACAAAAGCAGAATAAACATTGCAATACTTCCGTAGCCAAGGAAGCGCCACCTTTGCTGATTGGCGAAGTGATGCCAAGTTACCGTTAACAAACAGGGAAGAACAATAACCAGGGTTCCCGCTAATACATTAGCGTGAATAGTTTCGCCAAAGTGGAATTGTCCGGCTTGCAGCCGATCATATAGAGGCAAATAAAAGAGCCGAAACTCTGGTTTCCAAGCCACCAGCGGGGGAGAGACAACAGCCAATCCTGTGCCCACTAGTAACAATAAACCAACGATAAATTGCGGAGGATAGCGGTTCGTTAACGGATCTGTTAACGCTATATATAACGTAATGCCGAGGAGCAAATAGCCTGTTGCCATCCAGGAGGTATCACGGACGACCGAGACTGCTAAATTTACCGGCAACCAGAATAAAATAATCAGCAGTGGGAGCGATAATGGGTTCGTAGAGAAAAAAGTCAGGAATGATTGATTGGCTGTTTTATGAGCAACATAATAGTGACGGAGCCAGTGGAAGACGCCCAAAGCCCCAACGCCTATCACGAGTAAAAAATGGGCACGAACAGGGAAAAATCGTCCTGGCAGCAGAAGTGGGACGCCTGCCGCCAATATCCACAAAGGTTCTAACCTCAACAACCAATGGATGAAACGCACAGTTAGACTTGCCGTGAATATGAATTCAATCCAGCCAGGCGGTCTGGTAACGGATGATTGAGCAATTGATAAAACATCTGTTCGTAGGCGTCTGTAACCGATTCCCAGGTATAGACCGTTTGGGCGCGCTGTTGAGCCTGTTGGGCATAAGCCGCGACTTGGTCAGGATTCGCCAATAGAGTAGCTAGAACTGTACGTAGATCATCTGCTCCTTGTTTGCCGTTGTAAGCGAAACCAGCATCCCCGATCGTCTCTAAATTTTCCGGTGTGTTATGGGTGATAACACAACTACCATGCGCCATTGCTTCAACCAAAGCAGGGTGAGTGCCACCAACACCAGAGGTTTCAACAAAAATGTAGGCATTCGAACCTAACTCATGATAACCTTTACCAAAAACATAGCCGGTAAAAATAATCCGTGGGTCACCGGCGGCCTTTGCTTTGAGAGAGGCAATATACTCTTCAGCGTAAGCGGCATCACCAACAATCACACACTTCAAATCCGTATCAATCTGGCGAAAGGCCTCGACTAAATGATGGGCGCAATTTTCGGGTACAAGCCGGCCCACAAATAGCACATATTTACCACGCTCTAAACCATATTTTGCTAAGGTTTCTCCGGGTGGGAGTAATTCTACCTCTGAGCCGTAGGGAATATACGGTGGTTCATGCTGAAAGCGGTCGCGATAATAACCTTGGACAATTTTAGAATCGGTGAGATAGGCAGTAGGCAGAATGGTCGCAAGATACTCAGCAAGTTGGATATATCTTTTTGCCAAAGTTGGCCATTTCTCCCGTTTCCAATCTAAGCCATCGACATTAAGAATGGTTTTGACACCAAAGGGACGTAACATCCAGGTGACAGGACTATTGCCGGCGATAAAATAAAGGGCAATATCAAAGCGCTGTGGTATCGCATGGAGTGAAG
The DNA here is from genome assembly GCA_021405325.1 of Caldilinea sp. CFX5. Next base: position 333,871 of record QWII01000006.1, on the reverse strand, counting down.
ACACAAACGAATGTACCATCGTGTCTAAATATTTGTTAGCGATCGTCGGCAATTTAACCAGCTTCATACCTTTGTAGATTGGCTCAGGGTATGTAATATGATGGGAGCGGCAATACACCGTAACCTCATGTCCGCGCTGGACAAGGCGTTGGCCTAATTGTTCGACGCAGGTCTCAAAACCACTATAACTGGCAGGGACACCGCGTGTGCCCATGAGTGCAATTTTCACAGCTCATCCTTCGTATGTATATTTCGTATGTATATAAGGTAAGGCACTAACTACATATATGCTGTCTGACGAACCTAAAAACGGGTGGTGGCAATCCTGCCTTGAATGTCATCCCTCTCTATAACCCACTTATATACTTCTAAGGCGGCAGCAGCGGCTCTTGACCACTTAAACTGGGCCGCTTGTCTTAGACCCTGTTGCCGCATTTCTTCCCGTCGCGCCGGATTCCCTAAGATCGCTTCGATTGCAGCACTAAGCTGTTCAACTGAGTAAGGATCGACAAGAGTAGCTGCCTCTCCAGCTACTTCTGGTAAAGAAGATCGATTACTGGTGATAACAGGTGCACCACAAGCCATCGCTTCAAGTACTGGTAGCCCAAATCCCTCATACAGGGATGGATAGACAAATACAGAACAGTGTCGGTAAAGAGCGGATACAGATGCATCTTCAAGGTATCCCGTAAAAATAATATCTTGATGATACGGACTATTTAGTGCAATTTTCTGAATTTCTGACCCTTGCCACTGTGCACGTCCGACGATAATTAATTTCGAATCGATCAATTGGCGTTGGCGCAGGGAGATATACGCTTGAACTAGCCGGGTTATGTTCTTGCGGGGCTGAACCGTACCTACAGCCAAGATAAATTCTCCCTTCTGCCGATACTGTTGAGCAACTTGCCAGTTGGGTTCTACGTTTACAATTGGCCCTGCTGCTGCTGGAATAATTATAATTTTATTACGAACAAATGGGTAAAAATGAATAATGTCGCGTTTACTCGCCTCAGAGTCGGTGATGATGACTTTTGCACGTATCATAGAAAGAGGCAGCAAAGTGGATAAAAGCAGACGTACACGAGGTGAGAAATATTCTGGATATAAGCGAAAAATGACATCATGAACAGTAATCACACAAGGGCATGGCAGGAACGGTGAAACATTATAAGTAGCATGGAGTAGATCAGCAGGCCACTTCTTGCAGATAGAAGGAATTTCCATAAATAATCGGCGGAAATCATTATTACTTGTGAGCACCAAAGGAGAAAGCCCGGATCGGCTAAGGCGAGTACCTGTATATCTAGGGTTATACAGCGCAGTAATAGCTGTGGCTGGCTGTGGCAATATCTCTTCAAAGCCTTGGAGCAAACCAGCAATATAGGTTTCGTTCCCACCTTCTTGTTGACCAAGCATGTGGGCATCTATGATGATTTTCATTTTTAAGCCGAGTCAGGTATGGTTAATTAAAGTTGTTTCTGTTTGCAAGTGATCCAAACTATTCTTACAACTGCAATTGTCAGATAGAGGACGCCTCCAATGTTCCCCTCTGTATATGGTTACAAATTTCTGCTAATCGACGTGTTTGTTCAGAACGCTCAAATTGCTTAAGCAGGTGGTCATCAATTGTTACAAACAAATTGTCTTTCTTATACCGCTCTAACATCACCAAAATCGCTTGTTTGATAGCGGACGAATCATGCTGAGGGGCGACTATACCTATATTTGTCTCTTGAACCAACCGAGCTGGCGCAGAAGCGAGTGAGCAAAGAGCAAGGACAAATTTTCTACTACCAATATACTCGTATAGTTTACCAGGTATAGCTGTATGACTACCTTCCATATCCGGAATAATCATAAGGCTAGCATCTGATAAGAGCAACTCTTGTAAACTTTTCTCTCGCGATACAAAACCATGAAACCGGACCACATTGTCCAGTTTCATTTTTTGACTCAGATCGACAAAATCTTGGCGAGCATAGCCATAAAAATCAACCTGAACGGAATGTTCGATCGACATTTCTTTAGCTAGATCTTGCAGAGCTTGAAAGAGACCTTCGGGTGTACGTTTTGTCCCCAGCGTACCAACGTAAACCAAGCGCAATTTTGCAGATCGCTCTTTTTGCACTTTTGCTTGTAAGGCAACGATCTCTTCTCGATCAAAACCATTTGAAATGGAAATGAACTTAGTTGCGGGTTGTTTCGGGTAGCGCTGGCGGAACGCAGTGGCGGATTCTGGCGTCACACAAATCACACTTGCCGCATTCTTCACAATCCACCGCTCTAACAAACGGGCCAGAATTTGTCTATGCCATGGCCCAACATCGAATAAAGGGTTGTCTACCCAGTCGTCACGTACATCCCACACCAACGGTTTTCTTGATAGATGGCTTAAGATGGTGGCAATCACCGCTGCTGAATGTGGTGGAGTTGTCACAAACAAAAGATCTATTCTGTTGTTATTGATTAAGTGTAAGCCATGTTTGATCGCATATGGCAGCCATAATATATGTTCGTCAGGAATAGCTACGGCTCGGTAGAGAGTACGCAGCATTCCTTTAAAGTATCGGTCAAACCAGCCTCCTCCCTTACGAATACCATAAACATTTTCCTGAAGACTTTTAACATACTTGCCTTGGGGTTCAAGCGTGTTCGTGCGACAAATTGCGATTTTACCTTCCAGTTCATGGATCAGTGCCTCGTCTTTTGTAAACGAAAGGTAGTGACTATCTTTGACCGTTAGAACAAAAGGTTGCCACTGATAGTTCGACAGGTGTTTTGCAAATGCTCGTACGCGCATCACACTCCCTTCTGCGCAAGGGGGGAAAAAATAAGCGATAATTAAAACATGTCGCATCTTTTTTTCAGCAGCATCAAGTGAGTTTAACATGTTGGTAGTAGATTTAGAATTCATCGGTATTGTTTCCACGCTACATTTAGGTGTGAGACTACCACACCCATCAGGAACCAGAAAAGTACTGCTAATGGGAAAGTTTCAATTGGATGATTGGCGACTCCAATGGCCAGAAAAGCGATGAAGGAAGAAAGTACACTCGGCATGATATAAGTTTGTTCTATGTGCAGACGCAAATTATTAAATCTGTACACCATTCTCATAAAGAGGGTAATAATTAACATATAAGAAAGCAAGCCAATCAAACCGACTTCTAATGCAATCTGAAGGTACATATTATGGGGAGCAAAGCCAACCCTTTGTAGATAGGCCATATTGGCGCTTGTATCATGAAATGTCCCCAGCCCGTAACCTAGCGGATTGGCAACAAATAATTCCCATAAAATGGGCCAATATTCAGTCAAGCGACCCGCTAGAGTACCCGAACGAAAGGGGTTTGTCAATTCAAGCAACCTACGCAATAGGATCGTGTCTTCTTGCCAGGGAATTTGAGCGGGATCAATGAGGCTCATCAAAAACACCAACAACAACATGCCAGGGATAATCAGAAGGTAGATGCCACGACCAGTCTTTCGCCGCAATTTTAATACCACCCCGACGATGATCCCAATCGTCGCCATCCCGATGGCTGAACGTTCATTACTAAAGAGCAAGAATAGTAGCCCCATTGCAATGGCAACCCAACGCAGCCTACGATAATGCTTATCCAACATATCAGCAGGTAAAAAAAATATCCATAAAAGGAGGTAAGGTATCAAAAAGCCACCTGAAGTATGACCTTCGGTGAGGGCTGGAATCCGTGGCTTACCCGCAAGAAACTTGCTGCCCTCAATATAGGCAGCAGATGATTCTTGAGTGAGTAAATTGGCAACCCAAGGCTGTTCATAGAAAGGAATACCAATAATCGACTGATAGGCGCCATACGCAGCTTGAATGAGCAGAATAATTATTAGAATTTGATAAATACGCCGAACATTGGCCTGTTCTTGCCCAATTAGGCGGCCAACAAAATAGAGCAAGATGGGAATACATACCCAACGCCATCCCCAGATCGTTACAGCAGGGATGGTGTAAAAGAGGTTGAATGTATAGAGGGTGGAAAGAATAAGGTAACTCCAGACGGCAAGATCTATTCTCAATGTGATGCGGGTTTGTGCAGGCTGTTGTGTGAGTAGAAATTTGATAAAATAAATCAAAATGCCAATTTCTAAAGCAAAACGAATGCTATCTGGTTGTGGGTACGCTCCTGAACTATAAAGAGTTAGCCGTTGGAATAAGCCCGTCGTACTACTAAAGGCGATGATCCAAAGAATACCAGAGAGGGGAGCATATCTGTATAAAATGATGATTACCATTAATTGCATGATTGCAATCAATAAATAACCATATTGTCCTCCAAGTAGCCCGAGCAAAAAAAGAATAAAACTATACACAGTAATTGTAACAGGGCCTGTCAAAAATGCTGTGTTGATTTTAAAATTCGGTTGGAGCCTAGGTCTGGTATTCAGAATTCCTTCAATCATTGCCCGGCTGCTTTGTCAAATAATTCGCACGTATGAAAACAATCATGTTATTCGCTTCTGCTAAATCTGGCGCCAGTGTAAGGGCGTGTTGATAAGCTTCAATCGCCAACTCATATCTCTGCGCTTGAAAATAGAGCTGACCGCGATGCATCCACGGCCACACACTAGTCGGCTCAAGTTCAGCGGCAGTTATCATCGCTTGTTCAGCAGCAGCTAAATCGCCGCGAGCATTGAAGATGGCAAGCCCTAAAACAGTGTGTGCTAAGACATTCTCTGGCATTGCCTTAACGGCTTGTTGGGCAGCCTGCAGGGCATACTCGTTATCATGGCCCAATAGTAAAGCAGATGTCTGAATATACGTATTAACGCGACTCCAGCGGTTTTTAAAATCCGCGCTTGTCGCAGCAGCTTGGTAAGCTGCTAGAGCCTTCTGTGGATCAGCAAAATGAAATTGATAAAGGTTGCCCAATTCATAAAAAAGATCAGCCTTACTGGCGGTAGGATCTTGCTTAATTCGCGCTAATGCCTCTTGATACGACTCCACTGCACGTGAGTATTCACTAAGTTTTTTGTAAATATCGCCAAGGCGTGTCCAATGTGTCGAAGAAAGCGGTAATGTAATCAGTTGCTTTTCCCATTGTTGGCGCTCAACAGGATTTCGCTCGATCTGCTGTAACGCAGTTTCAATTGCCTTATCGACCAAATCATGTGTCCGCCAGAGCGACACAGCGCGATCAAGATTACCCTCTCTCCATTCAGTTGCCCCTAAAAGCCAGTAGGTCCAAGACACCTGATTATGAACAAGAGAAAGTTGAAACCACTGTTTAGCCTTTAGTCGATAAATCGGTGAATCACTGCGAAGCAGATAAAGCGTGCCAATATTGCGTGCAGCCGCAGCTTGCAACGAAGATGCTCTACCGAGTGATAAGATTATAATTATCGCAATACAGACAATAAATAATCTTCTATTCGCAATATGTCTAAGCCGACGCATTTGCATAACGCTTATCTTCTCATGCTCCGGCAGAAATCATGGAGCGCAGTCGCCACTTGCTGCTCGACCTCACTAAAGCTACCACCGGCACATATAGCCCAAAGCGTAGTATCAGTTTCCTTTGGCCACTCCCAAGCAAGGATCGAAGCAACTTCGCGTACACCGTATCCTTTCGAGACCCAACCCTCATTGACAACCGGTGATTGCATGACAGGTTTCAGTGGCAATAACCAAAGTTGTTGGGCGTTACGCTGCTCTCTTTGGGTAATAACAGCCCCCCTCTCATCTATTGTTACGTCAAGCAAAGGTGCCAAATGAAAGTGGGTAATGCACCTATGTTGTTCGCGTCCGATGATCTGATCTTGTAACAACCAGATAGAGCTTTGCCCATGCATAAAAATTGTGCGCCGATGAATAACAGGCGGAGACAAACGTTGATAACCATAATGTTCACCAACCCAGAGAATTGTTTCTGCCCTTAATTCAAATTGGCACACCCGCGGTTTTGCATCTTCATGTAATTGAAAAATGTAGGATGGATCTGCTAAAAAACGGTTCTGCTCCTGATCCGCGACATACACCGTATTGTGATAAGCTGTAGAGCGAAAGAGATTACGCTGCTTGTGATCAGCAGTATACAGGTAAACACCTGGATCAACCAACCAGCTTTGACCTGCAGCATAAAATTCAAAACTAAGCTTATCATTGTGAGCATGTCCGCCGTTGCCATTTTGCCCATTCGGCCCAGCGACAATAGCCATATATTGATCTTTATGGCGCAGAATAGTAAGGCCAGCCTGTGGGAACAGACAAATTGGTGGGAGGCGTGTACCCTCATTATGCTCAAGTTGTGCTTTTTTCTGCAGAACTTTCTCTGCACCCCAGATCCAGAGCGCTTCTTCCCACTGATCGCCAGCAGCGTGTGCAAAGTCAAGTCGGTCAAACAAAATAGCACCGATTGCTAATAAATGGCGATGTTCAAACCACTCACGTTCTGCTCCCCCCCAAGCTTTGAGCCGATGCAACCTACCATTGTCGCAGTCACCGATGAGTGGCACCGTGCCGTCGGGCTTCGTCACCAACATGGTAAACTCAATCATCTTTTCCAGGCGTGCCATATAGTCTACGCTAAATTGATGACCGTTCAGATGTGCCAAAATTGTGGCAGAAAGAAAAAGCTCAGTCGAGAGGCGATGGTAATTGACCGATGCTTCAAATACCATGCCATCAGTATAGACCTGCGTCCTGATCTCCTTTTCTAACTCTTGTAGGGCAAAAGAGCGCCACTGGTACGCCTCTTTAAATTCCGGTAATAGAATTCCCAGATAGACCAAACCGACAATATCAGATAAATAGTGGTTACTGGTTAAGCCTTCATAGACTTCTAAATTATTAAGAATATGGCGACCATGCTGCAACAAGCTATTAAAGAAAGAGCTTAAAAATTCGGTGGTTAAGGATGGTGAATTTTGGAAAAAATAGTAGCCCCAGAGCCAATTCACTGCTCGGATCGCGACATCCATAGTACAGGCCCAATTGACCCCAAGGCGCACAGGGTTTTGGGCAATCCAGCTAGTGATTTGTGTAACAAATTCCTGGGCATATTTCTCATTGCTAGTTAGCCAGTAGGCTTGTCCCAACCAGGCAAAGTGTTGACAACGGCTTAGCTCCCAAGGCATCTTGAGATCGTAACCACCAGGATAGGGAGCTGAGCGGATATCGGCACAATATTGGCGTGGGTGCCAGCGGTAGCCGCTCTTAAAATCGGTATGCCAGTCGATTACTTCACCTAAAAAGTGCGGCCCAGATCCCAACAGATCAAAAATATGATGACAAACAGTATCTGCCGTCTCAATGATCAGTGTACTACTTTGTGGGCAAAGGCTAGGCAATGTCGAAAGTATGTCAGCCTTTGCTCTCGCAGAAATAAAAAAACGTGGCGTAGAACGCTGCGTGATCTGCGCCAGCAATGCCTCGATAGTGGGGAGGTTAGGGTCGAGGGCCGCAACAAAATTTGCATCAGAAATAGGCGTAGAACTCCATTGTACCCTCACCCGATCTATGGTGGTAGACAACCGATTCGCAATTTTACGTATCGCCTTTTGGAAGGTAAGACTCGGTGGGTTTGTGCGAATTTTGTATAGATAATGTTGGTAGCGTTGAAACTTCATTAGCAAAGTTCAATCAATTTCTCAATGATATGCTGAGTATGTGCGCGCCAAGTATAGTTGCGCACTACTTCTGTACGGGCGTTTTGTCCCAACTGCGCCCTCAGGTCCGGATTATCAATCAACATCTTCAAACCTGTCGCCAATGCAGCCACATCGCCAGGTTTGACCATCCATGCTGTATGATTATGACTCAACACTTGACCGATCTGATCGAGATTTGAAGCGACAATCCCCTTACCCATTGCCATGTATTCAAACAACTTGGTGGGTGAACCAAAAAAGGGGCTTCCATCCGGGTTGGGAACATGCGGCGAAACTAGTATATCACAGGCTGCCAAGTGGGCCGGCCCTTGCTCTTGTGGAATCAAACCAGTAAAAATTACATTTTCTGCTGCACTATAATTAGCAAGATTCGCTTTTGCCTTGGGCAGGGCAACCCCGTCACCGATCATCAGTAAGCGAACTTTATCGCGGTAAATAGGGTAACTTTGCAATAAAGAGCCAAAAGCCTCAGCCAACACCTCGGCGCCGTGCCATGGACCAAATGTGCCAATAAAACCAATCACAATCTTTTCAGTTAGACCATACAAACGACGGATTGGCTCACTGGCTACTTCCGGCGAGTAACGTGTTACGTCCACCCCATTTGGATTGACAAGAATCTTATCACCATCTATGCCCCGTGCGATTAACTCATCTTTCATGGGTTGGCTTACAACAACTACCAGATGAGCTGATTGCAAATTGGCCATTTCAATTTGCTCAGCAATCGTTTCATAGGCTAAACGTTTGCCCCAGTGCCGACTCATCCAGATCTCGGAGCCATTGTACTCAATGACAAATGGGAGTTGTAACTTTTGGGCAAGTTTGATTCCTGCAAAATTGTACAGACTGTACCGTTGGTAAATAAAGCCAAGTTCTTTATTCTCCAAATAACTCAATGCCCGCTCATAGAAGGTATGATTAAAGGCTAAAAGGTGCAATTCGCGATAATCGCGAAAAGAACAATCTGGCCAGACCTGTAAGTATTCAATATCATTACGAACAGTTAGGATACGATCGGTTGAAATAAAAATAGGATGACCGCTAAACTCATCCAAGTGATTCAAAACACCGGCAATATGACCAATTGACCCACCGGACTTTAAACCAAAGAGCAGATCAGTACGCAGATAGACTGGGCGTTTCTTCAAATCTAAAGCTACCAGGTTGGATGCCCCAGGTGTGTGGTGCAATTGCTCAACATCCTCTGAAATTTTCCGTAAAAGTTTATTCTTTTGCAAGAAATCTTGAATTAAAATTTTACCAAACTGCAATAAAGTACGCAATGTAACAGTCTGGGTATTTTCGTATTCATCAATGATATAACATCGACCACGGGAGAGCAATCGTAGTAACAGGGCAAAAGCAAAAGGTTTTGTGACCACTGCCAAATGATAGGTTCTCCCTTGCACCTCACCATAGCGAAGCAGATGTCGAATAATAGTCCCTTGTCGAATCCAGCCATTTATTACTGTGCTGTCAACAACAGCACAATCCTTTTGTGGTGCATAAGATTGAAACGATTGTTTTAGAACAATGAGACAAGTAAAAATCATAATCGATTCTAGCGAATGTACTCTTGCCACCACAGGGCAAAATTGAACAGATACCAAACTTGCAACGATCTCTTACGAGTAATTAACTCTGATACAGCCTTATGATCGATAAATTCAGTTTGCTCACAAAACTCATCCAATGTTCGTCGGATACTGGCTCCTAAACGATCGAAAAACCACTCATGAATTGGTATATGGAAGCCTTGTTTTTTTCGATCAATCAATTCATCAGGAATAACACCCCGAACCGCTTTCTTTAAAATATACTTTAGTGTGCCATTGCGCACCTTAACCGATGTAGGGATGCTCATAGCAAATTCGACAAATTTATGATCAAGGAAAGGAACTCGTCCTTCTAAGCTTACCCCCATACTCATCTTATCTACTCGCATTAGCAGCAGTTCAGGCAGACGTAGATTCAGATCCACATAACTCATCCAGTTAAGAGCGCTTTTTTCCCAGGCTTGCGCTTCAAAACGCCGATGAATCGGTTGGATTACTTGCCAAGATGTCAATCCTTTAAGTTGCTTGCGCAGGTGCGATGAAAGTAATCGCTGCTTATCATATTCCGTAAATGCTTCTGCGCCTCCCCAGAAGATGGGTTGATTTCGCTTGTTCCGTTGCAACCACTCAGCATATAGACTATATTCTTTCCGCGCAAAGCGAAGCCCTAACACGCCTAAAGGGTGCAATGCGTGAACAAACGGATTGTCTAGCCACGTCTGAAATTGTAAAGCTCTCTGCCAAAATGGGTAACCGCAAAAAAGTTCATCTGCACCTTCACCCACTTGGCAAACAATCACGCCGTGTTCACGCGCAAGTTTGGACACATAATAAACTGGTATACAAACAGGATCAGCAATTGGTTCATCTTGCAGACAAATCATTTGTGGCAAAAAGTTGAGCAAGTCATCCTGAGTAAGTAGTAGTTCATGATGATCAGCTTTTACCAATTCTGCCATTTTTCGCGCATAGTGAACTTCATTTTGATAACTTTGATAGTTACCCTGGTAACCAATCGAAAACGTCTTAATTGGTTTACACTCGTCTCTTGAAAAGAGCGCAGCATTAGTACTAGAGTCGATACCGCCGGAGAGAAAGATGCCAACTGGTACATCGCTCACCTTATGTATCTGTACAGCCTTATCCAGTTCCGTCAGTAGCCGTTGGGTAATCTCATTCTCTGTACAGTTGGTGAAAGGTGTTGTATGATCCCAAACATCCCAGTATCGTTGTTCTACAATTTGTCCATCGGTCGAGATCCGTAGCCAACAACCATTGGGTAGTTTCTTAATGCCAGCAAACAGCGTTTGCGGGGCAGGCGTAGTTAAGAAAGATAAATAATGGTAAAATGCTTCTGCGTGAACAACCCGCTTCTGGTTCGGATCAGCCAGTAAGGCTTTTATCTCTGAGGCAAACGCGATCCGGTCATTAGAAATTGTGTAGTAGAGCGGCTTAATCCCAATCCGGTCACGAATCAGCCAGAGATACTGTGTCTTGCTATCCCAAATTGCAATCGCAAACATGCCCCGCAGGCGTGCCAAACAGTCGATACCCCATTCTTCATAAGCATGAACAATTGTTTCTGTGTCTGAATGGTGGGTTTTCCAAACATGGCCGCCAATTTGTTCAAGCTCAGCCCGAATTTCTGCGTGATTGTAGATTTCGCCATTAAAGACCAGATGAATTGTTTCATCTTCATTGCTCATGGGTTGCATTGCCCTATCGGCCAAATCAACAATTGCCAGGCGCCGAAACCCCAGACCAACCCTACCATCGGCTGAAAGCCAACTCCTTGCCCCATCTGGGCCGCGATGGGTTATTTTGTCACGCATAATATTGAGTAGGTTCAGTTCGATAGGGTTAGCATCCTGACGGAATGCATATACGCCGACAATACCACACATAAGCCTCTACACTCTCCCCCAGTGGAGTCGCTGTATAAGGCTGCCGGTTAAGAAATGTCCAACTATGGACATCTCTTCTCTGGTCAGGTATTGCCCCAGAACAACGAATCCTAGAAATAAGCCAAGCAAGCCAGTTTTGAGTACAATTGCCAAAATTAAATTGGTGTCTATCGTTGTCGAGAGTGCATAAATAAGAGTTGTTACAATTAGGATGTATAGAAACCGACCATAAGCGTAGCTTATGGGATAAAGTCGTTTGATAACAATCCAATAGCCAAAGAGAACACAAAGATAGGAGATTGTAGTAGCAAAAGAGGCGCCCATCATCCCATAGGCCGGGATCAATAGAAAGTTCAGGACGATATTCAATCCAGCTCCAGCGAGCCAAAAGAAGGAAGAAATCCAATTCTTTTTTACAATTTCAATCGCATAGGATGAAAGCAGCACCAATCCGTAGATACCATAGGACAACGCAATAAAGTAGACAACACGCCAACTTGTTTGATAACTAGCATCAGCTAAAATGAAGACGGCCTCACGAGCAAAAATCGAGAGCAGTAGAATAAGCAGCAAAACGACCAGTATATAATAGCGTGTAAAGTCTGCCAATGTCCTTTTACACTTCTCAGGATCATCAATCAAGGAAAAAAGATAGGGTGTAAAGCCACGCAATGGTTCAGTCACAAAGAGCAAAATTACCGAAGCTAGTTTATAACCAAAGGCGTATAGGCCCACTTCATAGAGAGTGGAATAATGGTTCAAAAAAGCGCGATCGGAAAGATCAAGCACAAACGCAGCTAATTGTACAGGGATCAGTGGTAATCCATAATGCAGCATAGGTACTGCTAATGAATAAGAAAAATGAGTAATCCGCAACTGGCGGGCAAGGTAGGCTAACCAACACAATTCAAATAAACGCCCGATGATTTGGGCATAGAGAATGCCAATAAACGACCATTGTAATATGACAATAAAATAAATCGTGGAACAGATTGTGACGAGTAAGCTCGCCACATTTATCATTACAAACTGTTGAGCCTTCTCTTTTACCATCAACCAACCGTAAAATAGGTGGCTCAACGCATAGATGGCCGTAGCAAAACTAATGAGATGAAGTGCATAAGAGCCTTCTGGGAAATTGAGTAGCGACGCGGTGATCTCATCAGCAAGAATATAAGAAATAAACAGAAAAGTTAGTGATGTGACAGCCGTAAACCAAAAGGCTGTACTGAAGAGGCTATTTCTGGTGTTTTCATCCTTAAATTCATAATAGTTGCGCACATAGCCACTCCGAATCATAAATCCGTAAAGAATAGCAAGCACACCACCCATTAGATAGATCAATTCCAGAGCACCATAATCTGCGGGCGCTAAGACTCTTGTGTAGAGAGGTACCAGCAAAAAATTGACGGCCTTTGTGATCACCCCCCCAAGCCCATAGACTGACATTTGCCGAAACAAGGCTTTCACATATACTCCTTCAGGCCAATCTTCTGGTAAACCTGGAGCAATTTTGCTCCTACTACTTCTAAAGCGTGGTTTTTTTCTACATAAGTTCGACTCTTTAAACCAATTTCTCGTCTTCGCTCGGTATCAACAATTAATTCTTTCAATCGCGTGTAAATCGTGTCAGGATTCGTATTGACCAAAGGTAAATCTTTCGGGTATTGTTCAATTAGATCTTCACGGATATAAGTTAGCGTAGGTTTGCCAGAAGCCATCGATTCAATTGCGGTTATACCATATGAGCCGCAACGGAGTTCATCAACATAAATATCTGCTTCTGAGATCAGTTGTCGCACCTCTTGTTGGGTGAATCGGGGAGGTAAACAGTCAAAATCAAAAGATAAACGTTCACTGCGTAATCTTTCGACTGCAGCTTCCACATAAGCGGTTCCTTTAATTTCCCGGTTAGTGGGAATATGCAAGATTCTGGGGCGTTGAACCTCTTTTTCAGGCAAGCAGTAGTGCGATGTAGTGAGATCGAAAGGTTGCGGCACGATAAATACTTTATCGAAATAAGGTCGACTATACTCGGCTAATTCGGGATCTGTTATCACATAACGAACATATTTGGAAACTCTCTCTAAACGTCTACGAACTTGGTTATCATATTGCTCGTTAAGTGCTAAAAAGAAGTAAGGGTTATTCTTACAGGCTTGACGGACAATTCTTGCCTCACTACCAGCCCACGAAATTGCCATAGGAATCTTACAAGAATGGAAAAGTTTAGCATCTAAACTTTTGCTTTGTAAAACTGTATCGTGATAGTAATGCACTAAGTTACCACTCTGTATTACTTCCAATAGGAACCGCAACTTGTTAAAAATCACTGTTGGTTTTCTTGCGGAAGGAGAATATAGAGAGCGATCAAAAGGTAGGTTACGTTTAAAGCCCTTTTGATCTGCTCCTTCAAGGTAGGTCGGAATGATATTTTGACTGCGAAGGCCAATTTTCCTAAGAGATGCTGCATTATAGTAAGAATAGCCAGCAACGAGACCGTAATGGATAATGTATTTCTGACCCATGCTATACGCTACAATCTTTATCTAAACCGTGGGTTGGTTGGCTGGGGCCGTGTATTTAATGTAAAAGCTTTGTGGCACTCGTCCGAGTTTTACCATTAGCCAAAAAAATGGCCGCATCCGCTCAAAGGTTTTCTTATACGTAGGAAAGTCTTGGTATGTTTTGTGCGGAAGCGCCATCAATTCTTCCCATTCTTGATCAGAAAAGCCCAAGCGTTTCTTGACCAGTTCAACAAGTTCATTGTCACAGTATTGGGGACTACGAATTAGATCGAGGCCCTGTTCGCGGGTAATTTGCCCTGATCGAACCAAAGCCGAGTAGCCCAGCAATCGGCCATCAATGCCAAATCGTTTAGGCCATAAATACATGTGGTAAAATGCGGTGAACCGATTTTCGAGATGATGCCCGCCATACCATTCCCAACCTAGCTCTTCCGTGAGGAGGTTCATCACATCTTTTTTAATGTATTCAACATAGTAGAGTGGCCGGATTTTCTTGATCCCTTTTACTACGGTCCACCGCAAAAAGTCCTTAAGCCACATGTTCGGAAACGTCTTCATGGGGCGGGTGCCATAGGTTTTATGGACACTTTCAATATACTTGCCATCCATGTAGATCCAATCGAGCGGGGCAATGCCTTCTGTGCGGAATGAATGACCTTCGAATATATAACCGACATCATATTTTTCACAAGCCATATACAAAACACTAGCTAAGCCAATATCCGTTGGAATTTCTGTGTCCCGCACTCCAGCTTTTAAAAAGGCACGGTAGATGTCGTCATATTCTTCGTTATCCACCACGTAAGTCCACAAATCAACATCCAGCGAACGCAATACAGTCTGAATATTCTCGGTTGCAACGGTTGAATTCCAGGTATTATCAAAGTGAACGGCCAAAGGGCGCAGCCCCCATTGTTTGGCAAGGTATACCAAATAGGAAGAGTCACAGCCACCACTAACCCCTACAACAACATCGTACTGTTTGCCTTTCCCGGCTTGTTTGATCTCCTCGACAATCTTTTCGATCCGGTTTTTCCCCTCTGCACCTAAGGGGTAACTCTGCACCATTTGATCATGAATATGGCAGTAGTTACATACGCCATTTTCGTCAAAGCTAATGGAAGCGATACTTTCATCATACAAACAGCGTGTACAACGGCGCAGAGATTCGTTCATAATCACTAAACTCCTGAGGAAAACTTTGACAACCTTGACGGGATCACGCTAAAACCTTGGCTAATTCGCGCGGTTTAGGAAAGTTAATAAGTACAGCGCGATTTCTCCCAAAATAAACGACCATACTACCAGCCGCAACTGCCGACGCGCCACCTTGTTTTACGGCTTCACCAAAATGCTCCACTTTGCCTGCCCCACCACAGGCAATTACCGGTACACTCACGGTAGAAGTCACTTGTTTGATTAGATCAAGCTCATAACCCTGCATCGTACCATCGCGATCAATTGAATTGATCAGAATTTCTCCAGCCCCCATCTGCTCCATTTGTTTGGCAAATGTTACCGGGTTCACCCCGGTTGCCTTGCGCCCGCCATGGGTAAAAACCTCATAACCGTAAGGCGTCTTCTTGGCATCGATCGAGATAACGATAGACTGGCTACCAAAGCGATCGGCGGCTTCGCGGACAAAGGCAGGATTTTCATGGGCGAAACTATTGATAACAGCTTTTTCAATACCCAGATAAAAGATACGCTGAATATCTTCAATCTGACGAAGCGCGCCGCCATATGCGACAGGCATAAAACATTCACTGGCAATTTCTTCAATGATCTTAAACGGTGGCGCTTTTTTTTCAATAGTTGCTGTAATATCCAAAAGAAGTAATTCATCAACTTCCTTTTCATTGTAGATGCGGATCGCATTGACAGGCGCGCCAATATAAGTAGGATTTTGAAATTGAATAGTCTTAACTAAAGCTGCATCTTTTAGTAGGAGACAAGGCATTACACGCGTCTTTAACATTAATTTAACTCCACAAAATTTTTGTACAGACGCATGCCAAATTTATGGCTCTTTTCAGGATGAAACTGCGTTCCATAGATATTGCCACGCTGAACTGAGGCTGTAGCCGTATAACCGTAGAATACTGTGGCTGCCACGTCTGCCGGATCAGCACATATAACATGATAAGAATGAACAAAGTAGAAACGTGTTTCGCCTTCAAATCCCTTAAATAATTGGGCTGTGGGTGAAAAGGTCACCGCGTTCCAGCCCATGTGGGGAATTCTTAATCCCGTCTGTTTGGGATCAAAGCGCCACCGTACTGTTTCACCCCCAATCCAGCCTAAACCTGGCAACTCCCCCTCCTCACTGCCGTTAGTGAGTAGCTGCATGCCCACACAAACACCCAAAACAGGCACGCTCCGTTGCAAAACCATCTCATCAAGTAACGGAATTAAGCCAGATGCGCGCAAATTTCCGGCGCAGGAATCAAATGCACCAACACCAGGCAATATCAGTTTACTGGCTGCCGCAATTTCTTTGGGATCAGATGATATCTTGGCTTGGGCGCCAACCTTTTTTAACATATTCAAGATTGAGCCAAGATTACCAACACCGTAGTCAATAATAATGATCATGAGTCAGCTCAGTTTCATTCCCCACTTAAGTAGAAAATCTTCCGATTCTGCTTCATATTCCTGTAAAACCAACGCACCTTCGCCGCAAGCAATAATAGTTCCATCGCCATACTTTTGGCAAATAAGTCCGGGTATCCCATAGAAAGAATAAGGGAAAATCGACGCTCGCCAGATACGAAGTACATTTCCGTCTGGCGTATAAGTATATGCCCCTGGATATGGTCTGCTTTGGGCTCGAATAAAATTGTAAATACGATAAGCATTCTGCTTCCAGTCAATACGCCCATCTTCCGGGCGCCGCAATGACCCATACGAAGCATCGGTATGATTTTGCCTCAAACGCGGCGCCGTTCCTTCGACCAGATTTACAGCATGTTGCTCAATAAGATTTATGGTTGCCGCTTCCGCTTTTACCAATAAATCGGCAATGGTTTCATGGGATGTAATGTCGAATGCAACTTGGGCAATAATATCACCAGTGTCTATGCCGTCATCAAAGTAAAACATGGTAGCACCAGTACGGTTTTCACCATTGATGAGCGCCCAAACAAGAGGTGCATTCCCCCGATATTTAGGTAGTAAAGAGGCATGAACACCGACAAAGCCACTTGGCACTTTCGTGAGAAGGTCTGGTGGAATTATCCAATACCAACCGACAACCATCACAATCGACGGGGTATACAATTGGATAACATTCCTTAACTCGCTTGGTCTTTTTGCTATAGCAAGTGGTAGCGCTTTCGCTTCTGTAAAAGCACGAAAATCCGATAACACAGAGCGAGCATCGAATGAATCATCAAAAGTAGCGACGGCGCAAATATATTGCGGCGCTACCTGGAGTAAGGTTTTGAGAGCGCTTAACCCTAGTTGCTTACTACCTAGAAACAAAATCATCTTATGCGATTTCCTGTAACGAGTCAATCAATGCAACAACGACCTGCTCTATATCACCTTGCATCATTTGTGGGTAAAGTGGTAAGGTAAGGCTCTGCTTAAAAATATGATATGAATTGGGTAGATCACCTGGTGAATATCCATAGGTTCGTTGATAAAAAGGCTGTGCATGCATTGCGTAGGTGCCGAGCGTCGTCTCAACATGACGGCGGCGCATTGCGGCAATGATCTGGTTGCGATCAATTGCCTCATCCAGCATAATCACGAAAGATTGATAGGTATGAAAACAACCAGAAGGCTCAATCGGGAGAGTGATACCATGAACCGATGATAACATTGATTTGAGCATTGTCGCCAATGTCCGTTTGCCCTCAATCAACCAAGAAAGTTTCTTCATTTGGGCAACACCAACGGCAGCCAGAATATCACTAAGCCGGTAGTTAAACCCAGCTTCATCAAAACGCATGTAAAACTGCTCACGCACCCCGCCATGGCTGCGCAAAACTGTGATCTTAGCAGCGAGCGATTCGTCATTTGTGACGATCATACCACCTTCACCTGTCGTGACGGATTTACGCGGATGAAAACTAAAACAGCCTAAATGGCCCATTGTACCACAAGCTTTACCTTTATAGTTGGCGCCAAGCGCGCAGGCAGCATCCTCAATAATGGGTAAATTATAGTTCTGTGCAATTTGATTAATTGCCTCCATGTCGGCAGACAAACCAAACGGATGAACCACCATGATAGCTTTGCTTTTTGGTGTAATCCGTTTTTCAAGATCAGTTGGATCCATTGCATAGGTACCCAGACACGAATCCACTAACACCGGACGTGCACCCTGTTGAACGATCACGTTCCCACTGGCGGGAAAGGTAAAATCGGAGACAAGGACTTCGTCTCCCGGTTTAATGCCCAAAGCGACAAGCGAAAGATGCAGAGCCGTCGTGGCTGACGACATGGCAAAGGCATAGCGGCTACCGACAACACTCTGCACAGCTTTTTCAAATTCAACCACCTTTGGACCTTGCGTCAGATAACCGGAAGCAAGGACAGAACCTACTTCTTCCAATTCCTCCTGCCCGGTAAAAGGAAGGTTTAAGCGTAGCATTGGATGCGACATAAATGAAGCCTATGCCTTCTGGCTGCGCTTAGCCAAGTACCACTGAACGGTTTTTGTCAACCCATCTTCAAATGTAATTTTTGGGGCAAAATCAAAGAGCGAACGTGCTAATTGAACATCACCGCAATGACGACGCACATCACCTGGGCGAGGAGCAGCATGAACGACTGGATAGCCTTTTACCTGCAGCACCTCTAATAGTGCATCCACCAGGCGATTGATGGTAATTTCTTGACCTGAAGCAACATTCACTACGCATCCCCGTGTTTGGCGTTGATTGTACATTTGGACGGCGGCTTCGACCGTGTCACCAACAAAAATATAATCCCGCGTCTGTTCACCATCGCCATAAATTTCTATTGGCAACCCCTGCAAGACACGATTGACCACAATCGGAATGATGCCAGCATATGAGCCATCATTCTGACGCGGTCCGTAATTATTAAATGGACGTAAAATAGCAGCGTCAATACCAAAGGTGTGTGCGTAAGAGAGCGTGACTTGATCACCGGCTAGTTTACTGGCAGCGTATGGTGTGCTGGGCATAGGGGGATGTTTCTCGTCAATCGGCACATACTCTGCTGTACCGTAGACCTCGGAGGAGGAGAAATGAATTAATGTTGCAAATTCGCTTTGCCGCGCCAGTTCACAAAGAACAGTGGTCAGTAGTGTATTCTGTTGCACACACCATAATGGGTTCTCAAGGGAAGCAGGCAATGGAATAACCGCCAAATCGTAAACAACCTCGATTCGCTCCTCGCGAATGATTCGACGCATGGCTTCCATTTCGCTTGCATCTTGACAATAAAAGCGAATTTTTTCTCCAAATTTGTTATGAGCTTCTTGTAAATTTTCACGGCGTCCCAAAAACAAATTGTCAACAACAACAATTTTGGCTGGTTCTTCTTGGAGAAGACGGTCAACCAAATGGCTCCCAATAAAACCAGAGCCACCCGTGACTAAAACATTTTTATGATAAAGACTCATCGTTCGCTACCCTGTGGCTCGTAGGTAAGATTTAAGTTTTAGCGCAAGGTTTAAGGCTTGCAAACCATCATTGCCGTCAACGATAGGTTTTTGCTTTAATTGAATCGCTTGAACAAAAGCTTCCAATTCACTACGTAAGGGTTCACGTCGCGGGATTTGAAAGCGTGTCATATGTCCGGCAGCAACACTAAAATCCCATGTCGTCCCATTAATTGAATTGGGCGCAGCCGGATTCTCATGAAATGACAACTCCTGCGTCAGATAATTGACAACAAACATGCCACGTTCGCCTGTAATCGAAAGCTCACGTATGGTGGTAGGAGTTATCCAGTTTACATCCAGAATACCGAGAATACCACTTTCAAAACGTAACAGACCAAAGACAATGTCCTCTCTTGGCGGATTCGAAATCACATGGGAAACCTCGGCTTTAACATCAACGACTTCAGAGCCTGTTAGATAGCGCATCATGTCAAGTTCGTGCGTGGCTAAATCACTGGCAACACCCACATCCTGGATCCGCTGGGGAAAAGGCGATTGGCGACGAGCATGGATCATGAAAATTTTACCAAGTTCGCCAGCATCAATCCGACGCTTTAGTTCGATAACCGCAGGATTAAAACGTTCAATGTGTCCAACTGCTAAAGTAACATCATATTGTTTCGCTGCCTGAATAATTTCATCTGCTTCAGGAAGGGTTGAAGCAATTGGCTTTTCGACTAAAACATGGATACGACGCTCTATTGCGGCTAAGGCGATGGCTTTATGGTAAATCGTTGGCACAGCAATAACGACAGCATGGGGTTGTTGTTCTTCAAACAGCGTGTTTACATCAGCATAAACAGCCAATTTGTATTTTTGGACAAATTCTCTAGCTGCTGCAATATTGGCATCGGCAACCCCAACAACTTCGACCGCCGGCATGTCCATCAACACGCGAATGTGATTTTTTCCCATGTGACCAACACCGACAACCGCGACCTTGAGCATAAAAATTTTACCTCGAATATACCTATCGCTAGATCAGGCCGGTGCCGGTTGTGGCTCGCTTCAGCAGCATAACTACTGTTTTTGCCAGTATAGTTTCGATACCACAATCAGAACAGGTCACACAAGTAACATCAGCTTCTGGAATCACATATTCAGGGTTGATTTTCAATTTGGCGCCACATGGACAGACAAAACCATAGAGGCGAGCTGGATTCCCATAAACTAAACCATAGTCTGGGACATCATGCGTTACAACGGCGCCTGCACCAATGAGCGCCCAACGTCCAATCGTAACGCCACAGACAATCGTTGCGTGCGCCCCAATCGATGCGCCCATCCGCACCAGCGTCTTTGTGATTTTCCAGTCTTGGGTAGTTTTCAACGTGCCATCCGGGTTAATGGCACGTGGTTGTCGGTCGTTGGTAAAGACACAATGGGGACCACAAAAAACCCCATCCTCTAAGGTAACGCCATGGTAAATCGAAATGCCATTTTGAATTTTTACATTATTTCCGATTATAACACCAGTATCAATATAAACATTTTTACTCAATATACAATTCGTACCAATCACGGCATTTTCGCGCACTTGGCAGTATTGCCAGATTTTTGTCTGTTCACCAATGATTGCATGAGGCGAAACATCAGCCGTAGGGTGTACAAAAAAATTTACAGCCATATACGCAAGTTATTCAAATGACTTTCCCGCAGCAATAAAACTGGTGTTCGTTGTATCGACTAATGATGCTAGGCTGATAGGGATCGTTGAGCGGTCTTTTATAAAATTAGCAAACACGCCTAATTCATTAAAATGACCTTTATCCACTCCCGCTGAATTCCATCCTTTTTGCCTTGTACCATACACCTGCAACGCCTTATAATCATCGATCACCAACGTCTTCCCATCAACATAAATTTCTACATGTTCTTTGGGGAAGTTACTGGCGCCGCTGGCGGTGTAGAGGACAGTTGCTACCGAGCCATCAATATAACGAATTGTCGTTGCAACATTGTCTACGGCCAGCATAGACTCTGTCTTGGGCACAAGCGCTGTGGCGGTTACTTCCTCGACCGCAAAATTCCCAACTAGCGCTTGACAAAGATCAAACATATGACACGCTTCCCCAATCATTCGACCACCGCCTTCAGGGCCATGTGTCCAGTGATCTGCTGGTAAATAGCCTGCATTCACCCGGTAAAGAATCATCAATGGGTTATGCCGTCCCGCTAAGATTGCACATGCGCGCTGGGCCGCCGGCGAAAAACGACGGTTAAACCCTACGACAAAAGGAACTTTCGTTTCTTCTAAGACAGCAACTAGATTAGCTAACTGCTCAGGCTCAGTTGCCATGGGTTTTTCTAAGAAAATGGCTTTACCTGCCTTCGCGGCTGCCATTGCCTGTTCAGCGTGCAAATGGTGACGCGTACAAATCAAAACAGCATGAACATCCGGATCATTGAGTACATCTTCATAAGCAGAAGATGCATAACCAGCACCAAATTGTTGGGCAGTGGCTTTGGCATTGCTACCTGTCCCACTAACAATGGCACGAATATGATAAAGATGGTTTAGCTTCTGCAAATTGGGAAGGTGCATTGCTTTAGCAAACCCGCCAGCACCAATAATCGCAACATTGATTTTACCTTGGATTTGCGACTGGCGGACAGTAACCTGGGTGATTAATTTTTGCGCATGGGTTATCTGCTCATTAACCGGATAGCGCAACAGAACACTTAACGGCTTTAGACCTTCCGCCTGCAAAGAGGCATACGCGGCTTCCGCCTCACTCAGTGCGTACTCTTTCTCTAAAATCGCTTCCAGCTTGATTTTGCCTTCCCCCACCAGTCGCAAGTACTCAGCCATGTTGCGGTTTTCAGTCCAACGAACATAAGCGTAGGGATAATCAATTCCTGCTTCTTCGTACTGTGCATCATAGCGACCGGGACCATAGGAACAAGAGATTAAAAAGTCAAGCTCTTTTTCGTAAAAGGGAGAGCGCTTTAAACCTAAACCCACTGCGCCAACCACCACGACCCGCCCCTTTTTACGCGTAATCTCCATTGCTTGCTGAACAATAGCATCGGTCTGTGCTGACGCGGTAATGATAACCGCGTCAACCCCATGCCCCCCTGTCAAATGATAGACCTCATTGAGAAGATCGACCTCGGATGAGAGCAAGGCATAATCAGCCTCATACTGACGTGCTAAATTCACTCGATGCGCATCAAGATCAATACCAACCACCCTACATCCCGC
The DNA here is from genome assembly GCA_021405325.1 of Caldilinea sp. CFX5. The sequence continues at coordinate 311,387 of QWII01000006.1, read as the reverse complement.
CGCTTTGAGAATTTGTACAGTGAGTTGCCCCAGTAAACCCAAACCAATGACGGCCACAATTTCGCCAAGACGAGGATCGGCACGGCGTACACCTTGCATGGCAATTGCGCCTAGGGTCACGGAGGCGGCATCACGTAAAGAACAAGCGGCAGGCACTTTGACTAGCAAATTGCGCGGTACAAGAACAATTTCGGCGTGGTTCGCAATCCCAGCGCCGGCGCAGGCGACATAATCACCAACAACCAAATCAGTGACGCCTTCACCGACTTGCATGACAATACCAGAACAAGAATAACCGGTTGGCACGCCGGTGTCAACTTTATCGCGCACCTTTGCCACGGTTTTCTGGATGCCTTGCTCACGCAGATGTTGCAGCAGTTTGATAACTTTATCCGGCTGTTCGACCGCGCGTTGTACCAAAGATCGGCCAGATTGTTGCAATCCGCTCAGTTCTGTGCCTGTGCTGATAAGGGAATAAGCGACCTCAATTAAGACATGACCAGATTCGAGCAATGGCGCGGGTACTGTTTCAACAATAGCTTGGCCGCGACGGATTAAAACTTGCTTCATAAGTTTATAGGTTAGGAACTGACGCCAACCGCTTGTCGAAGGAAAATCTCGACAATTCGTTCAGCAGCGCGGCCATCCCAAAGCGGTGGTTTGCGGCCTGTATCCCCCTCCGTCAAGGATGTAGACAAAGAGGCGTTAGCCGCAGCTACTACCTCAGCGTGGGTACTCTGCACCAATCGATTTGAACCATGGGTAATTGTCACCGGGCGTTCAGTATTTGGCCGTGCAGTTAAGCATGGTATGCCTAAATAAGTCGTTTCTTCCTGGACACCGCCGGAATCGGTCAGAACCAGGCGTGCATGAGTTTGTAAGGCCAGGAAATCTAAATAGCCTAATGGCTCAACCAACTGGATTTGATCCTGGTCAAATGCAATTTGATGATCGAGAATTCGTTTGCGTGTACGGGGATGAACAGGGAAAAAAACTTCTACTTTTGCAGCAATTTCGCTCAAAGCAGCCATTAACTCGCGCAAGGTCGCAATTTCATCTACATTAGAGGGACGATGCAAGGTAACAAGGACATACTCCTCAAGGCCAAATTCCGGCTGCAATACCGACCATCGCTCTGCGGCTTTGGGCAAAAGGCGTACCAGGCTGTCAATCATCACATTGCCAACAAAATGAACTTTTTCATCAGCAATGCCTTCGTGTTTTAAGTTTTCATTCCCATCTTCAGAGGGCGTAAAGAGCAGATCACTAATTTGATCAGTCAAGACACGGTTGATCTCTTCGGGCATGGTTCGATCAAATGAGCGCAAACCAGCCTCAACATGAGCTACCTTCACGCCTAATTTGGCAGCAACCAAAGCACAGGCCAGAGTCGAATTAACATCACCTGGGACAACTACCCAGTCCGGCTTATATTCCAACAAAACCGTTTCAAAACGTTGCATCACCTGCGCAGTCTGCTGTGCATGAGAGCCGGAACCAACCTCTAAATTCACATCTGGCGCTGGTAAGCCCAATTCAGTAAAAAAGATATCGGACATATTGGCATCATAATGCTGCCCAGTATGGACCAAAATCTGCTGCAATTGCTTTGGGTGGCAGGCCATGACGCGCATAATCGGCGCCATTTTCATAAAGTTAGGCCGTGCGCCGACGACATGCATAATGCGTTGCAAACTCACGTTAGCTACCTTTTGCTCAAGAACTTACCGTTTATTAACTACGCTGTCAAATCGATTGTCATTACCTTTAAATAAAACGGGGTGAGTGCAAATATCTAATTAACCCTTACTCAGTTTCAAAAGGGGCGATTTACCAAGGTAATTAGCCAAGAATGCGTAAAATACAGACACAACTCCACCAACAACACCGGCCAGTGCAGCGCCTAATAACAAGCTAAACGGTTTTAATGGATCCACCGGCGCCACCGCCGGCGCCCCAAACCTGACCTCACTACTCGCCGCCGCCCGCGTCAAATTCAATTCGGCCACTTTACTGCTGACCGTTTTATACGTATCCCAGGTCAAATCCCGTTGTTGAGTGAGTTGGCGTTGTTTGGCGTTTTCGGCTTCCAGTTGGGCTTTGCTGGTGCGAAGGTTTTCCAGCGTGCTGGACAAGGTGGAGGTCGTCCCTTGCGTCGATCCTAATTCTGCACCACTTGTCACAATTTTGCTTTCTAAATCTGTCAACCGTTGCGTAAGCGCTTGAGACAGTCCAGCCACATCTACCAACATCGCTTGCTGATTCACTTCGGGCAGATCGCGCACCTCTACCTGTAGGCCTTGGGGGGGTACGCCATAGATGTGCATCTTCATGGTCTGCAAAGCAACCATCGTACTACGTGCAGCCCCTTCTCCCCCCTGTTCAAGCTGGGTGCGCAACGCAGCAATCGTTGTAAGCTGTTCCTGGGTATCTTCCCACTGGAGCAGATAGGCTTTTCGCAGCGACACTTCCTGTTCCACGCGTTGCTGCAACACTGCTACCAAACTCGTCAACTCATCGATTCGGTTACCGGCAATAAAGGCTTCCAGATTTGTCTGACTGGCAAGGTATTGCTGTTCGGCAGTCGCCAACTCGTTTTGAATGGAGGCCAACACTTCGTTCGGGACTTGCCCGTAGATGGTATTGACTTCCTGGACATAAATATGCGCCCAGGCATTGGCAATGGCGGCCGCCTTCTCCGGGTTGCTAGCGGTCACTTTGATGCGGATTAAGTCACTATCCGTGCGCGTGCCATCAGGGCTGCCAAGACTAGCCTCAACCATCTCCAACAAGTTAGCTGGATTCTGCTCATCCTCCGTCAGTGTATCACCCAGTTGCGCAATCACTTCTTCCGCAATGGCGCCGGTCGCCACCAAACCTAACAGCGCGCTACGGCGGGCGCTAAGACTGACCGTATCAGTGCGCAATTCTTCCGGGTTCGTGCGAAAGCGTTCATCAAAGTTGACATCGCTCACCGTGCGTACAATGGCCACGTCAGCGCTGGCTTCATATTGGGCGGGGAGGATCAGCCGGGAGAGCAGAATGCCAACTGCGGCCAGAACCATAGCGGACAGGGTAATCAGAACAATTTCACGCCACCAGCGAATGAGGACATCGAGGTATTGGCGCAGGTCAATTTCATCTTCAGCCGCCCAGCGCTCCGGCACTGGGACCCGTTCTTGTGTCTGAACCGTCATCAACAAATTCCTTCATTGTCGCGATACTGTGGATCATACGCACAGTCAGTGCACTTGGTTACGCAGAGTTGTAAACCAGACACACCCAGCGACAAGTTATCCGCAGCAAAGTCATTTCCAACAAGGTAAATAAGCATACACAATCGGCTAGCGGTTCGTCAACTTTTTCACGAAGCGGTGAAACAGAAAAGGCTGTTCACACGCGTTGAACAGCCTTTCGATCTAGCACAATATGCGATTAACGTGGTTGTGGCATTACCGGTCTAGCCGAACACATGCCGGGTATCGACCACCAACGCTGCCTTACGCGCCACCTCGTCCCACTGGTAGGCGTCGTGATCGGTGGCGATGACGACGCAATCGACCATGCGCAGCGCCACATCGAGATCGGTGACGCTCACCATCTCCATGCCTTCGTGTTGGAAGGAGGGGACATGGGGGTCATGGTAATAGACATGGGCGCCCTTTTCTTCGAGCAGATGGATGATGTCCAAGGCCGGCGACTCGCGCATGTCGTTGACATTCTTCTTATAGGCCACCCCCAGCACCAGGATCCGGCTATTCTTGACGGCGCGCCCGGCGTCGTTGAGCGAATCCTGCACCTTTTGCACCCAGTAGCGGGGCATACTGGTGTTGATTTCGCTGGCTAGCTCGATGAAACGCGCATTGTAGGCCAGCGTGCGCAGCTTCCACGAGAGGTAGAGCGGGTCAATCGGAATACAGTGGCCGCCCAGGCCGGGGCCGGGGGTGAATTTCATAAAGCCAAAGGGCTTGGTGGCGGCAGCGTTGAGCACTTCCCAAGCGTCCAGCCCCAGTTTGTCACACATGAGCAACATCTCATTCGCCAGCCCAATGTTGACCGAGCGGAAGGTGTTCTCAAAGAGTTTGACCATCTCCGCCGCATCGGGCGAGGAGACCGGCACCAACGTCTGGATCGCTTGCCCATAATAAGCCGTCACCACCGCGGTACAGGCCGGCGTGACGCCGCCGATCACCTTGGGGGTGTTGTGGGTCATCCAGTCGGTGCGACCGGGGTCGATCCGTTCGGGGGAGAAGGCCAAGAAGAAATCTTCCCCCACGCGCAACGCCGGTTGGGACTCCACCAGGCGGGGCAGGATCACTTCCGTCGTGGTGCCCGGATAGGTGGTGGATTCCAGCACAATCACCATGCCGGGGTGGAGATAGCGGGCAATCTGTTCGGTGGCGGAGGCAATATAAGAGATGTCGGGGTCGCCGGTTTTGTTCAGGGGTGTTGGTACACAGATCGAGACCGCATCACAGTCCGCCAGCGCGGCGTAATCGGTGGTGGCCCGGAGCGAACCCTGGGCCAGTTGCGTGGCCGGCGCCACTGGGCGCGTCGCCATTGCCAGTTGCCGTTCACCGGCGCGCGGACCAACAACGGCAGTTTGGACATAAGGCGCCAACTCAGCCGGCGTCACATCGCCGATATAGGATTGACCGTTGTTGATGGCATCGACCTTGCGTTGGTCCAGATCGATACCGACTACCTGGTAGCCGGCCTTAGCGAAGTTCAGCGCCAGCGGCAAGCCGACATAGCCTAAGCCGATGACCGCCACCTGGGCATCACGCGCTTGGAATTTGGAAATAAGGGTCTCTTTCATTCGCACCTCACAGGGATTATCATACGCATGGGGTTAAAAGCTATCAGTTGTTATCTACTTTTCAAAAAAGCGATTGAGTGATTAAGCGATTAAGCGATTACAAAACTCAATCTCTCAATCGCTTAATCGCCTAAGGTTAGGATTCAGCCACAATGCCCTGCCGGATCAGGTAAGCCAAAATCTCTTCCACCAACTCATCAGCGCTGCGCAGGTCGGTTTCGACCATCAGTTCCGGTTGTTGCGGTTCCTCATAGGGCGAGGTGACGCCGGTGAATTCAGGGATTTCGCCGCGCAAGGCACGGGCATAAAGACCTTTGGGATCACGCCGTTTGCACACTTCAATATCACATTTGACAAAGACTTCGACAAAGCGCCCCGTCGGCAACAGCGAACGGGCAAAGTTGCGATCAGCGGCAAAGGGCGAAATAAAGGTGCAGATGGTCAGGTTGCCATGCTCAAAGCTCAGTTTCGCCACCTCGGCCACACGGCGGATATTCTCCTTGCGGTCGGCATCGGAGAAACCCAAGTCGCCATTGAGACCGTGGCGCACATTGTCGCCATCCAGGTAGAAGGTGCGGCAACCCAAGGCAAAAAGGCGCCGTTCCAGTTGGCGCGCCACCGTCGATTTGCCCGACCCGGACAACCCGGTGAACCAGAGCACCGCCGCACGATGACCGTTCTGTTTCTCACGCGTATCACGGGTGATCTGGCTGCTCTCCCAGACGACATTGGTGGAGGTCGGGCGCTCTAGTTGTTTGGGTAGTACTTCTTCCAACGTGCGGGCGCGCCGGCGAATCATGCCGGCGGCCACCGTGGTGTTACTGGCCGGGTCGATCAAGATAAAGTTGCCGGTCGCCCGGTTGAGGCGGTAGCTGTCAAAGAAGAGCGGCTGGGTTGTCGTAACCTTCACCCGCCCGATCTCATTCAAGCGTAACGTGTCGGTCTCTTCGCGGTGGAGCGTATCGACATCAATGCGATAGTTGATCTCATTGATAAAGGCGCGCACCCGACGGGTCGTATGTTGCAGCACATACGAGGTGCTAGGGTTGAATGGCTCTTCACTCATCCAGCAGATGGTGCATTCCAGTTGATTGTCCACATGGGGCAGATTGTTGCGGCGCACAATCATATCGCCACGGCTAATGTCGATCTCATCCTCCAGGGTCAGGGTCACTGAATCGCCGGCAATGGCTTCCGCCTGTTCGCCTTCATAGGTCACCACCGCTTTGATGCGGCTGGTTTTGCCCGACGGCAGCACAACAATCTCTTCGCCCGGCGAAATACTGCCGGAGGCAATCTGGCCGGCAAAGCCGCGATAGTCCTGATGGGGCCGGATCACCGTCTGCACCGGGAAGCGGAAATCGACCAGGTTGTGGCTGGCGCCGACATTGACATTTTCCAGGTGGTGCAACAGGCTGGGGCCTTCGTACCAGGGCATCCGATCGGTCTTGTGGACGACATTGTCACCTACCAGCGCTGAGATAGGAATAAAGGTCAAATCCTGGATCGAGAGCTTGGCGGCAAAATCGGTATACTCGGCCACAATGCGCTCGTAGACTTCCTGGCTGTAGTCAACCAGATCCATCTTGTTGACCGCCACCAGAATATGAGGAATCTGAAGCAGCGAGGCGATAAAGCCGTGGCGCTTGGATTGGGTCAACACCCCTTTACGGGCATCGATCAAAATAATTGCCAGTTCAGCCGTTGAGGCGCCGGTGACCATGTTGCGCGTATATTGAATGTGACCGGGCGTGTCGGCAATAATAAATTTGCGTTTAGGCGTGGCAAAGTAGCGGTAGGCCACGTCAATGGTGATGCCCTGTTCCCGTTCGGCGCGCAGACCGTCGGTGAGCAGGGCGAGATCGACGTAGGCGTCGCCCCGTTGGCGGCTGGCCCGCTCCACCGCTTCCAATTGGTCTTCAAAAATGGCTTTGCTGTCATATAAGAGACGGCCAATCAAGGTGCTTTTGCCGTCATCCACACTGCCGGCCGTGGTAAAGCGCAACATATCCATTGCCAAGTAAGCATCACTCGCCATGTGCAGATTGGGTTGGGCGCCCAGTTCGGCGTCGGCGTCGGCGCGATCAACAACCGCCCCATTGAGATACGGCTGCGCAGTCATCTGTTCCGTAATCATTGCGTTCTTGTCCCTTTAGTTTTCATCAAACTCTAGAAGTAGCCCTGGCGTTTGCGATCTTCCATCGCGGCCTCGGAGCGTTTGTCATCAGCGCGGCCACCGCGTTCGGTAACGCGGGCGGCGGCCACTTCCTGAATGATTTCATCCAGCGTGCTGGCCGCTGACTCGACCGCGCCGGTGCAGGTCATATCGCCCACCGTGCGGAAACGCACCAAGCGGCGCTCCATCTTTTCGTTTTTCATCGGCTTGACCACCTCGGAGGCGGCCAGCATCATACCATCGCGGTGGATGATGTCGCGATGGTGGGCGAAGTAGAGCGAGGGGAGATCAATGTTGTGCAACTTGACATACTGCCAGATGTCCATCTCTGTCCAGTTGCTGATGGGAAAGACGCGGAAATGTTCGTTGGGGTTTTTGCGCCCGTTGTAGAGCGACCAGAGTTCAGGCCGTTGGTTTTTGGGATCCCACTGGCCGAAGGCATCGCGATGGGAGAAGAAGCGCTCTTTGGCACGCGCCTTTTCTTCGTCACGCCGGGCGCCGCCCATGGCCGCTTCAAACTTCAATTCGGCCAGAGCATCGAGCAAGGTGATGGTCTGCAAGCCGTTGCGACTAGGGTTGGGGCCGCTCTCTTCCACGGCGCGCCCCTGGTCGATGGAGTCCTGCACATAGCGCACAATGATCTGGACATTGAGCTTGCGCCCCAAATCATCACGGAAATCGAGCGCTTCCTGAAAGTTGTGACCGGTGTCAATGTGCATGAGCGGAAAGGGAATGCGGCCCGGGTAAAAGGCCCGGTAGGCCAGGTGCGACAGGACAATCGAGTCTTTGCCGCCGGAAAAGAGCAGGACAGGACGTTCAAACTGAGCGGCAACCTCGCGAATAACGTAGATTGCCTCTGCTTCTAACTGCTTCAAGTGTGTCCGGATATAAGATGACATAAGTTTTTTCTTTTTCGATCCCATTTTCGAGCCGAACGGTAACGACAATATGCAAAGTATACCCCATTTTTGTCGGTAGACCGTATTTTAGCAAGTATTATAGGGCATGACGCGCATTCCGCCTATTTACAATCAGCTTACACTTTCCCAACGAAATTGCAACATTTGGACTTTTCACGTCAAGCGAATTACGTAGTGACAACCCTGCCAACCCCAATTACACAGAAATTTACACAGAAATATTGGGAATCCTGACACAAGCTTTTGACCGCTCGTTGGGCCAATGTTACAATGAAATTCTATGAGCAAACAATACTACGGCGGTCAAGCCGTGATCGAAGGGGTGATGATGCGGGGGCGTAAAAGCATGGCCGTGGCCGTGCGCAACCCGCAGGGCGAAATCGTGTTACATGAAGAGCCGCTCAAGGCCAAAATCTATACCAGCCGCTGGGGGCAATGGCCCTTTGTGCGCGGGTTAGCCTTGCTATGGGATGCGCTGGGCTTGGGGATGCGCGCCCTCTTTTGGAGCGCCGAAGTCTCCGCCCAGGAAGAGGGCAAGGAGAAGGTCGAATTCTCCGGCCCGGTCGCCTGGACGACGATTGCCGGCAGTCTGGCCTTTGCCATTGGTCTCTTCTTTTTGCTGCCCACGCTTGCCAGCCGCTTTTTGGCAATGGCGATTCATGAGCACCCCTTTGTCGATGCCGTGTTGGAAGGGGTGATCCGCCTGTTGCTCTTTGTGGCCTACTTGTGGGCTATCGGACGCATTCCCGAAATCGGCCGTGTCTTTGGCTATCATGGCGCCGAACATAAGACCATCAACGCCTACGAAGCCGGCGCTCCCTTGACCGTCGCTGAGGTGCAGAAGTTTAGCGTGCAACACACTCGCTGCGGCACCAGCTTCCTGCTTTATGTGCTGGTCATCAGCATCATCCTCTTTGCGCCGCTCACCTTTGCCAACGTCGAGCCGGGTTGGCTGGCGCTGCTGTTGCGCTTTATCACCCGCTTGCTGCTAGTGCCTTTTGTCGCCGCCATTGCCTATGAGATCATTCGCTTTAGCGCCGCCCATGATAAGAATCCACTCATGCGCGCCCTGATTACGCCGGGGCTGCTGCTGCAAAAGCTGACCACGCGCGAGCCGGACGATCAAATGGTGGAATGCGCCATTCACGCCCTGGAACCCGTCTTGGCCGCCGATGGCATCCAGGTGCGTGCGACGCCGGCGCCAGTTTTGCAGGAAGGATTAACACCGGCGCCGACCCCGGCTGGTTCGTAACTTGACCATGTCACATTTCAGCCAGACCTCCGCGAAGTGGTCAAAGACAGTGCGGTAGTCGCAAGCTTTCCTGACCACGGGTGCCCCGTGGGCGCGGAGGTCTGGCGGTGGCTCAACTGCGCATATGACATTGGCAAACTAATAGTTGTAATCATTGGGTAGCGGCAGGTAAATATTGCTGCCGCTATTCCGTTTCAACCACCAACTCTTCGCCATCCACCACTACGACATCGCCGGCGCGCAATTTGCGACCGCGCCGCATTTCGATCATGCCGTTGACCCAAACCATGCCCGACTGAATCAACTGTTTCGCCTGCCCGCCGCTCTCCACCACCTGCGCCAGCTTGAGAAATTGGTCTAACTTGATCGTCTCTTCCGCCGCTGCTTCGTTCTGTTTTGCTTTCATAAATAAGCTGCTTGCCTTCTTGCCACAGACCGTTGTCCTAAATTTGCCCAATCAGTTTTGTCCAATCAGTTAGGAGTTACGCAGTTGGACAAGACCTGTCAGGTTTGCGAAACCTGACAGGTCTCTGGTAGCGCCCGTCAACTGCGTAACTCCAATCAGTATAGAGCGAATCACCCCCAAAATCAAACCATCACGCCCTGCCGGTGCATTTCAAAGTGGAGGAGCGTTCCATCCGAACGGCAAGCGTGAGCGAGCCGACAACGGCTCGCTCACGCTTGCCGTTCGGACGTTGCCCCGCGCGGTCGGTGCGCTTGTTGCTCGTTAACCGTAAGTAGACCACCCGTTCTATTGATGCTATAATAAGCACTACCGATCCACTGTCGCTTACCGGGAGTAAGCTATTTGGCGGATGGTATTCGGACGAAAATCGCGTACCATAAGAGGCAGTTCAGCCTAATCAGTGGATAAACGAGCGAGGGACCCTATTTTCCATGCAATGGCAACGTGACCAAATCATCGCCCTGGCGCCCGACGCCGCATCGGCTAAGGCGGCACAGGAATTGACCACGCCACGTAAGTGGGTGACATTGGGAGTAGGCGAAACAGCACTCTGGGGTGAATGCCAGGGCAGCGGCGCCAAGCCCTATCAGACCGCGATTGACCTCAGCGAACCGGCGTTTAAATGTTCCTGCCCCAGCCGCAAATTTCCCTGCAAACATGGGCTGGCGCTCTTTTTGCTCTATAGCCAGAGCGCCGACACCTTTGCCAAAGCAACGGCAGCCCCACCGTGGGTGCAAAGCTGGCTTGATGGTCGCACCAAACGACAGACCGCCAAAGCCGAAAACGCCAATAGCGCAGCAGCCGCCCGCCCCGATGAAGCGGCCCAAGCCAAGCGCACCGCCGCCCGCAGCGAAAAGGTCGCCGCCGGCATTACCGAACTGACCATCTGGTTGAAAGATTTGGTGCGCACCGGTTTTGCTGAGGCGCAGAGTCAACCTTACAGCTTCTGGCAAACCATGGCCGCACGCTTGATCGACGCCCAAGCGCCTGGGCTGGCAGCACAAGTACAGACACTGGGGCAACTGGTCGCTTCCGGCGAAGGGTGGGCAGGACGTCTAACGGAAGCCATTGGGAAACTCTTTCTTCTTCTCGCTGCCTACCAGCGGTTGGATGCGTTACCGCCGGCGCTCCAACAAGATGTCCGCACGCTGATCGGTTGGTATCAACCGCGCGAAGAGGTAATGAGCGGTGAGCCGGTGCAGGGCCGCTGGCAGGTTTTGAGCGTGAGTTTAGAAAAAGAAGAGGCGCTTTTTAGTCAACGGGTCTGGTTGCGCCAGACGACCGGCAACCAGTATGCGCTCATCCTCAACTTTGCCCATGAAAGCAACCGCCAAAGCCTGGAAGCGTTCTGGTCCTGCGGCGCCGAAGTCGAAGCAACCCTCTATTACTACGCTTCCAGCACCCCGCTGCGCGCCGTCGCCACCGCGGTCAAGACCGTAGCCCCCATCCAACAGATGACCGGCGCGCTGCCTATAGCCGATGCGTTAACGTGCTATCGCCAAGCGGTGGCCCAAAATCCGTGGCTCACCCGCTACCCGTTGCTCCTGGCGGATGTGGCGGTACACTACACCCAGCAGCCCAATGGCAAAACAGCCTGGTTTCTCGGCCAAGAGCAGTCGGCGCTGCTGCCCCTGAGCCGACACACCAAAAATCAATGGCTGCTGCTCAGTATCACCGGCGGCGCGCCGGCCCTTTGCTTTGGCGAGTGGCTGGAAGACGGCTTTCTGCCGTTGGGGGTCTGGTCGGCGGAAAGGTATTGGTCGCTATGAAAGCATGGGATCAACTGGTGCAACAGGGCATTTTGGGCGCCGGTCGTCAGCCGCTGCAGCTACCATTGCACACTGGCTTGACGGCGCTGCGTGCGCAGGCAATGGCGGTTGACCAGGAAACCCAATTTTTGCAGGCCGCCGCCCTACTGGCGCAATATCGCACAGCCGGCAGCCAACCAACGACGTCACTGACGACGGTTGCTGCGCCGCGCTGTCCGCCGGAGAGTAGTCGGCCTGCACCTGCCGGCGCAACAGCAACCTTACGTCAATTGGTCGCCGATAACGACCAGAAATTGCTCATTGAATGGCTGCATCATGCAGCAGATCAGGGAATGGCGGCGCCCCCTGATCTGCTCCCCACCCTGTTGGATCTGGCCGCCAAACAGCGTCCGGTCGCGGAGGCGCTGGCCCCCTGCCTCGGTGAGCGCGGGCGCTGGCTGATGCACTTGAACCCAGCGTGGCCTATCACCGCTGCCGAAATGATAGATGAAAATGATTGGCGGGTTGGGAGCAGCGAGGCGCGCCAACGCTTTCTGCAGCACTATCGCCAACAGGCGCCGGAAGCAGCGCGGGCGCTCCTGGCCTCGACCTGGGCGCAGGAAGCAGCCAAAGATCGCACTGCTTTCCTAAGCGCTTTACGTCGTGGGTTGACGCTGGCCGATGAACCATTTGTAGAGCAATGTCTGGCCGATCGCAGCCTAGCCGTGCGTACAGAGGCGGCCCGGCTATTGACGGGGCTTGTCGGCGGGCGGCGGCAGCAGGCGTTGTTAGCGCAACTGACGACCTATATCACCCTGGAACGGGGGTGGTTGCGGCGTAGTTTGCAGGTGAAATTGCCGGCGCGCTATGAAGCCGACTGGGCCGATCTGGGCATTCGCGAAGAATCGCCGCTGGGCGTGCGCATCGGACAAAAAGCCGGATGGTTGGTGCAATTGCTGGCGCTGCTGCCACCATCAGTTTTCGTGGCGCATCTGGGTGTCGATGCCATTGAGTTTCTTGCGTTCGTCCGCACCAGTGACTTTGCCGAGGCGCTGACGATGGCGTTGCTGGAAGGGGCCGAGTTACACCAGGATTACGCCTTTCTGCTGGCAGAATTGAACCATGTCCAACGCTTATTGACCCTCGGCCAGGCCAAGGCCAGCGAGTGGCAGGAGCGCTTTGTGCGCTACGCCCCCTTCTTGCCGCCGCCGGTACGCGACCAAATGCTTCAACGCTATCTTGCGGCTTTGCCCGCCGGCGCCTTTGCTGATTGGAGCACCTTGGCCGTGGTGATGCGCACCTTCGAGCAACTTTCGCTCAAGGTTACGAACACCTTGTTGACGGTGGAATGGCCCGCTCTGCTGCAACGCACGACCCAAGATTACGGCATCGGTCGCGTGCTGCTCGATGCCGCCTATCTCTTAGCACCCGCCGGCTATCCGACAGCGGTGAAGCTTTTCACGCGCCCCTTTGCCGAGCGGCCCGATTATATCGACCATTTCCTGCGCATCTACGGATTGCGCCACCAGATGGAGAAAGAGTTTACCCAATGATAGTGCAAGCCTCAACCGGAACCATGAGCCAGCCCGCCATCCTGCGCCCCCACGCCGAAGTCCAATTTGCCGAAGAGTTGGCGGCGCTGGCGGCGACGGATCGCCATCCGCGGCCCCAGAACTGGCAGCTCTCGCCGCGCGCGGTGATCACATACCTGATGGGTGGCAAATTGGAGAATGGGTTTGTGGTCTCGTCCAAATACGTTGGTGAGCGGCGCTTGATGGAGATTGCCGTCGCCACCCTTGTCACCGACCGGGCGCTCTTGCTCTATGGTCTGCCGGGAACAGCCAAATCGTGGGTTTCTGAGCATCTGGCCGCGGCCATTGCCGGCGATTCCACCCTATTGGTGCAAGGCACGGCCGGTTCCAGCGAAGAGTCGATGCGCTATGGCTGGAATTATGCGCGCCTGTTGGCCGAAGGGCCGTCGGCCAACGCACTGGTCGCCAGTCCTCTTATGCGCGCCATGCAAGAAGGCCGCATCGCCCGGGTCGAAGAGCTAACCCGCGTCCCCGCCGACGTACAGGATACGCTCATCACCATGCTCTCCGAAAAGACTTTGCCCATTCCCGAGTTAGGGATGGAGGTGCAGGCGCAGCGGGGCTTTAACATTATCGCCACCGCCAACAATCGCGATCGTGGGGTCAACGAAATGTCGAGCGCCCTCAAACGGCGCTTCAACACGGTAATTCTGCCGCTACCCGCCACGCTGGACGAAGAGGTCGCCATTGTTGAGAAGCGGGTGAAGGATATGGGTCGCGCCTTGGAACTCCCAGTGGAGCAGCCGGCGCTGGCCGAGATCCGTCGCGTCGTCACCATCTTCCGCGAATTGCGTAGCGGCGCCACCCTCGACGGCAAGGAAAAGGTCAAAAGCCCCAGCGGCGCCCTCAGCACCGCTGAAGCGATCTCGGTAATGAACAGCGGTCTCAGCCTCGCCACCCACTTTGGCGACGGCGCCGTCAAAGCCGATGATGTGGCCGCCAGCCTCGTCGGCGCCGTGGTCAAAGACCCGGTGCAGGATCTGGTCATCTGGAAAGAGTACCTGGAAACCGTCGTCAAAGAACGGGACGACTGGCGCGACCTCTACCGCGCCTGCCGCGCCCTGAGTTAATTTTACCCCCTGCATCATTTGATAACCGAAAATTTGTGCAAACAGAGCAAAGTTTGCCAATTCCGTGTTCCTTCTATCCGTGTTTAGTCTTTGGGCAACATCAAAAGACTAAACACGGATAGAAGGAACACGGAGTTATGCCTTTGTACCAAATGTTTCTCTAGGTTCTGTTGACATTTGTGACGCCTACACCTGTCAGGTTTCCAAAACCTGACAGGTGTACCACTGGTTGATTCCGAAATGTCAACAGAACCTAGCGCACGAGGCGGCGGAAGGGTTCTTTTTTGACATCGGCGACCAGGAGGGAATCGAGGTTGCCTTGATCAAGCCCCTGTTTAATCACCTTGAAGGCAGCAGTGGCGGCGGCGCCGGTTTGAGCAATGTCATTATCAGAGTGGGCCAGGGTGGCTTTGAAGGACATATAGGTGTGAACGCCCCGGCGCGCCATCTCTTGAATAAAGAGGGTGGAAACCTTGCGGCTATCCACCCCGGCCGGTAGATCCAGCGCCACATAGGGGTTGGCGGAAAGCCCGGCGCATTTGCCTGGCAGCCCCGCTTCGGCGATGGCGCCGTTGATGGCGGTGCGCAGCTTTTCCCCGATAATCCGCAACTGAGTTTCCGAGTCACGCCGTTTGAGTTCGCGAATGGTGGTCAGCGCCGCCACCAGACCGATGTTGTCACTCCAATAGGAGCTGGAGATAAACATGCGCGCCGCCGGTTCCATCACGGCGCGTGCGCCCACTACGGCGCCCATCGGATAGCCATTCGACATCGCCTTCGCCACCACCGTCATATCCGGTGTGACACCGACTACACTCTGGATGCCGCCGATGGCCTGGCGCCAGCCGCACGAGACTTCATCAAAGATTAAAATAGCCTCATGTTGATGGGCCAACGCTTTGACCCCTTCCAGGTAACCGGGCGCCGGCAATTCGCTGCGCGCCGGCTCCATCATAATCGCGGCGACTTCGCCGGCATGTTCGTTGAGCAGCGCTTCCAACATCGCCGGGTTGCCATAGCTAAACGGTATCACTGTACCGGCCAGCGCTTTGGGCACGCCAATCGGTTCAATGCCGGCAAAGGGATATTCGCCGCTCTCCGGGTCAACGCCAAAGTTGGCGGCTTGATACCAGTCATGCCAACCGTGGTAGCCGCAGAAGAGGATCTTGTCGCGACCGGTGGCGCCACGCGCAATGCGCGCCGCCACCGCACACGCTTCGCCCCCCCCTTTGGTGTAGCGCACCATCTCGGCGCTGGGGAGGGTGTTGCATAATTCTTCGGCCAATTCGACTTCCAATGGGCTATTCAAGGTGTAAAGACTACCGCGGTCGATCTGCTCCTTGACCGCGCCATCGACAACATCATCAGCGTGACCCAGAATGATGGCGCCGACCGCGTTGACCCAGTCGATATACTCATTCTCATCCACATCAATAAAGCGCGACCCTTTGGCGCGCTGGGCATAGATCGGGCTGACGCCCCGGGCAAACTGATCCGCCCGCCGGCTGATCAATTGCGTCCAGCCGGGAATCAATTCACCGGCGCGTTTGTACAGCTCTTGCGAACGGGAGACATCTGGGTAGTGGGACATGGTTCACCTCCTGTGAAGGAAGACAAGAAGACAGGAAGACAAGAAGAGGGGGAGACACGAGACAGGAGACAGGAGATCGCCATACTTCCTGTCTTCTTGTCTTCCTGTCTTCTGTCTTTATAACGGAAAAAGCCGGGCGGCATTGTTGTAAAAAATATCCTCCACCTGCCGGTCGGTCAGCTTGAGCCGGTGGAAGGCCAGGATGAGACTGCGCAGGGATTCGAGGCCGATCAAGACTGGTTGTAAGGTGGTGTGCTTCTCGGCCAGCCCCATCTCTTCGGCGTAGAGCCAGTGGAAGGAGTCGCCGATGGCGATACAGCGGCCGCGCAGGTGGCTGACGTAGAAGTCGGTGCCGTAGAGCAGGCGGTCGTGGCCCATGGTTTCGACAATGGCTTCAAAAGCGCCAGCTTCGGTGACGGCGGAAGTGTCAAACCAGACATTGGAGAGGCCGCGCAGGCTGTCAATGCCTTCGATGGTGTGCCAGGGGTTGAAGCCACGGGCAGCATGGGCCAGGATCAGCCGCATGTTGGGATAACGCTCACAATAGCGGCGGATGGTGGCCTGGTTGCGCGGGTCGGCCAGGGCGCGATCCAGCACCATGTGCAAGGTAACACTCAACCCCTCTTCGTGGGCAATACGGATATGATCCTCGGTCAGGTAGGCTTCAATCGGCGCCAGAAAGGTGGGGCCATCGACTTGGGCCATGAGGTGGTAGGGTTTTAGCCCGACAAAGCCGTGTCGGCGCACGGTCTCCCGTACATACTCCGGGTTCATGTCAGGTGCGATCAACATCTGCCCAAACGCGCGGAAACCGGCGGCCTGCCCCGCTTTGACTTCGGCGGCGACATACTCATCGTTGGCCTTGCGGTCGCCCTGGAAGGCGAGACCAAAGAACAAGCCGCCGACCGTGCGCTGGCCGGGATGGAGCCACTCGATATACTCGCGAAAGACCGCCAGGCCAATCTCGGTGGGCGTACCATTCAGGAGCGCCGGTAACTTGCCTGCCGGATAGTGGGCATGGCAGAAGAGATGAGCGTGGGCGTCAAAAATTTTATCGGGCAAATAAGGTTCGACATGGCGCGCCACAAAGGCACGGTCTGCATCGGTGTAACTCCAGGCACTCATTGGGTCTCCTTGTTCAGCAGAAATAGTCAGTAGTCCGCAGTTGCCAGTCCAAAGTTCAGAGTTGGGTCAGACGGTGTTGCGGTCTACTGATAGTTGAACTATAACAACCGGGTTGCGCTTATGCCGGCAACCAGCGCGTATAAAAGCGCAGCCAGTTACCCACCAGGATCTGTTCGATGGCGCGCTGATCATAGCCGCGTTGGGCTAAGATTGCGGCCAGACGTTGATAATCGGCTACCGTATCCACGTCGGCGGGGGCGCCTTCTACCCCGCCCTGCCCGTCGGTGTCGCCGCCGATGGCGGCATGATCGGCATTGCCGGCCAACTGACAGATGTGATCAAGATGGTCGGCGACGTGGGCCAGGGTGACGTCGGCGCGGGCAAAGAGATCCCGCCGCTCGGTGACACCCGCTTTCGCCCAATCCAACTGGCCGGCGCGATAGAGCATCCAAGTATCCATCGACACGCCGATGACCCCGCCGCGGGTGATCAGGGCGCGCAACTGCTCATCACTAAATTGGCGTTCGCCCGGCACGAGCGCTCGGCAGTTTTGATGGCTGGCGAGAACCGGGCCGTCGAACAGATCGAGCGCTTGCCAAAAGCTCTCATCGGCCAGGTGGGTCAAATCCAAGATCATGCCCAAGCGCGCCATCGCTAGGAGGAGCGGCTTGGCCTGAGGGGTTAAGCCGCCCGCCGTGCCGGTGCCATGCGCATAGCTGCTGACGCCATAGTGGGTCAAGCTGACCACACGCAAGCCGTCGGCCCACCAATCCGCCGCCTGTTCCGGCCAGAGGATCGGGTCGGCCCCTTCCATGCCGAGGACAAAGCCAACCGGCAGGGTCGCCGTGTCACCGCCCGCTGCGTCCACCGCCGCCCACCGGGCAAAGTGATCGGCAAACTCGCCCCGTGTCCGCAACAGGCGCACTTCGCCACGGCGGGCCAGGATGCGATAGTAGGCAAGATGGCCTTGGGCGGCGGCATAGGCGCCGTCACCGCTGCTGTAACCCCAGAGCGGGCTATGGGGCCGTTTGATGCGTCCCACCACCTTGACCAGCGCCCCGGCGATCTTGCCCCGCCGCATCTCCGGCAACGTCGCCATCATGCCGCGGTTGGGCCAACGCGTATCCGGCTCTTTGTCGGGCTGGGCGCGCGCTTCCGCAATCGGCAAGGTCAGGTTCCGGTTTAGATCGAGCGCACCGTGCGCCATCGGGTAATCGCCATCGAAGATCAGCATCGCCCCTCCTGTTACACGCGCCGCATGTGCGGGTCCAGCGCCTCGCGCAGCCCGTCGCCGACAAAGTTAAAGCCCAATACGGTGACAAAGATCGCCAGACCGGGGAAGGCGGTCAACCAGGGCGCCATCGCCATATAGTTGCGGCCATAGCCCAACATGGAACCCCA
This sequence comes from Caldilinea sp. CFX5, assembly GCA_021405325.1. Next base: position 293,227 of record QWII01000006.1, on the reverse strand, counting down.
GGCTGGCGTCGGCGGCTGCACCCCTAGCCCCAGGAAACTCAGCCCGGCTTCGACGAGAATGGCATAGCCAACACCCAACGAAAATTGCACCACCAGCGGCGACAGGCTGTTGAGCAGAATCACCCGCCGCATGATTTGCCCATCGCGCAGCCCAATCGCTCGCGCCGATTCCATATATTCCTTTTCACGAATCGCCAGCGCACTGGCGCGAATCAGGCGGGCAAAGGTGGGCGTGTAGACAATGCCCACCGCCAAGATCGCATTCAAGAGCGACGGCCCCAGCACCGCAATGATAAAAATTGCCAGCAACACCGCCGGGAAGGCCAGCAGCGCATCCATCGTGCGCATGATGACTGTGTCGAACCAGCCGCCATAATAGCCCGCCGCCAGTCCCAACATGACCCCCAGGACGCTGGCAAAGAGCATCGACGCCACGCCCACGAAGAGCGAAACCCGTGTGCCATAGAGAACGCGGCTAAAATTATCGCGGCCAATGTTATCAGTGCCAAAGAGATAGGCGGCGGATGGCGGTTGACGGGCAGCGGCGGCAAATTGGACTTCGGGGTCATAGGGGGCCAGCCACGGGGCCAACAGCGCCACCACCAGCAGCCCGCCGACAATCAGCACCCCGATCGCCGCCAAGCGGTTGCGTAAGACGCTTCGTATAAATTCAACAGCACGCGCCGCTCGCCGTTGTGGCTGGCGCGTGCCTTGCTGTAACGCGGTTGAAAGAGTTGTCGCCAAAATAACTCCGCTCTAAACTCAGGCGTCCCTACAGGACGGGTCTATGCTGTCGTTTGCTCGCACCAAGCCCGACGGATAGTGAATGCGTGGATCGAGATCACGCAACACGCATCACGTTTCACGAATCACGCACCCGCCCCTACTGATAGCGAATACGGGGGTCGAGATAGGCATAGGTCAGATCCACCAGCAGGTTGACAATCATAAAGATTAACGAGATAAAAAGAACCACCCCCTGAACAATGCCATAATCGCGCTGTTGGATCGCTTGTAGCAGCAGCGTGCCGATGCCCGGCCAGTTGAAGACCGATTCGGTGATAATCGAGCCGCCCAGCAGGCTGCCCAGGAGGACGCCAAAGATCGTCACCACTGAGAGCATGGCATTTTTGAGGGCGTGGCGCAAGATGACCAGCCGCTCCACCAAGCCTTTGGCGCGAGCCGTGCGGACATAATCGGTATTCATCACATCCAACATCCCCGACCGGATAAAGCGGGTCAAGGGCGCGGCCAGGCCAATGCCCAGGGTGATCGCCGGCATGGTCAGAAATTTCAGCCCCAGCACCGGGTCGATCAACGGCGAAATGTAGCCCGATGGCGGCAACCAGCGCAAGGAGACCGCCAGCGTCAGCAGCAACATCAACCCCAGCCAGAAGCTCGGCAGAGCGATCCCCACCAACGAGAAGAAGGTGGCGACATGGGCCAACGCCGAACGGGGGCGCACCCCGGAAATAATGCCCAGCGGCACGCTAATCAGCAAACCAATCCCAATCGACGCCACCGTGAGCCAGATGGTGGCCGGAAAGCGCCGCTGAATCAGCGAGAGTGCGGTCTGGTGCGAACGCCAGGATGTGCCAAAATCCCCGCGCACAACGTCTCCCAGCCAGATGCCATATTGCACATAGATGGGCTTGTCCAACCCCATCTCGCGGCGCAATTGATCATACGCTTCCTGACTGGCCTCCAACCCCAGTTGCGCCGCCACCGGATCCCCCGGCACCAGGCGCAACACCGTAAAGACCACCATCGAAAAGAGAAAAAGCACAAAGATCATCTGCACCAACCGGCGCAGGATGTATTGTTGCATGACGTAGCCCCCTGCTTGATGACAAGGTGACAAGGTGACAGGGTGACGTAGTCGTCAAATCACACCCTTAAGTCGTAACTACTCAGTTCCTGGTCAGTCATGGACTGGCTAGGAACTGAGTAGTTACCTTAAGTCTTCACCTTGTCACCTTGTCACCCCTTCACCTTGTCATCCTCTAGCCGACCCATTGCCAATCATAGAAGTTAGGGTAGCCCTTGGGCAGGATGGTAAAACCTGCCACTTTCTTGTTGGCCGCCCACTTGATCTCCATACTCTTGAGTTTGACCAGCGGGGTGTCGTCCAGGATGGCGATGTTCATCAGTTCTTCGTAAATCTTCTTGCGTTCTTCGCGGTCGGCGGTGGCTTTGCCCTGGTCAAAGAGATCTTCCACCTGCTGATTGAAGTAGCGCATAGGGTTATTGCCCTGCTCTTTGCGCAGCACACTGCTAAAGAGGCCATCGGGGTCGATCTCGCGGGTGTACCAGGCCAGCGTCATCTCAAAGTTGCGGCCCACCCAGGCATCTTCGACATAGAAGGCCCACTCCAGCGGCTCGATCTCCACATTCAACCCAATCTCGGCCAGGTTGCTCTGGATGATTTCGGCCACCGGCACGCCAAATTCCTGCCCCGTAAAGGTGCGGAAGGTGATCTTGGTGGCGGGGTCAAAGCCGGACTCGGCCAGCAAGCGGCGCGCCTCATCGAGATCACGAGTGGGGCAGGCAAGTTCGCTGTAGGCCCAGTGGGTGGAGGGGATGAGATTACACTGGGTTTCGCCGGAACCAAAGAAGACATTTTGCAGGATCGCCTCTTTGTCAATGGCGCGGGCAATGGCTTGGCGCAGCAGTTTGTTATCCTGGAAGGGTGGCCGCTCATTGCTAAAGATCAAGCAGAGATAGGAGGCCGAAACTTCTTGCCCCAACAGTTGCAAATTGGGGTCGCTGCTGATCTGCTCGAAAAACTCCGGGGGAATATTGGTGGCAATGTCCACCTGACCGCTCTGCAAGTTGGCAATCCGCGTCTGTACTTCGGGGATGGGGATGGTGACAATTTCATCCGGCCACTGCGCCAGTTGGTCCTGGTTCCAGTACTCTTTGAACTTGCGATAGACGACGCGTTCCCCCGGCACCCATTCGACAAATTCATAGGGGCCGGAGCCAATCGGGTGTGTCTCCACTTGGTCAATCGTCTCCTTGTCCACAATCGAGGCCGCCATCACGGCCAGATTGGGGAAGAAGGTCACATCTTGTTGCTTCAAATGAATGATAAACTCGTGCGTCCCCGTCGCCTCAAAGGTGTCAACAGCCAACATATAGCCGGCAAAACGCCCCTTGGGGCCGATCTCAAAATTGCGCGTGAACGTGTAGGCCACATCCTCGGCGGTCACTTCGCGCCCGCTGTGGAACTTGACCCCCTGGCGCAACTGGAAGGTATAGGTCAAGCCGTCATCCGAAACCGTCCAAGACTCGGCCAGGCTGGGGACGGGATTCATCATCGTGTTGTCATACTCGACCAGGCGATTGTAGACCAGCGCCGCCGGGGGCCAGTCGTTGCCGGTCTGCTGGATGCCGGGATCGAGCTTGATAATATCGCCGTCATAGCCGATGGTCAATTTGCTGGGGCCGGTCGCGCCGGTGGTTTCGCCAGCCGGCGCGGCCCCAGGGGCAACGGCTTGACAACCGGCCAGCCCCAATAAGGTGAGCGCGCTCATGCTGCCAGCGCCGGCTTTGAGCAACTGCCGCCGGGTAAGGGTGGTGCGGTGCAACAGGGGAGTGGAAGGGATGCGATTGTTCATTGCTTGTTCCTTTGCAGTCGATTGATTGGTTAGTTTGTTGGTTAGTCTGTTGGTTGGGCCCCTTAGGGCCAAACCAAATCATTCATGGATGACACCAATTGGACAGTTCACGCAACACGCAACACGTAAGCGCGTATAATAATTAGCTTGGCATAGCCTAAAGCGGATCAAAGGGATATAGTTTCCGCCCCAAATGTTGATAGGTCAAGGTGCCGGTGTCGGCGCTGTGAACGCTTGGCTCCGAAACAACGTAAATCGCGCCGGCCCACGGTTCAAAGGCGGCGCGAAAGTGGGCAGCGGATTTGACGGCGATGTAGCGCATCTGGCGCGGCTCAAGCCCCAAACTGCGGGCAAAGGCAGTGTCAAAGGGTTGGTCGCGACCGTTGGTCAAGATGACATGGATGCTGCCTTGCCGGATGTGAGCCGAGGGTCCCATATCACATTCCAAGCCGGCATACATCGGGCCATCATAGTAAAAACGGCCATCAGAGCAAGCCATCACCTCGACGGTCATGCGCACCGGTTCGCCTTGCAACGGTGACGACTTAGCGCCGACATCCAGGGTCAAGGTGGCGCCGACGCCAGCCTGGTGACATTGGGCCACCGCTTCGGGATCGACAATGTAGAGAACACAGGCATCTTCTAACCCGGCGGCGATGAAGGTGCGTAAGACGCCGGTGCTATCCCCTGGTGAGCCACCACCGGGGTTGTCATTGCGGTCAGCAAAGATGACCGGGTAGCGCCCCTGTTTTTGCGCATCGGCCAAGGCCGCGGCGGTGCTGGGCATGGGCAGTTGCCAACTGGCGCGCCGTTCCCAAATCCAGGCGGCTAGTTCGTCGGCATAGCGTTGCGCCAGCGCTTGATCGTTGTCGGTGACAATGTAGACCGAAGATCCCATATCGGGCACATCAGAAAGCGGGAAACCGGTCGCAATGGAGCCGCAGACCACGCCTGGTTGCGCTTCGATGCGATGTAATTCAGCAATCGCTTCCTTCATGGGCGAATGGGCGGTCACTTGATTCATACCCCAGATCATGGGCAGGCGGTGGAGGGCCATGGTTGGACGCACCCCTTGGGTCAGGATGCGTACCAAAACATCGGCGCACTCCCGGCCACGCGCCGCCATGTCGATTTCGGGGTAGCTTTCACGGCCAATCAACACATCGGCCATGTCAACCATGCGCTGGGAAATGCTGGAATGAATGTCCAACTGGACGACAATGGGGATTTGCGGCCCGACTAGCTCGCGCACAGCCGCCAAGATATGCCCTTCGCCGTCATCGACCCCCTCCGCCACCATTGCGCCGTGCAATTCAAGTAGCACGCCATCAATCGCACCAGCGGCGGCAATGCCGGCCAGTAATTCGCTGACCAGGCGATCAAAGACCGGGCGGGGCGCCGGGCCGCTAGGGTGCGCTTCAGCAAAAATGGTGGGAATCAGTTCAAAGCCATGCACGTCGGCGCCCTCAATAAAACCGCCGGTGGGGGTATTGGTGCCGCGGAATTTCTCAATAATGGCCGCGCCGCGCACATCGCCAAAGCGTTCAAAAAAGCTCTCCCAGGTGGTGGCGACCGGCGTAAAGGTGCTGGATTCGTGGCTGATACAGCCGGTGACAATACGCATAGAAATTCCTTTCCGTGATTCGTGAGACGTGATTCGTGAAATATTGGCCGTGAACGAAGTTAGAACCGCACAGCGCCTTCATAACACAGTCACGTCTCACGAATCACGTAGCACGAATCACGCCTTAATCTTGCCAGGTGAAGATCACCCCCAACATCGCCTTTTCACGCGCGTAGGCCATCTCGTAGGCTTTTGCCATCTCGCGGTAATGGAAGCGGTGGGTGATCAAGCGCTTTGGTTCTAGTTTGCCGTCCGCCATCAGGGACAGAATATGGGCAGCGTTGCGGTCGGCATGGTAGTGATCGCTGGTCAGTTGCGGGTGGCCGCTGTCATTCGGGTAAAGATAACCAGCAGGGCCGGAGACGGCGATCAACGAGATGCCTTTGATGTAGAAGTATTGCATCGAGAGGGGGTTAAAATCAAGGTCGGCTTCGCCGCGGCCCAGCAGGCTGACAATCGAGACGCGGCCATTGGGGCGCACAATCTCGACGGCAGTGCGGTAGGCCGGCCAGGGGTTGGCGGTCAACACAACGAGATCAATGCCGTCGCCATTGCTAAATTCGTGCAATTTCGCCTGTAATTCTGGGTCATTGTAAAGCAGAGTGGCATGAGCGCCCATCTGCCGGGCCAGATCCAGGCGGAAAGCGTCATTGCCGATGGCGACGACCCGAGCGCCAAAGAGCGGGCCAATCGCCACGGCGCCTAGTCCTAACGTGCCCAAGCCGACCACGGCCACCGTTTCGCCGGCCTTGAAATGGGCCTTGTGATAGCAGTGCGCACTCAGGGCGTAGAGATGCGCATAGACGGCGTCTTCATCCGCCACCCCCGTCGGCACTTTGACGATGCTGGCCGATTCCTGGGTAATATATGCGGATTGGTGCGGTTGGCGAGTCACAATGCGATCCCCCACCTGTACGCGTGTCACAGCACTGCCCACACCCCGGACAATGCCTAAATTGCTGTCCCCGACCCAACGCGGATAGTCCGGCGCGCCCGGCACCCGTTCGGCGCCCTCATAGTTGCCGCGATCGGTGCCGATCTTCAAGGCCGAGATGCGCGTTTCGACCCAGATTTCATCGGGTTGCAGGTGGCTTGTATCGAGTGCTTCCTCTTCAATGCGCAAATCACGCGGGCCGTAGAGAATGGCGATTTTCATGCTGCCTCTATTTCTTTTGCGATGGCGGCGCAAGGGTTGGGGCGGCCACGCTTCCTGGAAGCGGCGGAAACCACTTGATATGACCAGGCGGTAGTTGCCGCTTCTAGGAAGGAGCCATGCACCATTGTGCGCCACAGCCAATGAAAACAACAGGGATGCCGCAGATTTCAAAGCTTTATATTGCAAATTCATCTGTATAATCTGCGAAATCCTTGTTGTTTTCAGGGCAGGGTGGCCTGACTACGCCGCCATCGTTTCTAGGAAAATTTTATCCTATTATACTACAGCGCCGCAAAGACGCCAACCCGGCTATATGCCCCACAGCCCAGGGTTGATCAGTTTTTCTTCATCAATGCGCAAGGTGGATAACTGCGCCAGCAAGGCAGCGGGTAGCGTGGCCGTCAAGGCCGGCAGATTTTCGGTCAGCTCTTCCAGGCTGCGAATGCCGACCAGCACCGAGCTAATCTGCGGGTGGGCCAGGGCAAAGGCAATGGCAACCTGCGCCGGCGTCAAGCCCTGCCCCTGCGCAGCGACCAGTTGGCGATAGGCGCGGGCGCGCGCGCGTAGGGTCTCCAAGTGATCCGGCAGATAGTCGGCGCGCTCCGTTAACGCGCCTTTGAGCAACACCGAGCGCACCATCACACCAACATTTTGGGCTTGCGCCAATGGTAAAACCTGATCGGCCAGCCGTTGGTCGAAAACGGAGTAGGTCACTTGAATTACATCAAACAGATCAAAGCCAAGCGCCTGCTGTGGCAACTCTGCACCGTAGAACGAGCCGCCCACCGCCCGTACTTTGCCATTCGCCTTCACCGCGGCGAAGATAGCGGCAAGCTCGTCATGGCGCGCCAGCACAGCGCCATCAACATTGTGGATCTGCCAGAGATCCACCCAATCGGTTTGCAATAGACGTAAGCTGGTTTCCAACGAGGCAAGCATTTCTCCGCGCAACGTCGCCCCGGTTGGCAGCGAACCATCGGAGCGATGCAGGCCGACTTTTGTCGCCAGCACGACTTGATCACGCCGGCCACGTAGCGCCTTGCCGAGAACGGCTTCGCTTTCGCCATAGGCGCGGGCCGTGTCAATAAACGTAACGCCGGCAGCCAGGGCGGCATGAACCAGGTCAATCGCTGCTGTTTCCGCCGGGCGTGTAAAATGGCCGGAGGCGGCGATGCCGTAATCCATCCCCAGTTCTACCGTCCCCAGCGCCAGGGCGGAGACAGCCAGTTGCGTGCGGCCAAGGGTGCGATAAGTCATCTCGATCATTTGTCTTTATCCTCAACTACAATCATCCTTACCGTTTAATTGCACTAACGGTGGTAATAATTTCCTTATATCCTACAATTGGATATAATAATTGCAGTTTTGTGCCAGGACAAATGGAAAAATGAGTTGCACCGCCGCTCTCTTACCTTCAAGCCACGTCCAACAAAGCGCCATCCAGATTTATGGTCTGAATGACATTGCCTGCACAAATCGCCAAATTCCAATTCCAAAAGTCTTAGGGTAGGTAGGGCAGCGTTGCCTTGTGAAATCGTTCGCGGTACGAAATCAACTACGTCATTTATGGTACAAGCTCTGTACCATAAGCTAGTCATGAAAATGGATGCCTATGTTTTCCAAACCAAAATTCGAAAATCGCAAATTAAAGCGACCACAGTTGCTCTATCAAGCCGTACAGGATGAGGTCAAATCCTACATTCTTGAACATGCCTTGATGCCGGGGGATGCGCTCCCGCCGGAAACTGAACTGGCCGAGCAGCTTGGCGTCAGTCGCAACTCCGTGCGCGAGGCGGTCAAATCGTTAGAAACGCTGGGGATTGTGGAAGCGCGCACCGGCGCCGGCCTCTTTGTCCGCAACTTCTCTTTTGACCCGCTGCTCGAAAATCTGGCCTACGGTCTGATGTTTGATCTCAAAGATCTGGCTGATATTCTCGAACTGCGCTTCCACATTGAACACAGCATGATCGACCAGGCTGTCGCGTCCGTCACCGAGGAGCAGTTGCAACAACTCTATGCCATCCTTGAGCGGATGCGTACACCGATCGTACGTGGTGAAGATTACACGGAAGAAGATCGGCTCTTCCATCGCACACTGTGGGCGAATGTTAAAAACCGCAGTGTGGGTAAAGTGGTCGATGTCTTTTGGATGGTCTTCTCCCAGGCGCGGCGCCATGCAGCGGTGCCCTCGAATCCGAATCTCATGGAAATTTACCAGTGGCATGTCAACATTGTCGATGCGTTGGCCAAACGCGATGTTGAGGCCGCGCGCGTTGCCATGGTACAGCATTATGGCAATATCCAAAAGTTGCTGGATGAGATGCGCATTCACCGGAATGGTCACTCCCCGGTTTTAACGAACTAGCGAAGCTTCGCCTCATCCTTCGGCAAGGCTCAAGAACCGATGAATTACTGCCGTGTTCCTTCCATCCGTGTTTGGTCTTGTGGCAACTTCAAAAGACTAAACACGGATGGAAGGAACACAGAAAAAGGTGCGGGAAATTTGCTCTGTTTGCACAAATTCTTGGTTATCAAATGATCTAGTAGCACTGCCTTCGCTCCACTGCGCCACCTCTATCCTACAATCAGACGATCATGGTGTAGCATACCATTTTTAGCGGATTTGACAACCCCCAAAATGGGCATATAATAGATATATTCACTGTTGAGGCAAAAATAAGCGCCTTTTTTTTGCCCCTGGCCGCCCCCGGCAGCAGCAACTATCCGCCGCGTTCACCCACTTTTCAAGCACAAGTTCATACGCAAGGAGACGATCATGGTAAGCCGATCAGTAGCTCAGGGCATCTCACGACGACAGTTCTTGACCTTGGCCGGCATGACACTGGCCGGAAGTGCGCTCGCCGCTTGTGTGGCGCCGGCGGCAGCGCCCACCGGTGGCGCTGCCGCCGACACGGCTGCCGCCGGTGGCCCACCCTTTGCCGACCGGGAGTTAAACATCTTCTCGGCCCAACATCACAATGAAAATGTCAAAGGACTGTGGGTGCCAATTTTTGAAGAGAAGACAGGCGCCAAGGTCAACTGGATTGAAGTGGGCGGCGGTGATGTCGATGCCAAGTACGCGGTCTTTGTCGCCTCACAGGATAGTTCGGTCGATACGATGTACACCTGGGAGACGCTCAACGCCAAATATGGTCGCACCTTGATGGAGGACATTACCGAGCAATTTGACAGCGCCTTGCTGGATGGGTTGGTGGGCGCGCCACGGGCCGCGTTGAACTTCCTGGGCAAGCAATATGGCGTCCCCTTTGACAGCAACCAGGCGATCTTTATGTGGAACAAAGAGATCTACGAAGGCGGCGGTCTCGATAGCAGCAAAGCGCCCGAATCGTGGACCGAATTTATTGCCAACAGCAAGGCAACCACCACCGATGGCCGCTATGCCACGCTCTTTACCATGGGCGACGCCAACTCCGGCTTTGTCTCCTATGTCTCGCTCTTTAACTCCACCGGTGGTCGCCTCTTTAGCGAGGATTTGACCAAACTCCAACTGGCGACCGATGAAGGGCTGCTGGCGATGCAAGCGCTCTATGACGCCTTTGTCACCGAGGCGATTGCCGATCCCGCCGGGGTGACGGTCGCCAGTTCGATTGAACAGGGCAAAATCTTCCGCGCCGGCAACATGGCCCATTACTTCGCCTTCCCCAACCACTACACCCTGGCCCAGGACCCGGAACAATCGCAGGTGGTGGACAAGGTGCAGACGAGCATTATCCCCGGTCTCACCTTGCGCAGCGGGTCGGTGAATGGCTTTGAAGGCTATGCCATCAACCAATTCTCCCCCAACAAAGATCTGGCGTTGGCCTGGCTTGAACATATCATCTCACCAGAAGTGCAAAGCCTGGTGGCGCTCAACTGGGGCCGTCCGCCGTCGCGTACCGCCACCTTTGATGAGCCGGCTGTTATCGAAAAGTCGCCCCAATTTGCCACCGTCAAGGAACAGGGCCAATACCCTGCGCCGCGTTATGGCTCCCCCTTCTACTTCGACGTGGGCGCCGTCTTTGTCGAACACATGCTCGCCATGATCGACGGCAACCTGACCCCCGAAGCTGCCGTGGAGACCATCCAGAGCGAGGCGCAAACGTTGGTGGATGAGTATTGGGCAAAGGCGGGGTAAAGTTGTTGGTAATTAGGTGATTGGATGATTCGGTGATTTCGACAAGCGCTCGACTGAGCTCGCGCCGAAGTCTCAATCACCGAATCATCCAATCACCCAATTACCTAATTTTCTAATCATCTCATGGAACAATCAATCTCACCACCCCTCCCCGCAACCGAACGCCCAACCTTTTGGCAGCGCTTTCATCGGCTGGATGAGGTGCGCTTTGGGTTGCTGCTGCTGTCGCCGACGCTGGTGATCTTGGTGATCTTCCTGGTCATCCCGATTGCCTATGCGGTGACGATGAGTTTCCAGCAGATCGAGTTGACCATCTCGCCGGCTCGGTCGTGGACAGGGGTGGATAATTACTTGAATGTGCTGACCGAACGGGCCGTGCGCGAGTCGGTGGGGCGCACCATGTTCTTTGCCGCGCTGACCATTGTGATGAGCGTGTCGCTGGCGCTGGCGTTGGCGCTGTTGCTCAATGAAGCGTTTCCCGGACGAGGGCCAGTGCGGGTGTTGGTGATGTTGCCGTGGGCAATTGCGCCGGTGGTGGGCGGGGTGCTTTGGCGCTACATCTTTCAGAGCAACTATGGGTTGGCCAATGCGCTGCTCTATCAGCTGGGGGTGATCGACAACTACGTGGTCTGGCTCGACAAGCCGACGCTGGCGCTGGTCATTGCGGCGGTTGCCACGGCCTGGAAGGGTCTCCCTTTTTTGACGCTGATCATCCTGGCGGCGCTGCAAAGCATCCCGGAGTCGCTCTTTCGGGCAGCGCGTATGGATGGGGCCGGGATCTGGGCGCGCTTTCGCTATGTCACCTTGCCCCATCTGCGCAATATTTTGATCTTTGCCGTGGTCTTGCAGATCATCGTCTCGCTCCAGACCTTTGACCTGATTTTCACCCTCACACGCGGTGGGCCGGGGCAGGGGACAGTGGTTCTCAGCTTTCTCGTCTTTCTCAATGCCTTTGAGCGCCTGAGCCTCGGCAAAGCATCGGCGCTGGCGGTCTTGTTGGCATTGTTGATCATTGTGCTGGGTAGCGTCTCGTTCTGGTCGATGCAGGCGCGGCAACAGAGATCATAAGCCGCCAGTACAACTTCAGGGAAGCCGCTCAATCGTAAACACAGAAGGAAGAAACACAGAAAATCATGAATGACATCCTTCCGTGTTCCTTCCATCCGTGTTTACAAAGCTTGCGCTGTTTGCAAAGCTTTTCTACCTTTCAATTGTGAAGGGCAAAGGTACATTATGCCAAGAGCAATAAGCGCCTGGTTTCGCCCCGCCTTTCTCTATATCGCGGTTCTCTTCTTTCTGCTCTGGACGGTGGCGCCGGTGACCTGGATCGCGGTGATGAGTGTCCAGCCGGAGACCAACTATGTCTCGGTGCCGCCGCAGTTGCAGATGGCGGATGTCAGCCTGCGCTGGTATGGCGCCATGTTGCAAGAGCCGGACTTTTTGAACGCGTTGCGCACCAGCGCCATCATCGCGACGGTCACTATGCTCTTTTGCCTTTTCTTTGGGTCGCTGGCGGCCTATCCATTGGCGCGCCTGAATGTGCCGCACAAGAATCTCTTTCTGCTCTTTAGCGTGGTCATGCGCATGGTGCCGGCCATGATCTTGATCATCCCCATGTTTTTGCTCTTGCGCAACTTTCGGCTGCTCGACAAGCATTTGGGGCTGATCATTGTCTATACCACCTTTCTGCTGCCCTATGTCATCTGGATGTTGAAAAACTTCTTTGAACAGGTGCCGTATGCTCTGGAAGCGGCGGCACGCATGGACGGCTGTTCGCGACTGGGGGCGCTCTTTCGCGTCTTGATCCCGGTCACGGCGCCGGGCATTGTGGCGACGGCAATCTTCGCCTTTATCGGCGCGTGGAATGAGTTTCTCTTTGGGCTGATTCTCTCGACGAATTTCGCCGTGCCGGTCACCGTGCGCTTGTCGTCACTGGTCAGTACGACCTTCCATTCGGATAATTCGCTGGTCGCCGCCGCCGGCATGTTGACCCTGATCCCGCCGGTGCTGCTGGTCTTTATCCTCAACCGCTTTATCATCCGCGGGTTGGTCGAGGGGATTAAGTTTTAGGGGTCGTTGGTTGGGTCGCCCGTTGGTTCGTTGGTTTCGACAAGCTCAACCAACGAACCAACGGGCGACCCAACCAACCCAAACAGGAGTATTTTTGCATGAGTCGAGTCGAGTTGCGGGGGTTAGGCAAATCATTTGGGCCGGTGCAGGCGGTGAAGGAAGTCTCGCTAGACATTCCCGATCATGCCTTTGTCACTCTGCTGGGGCCGTCGGGCTGTGGCAAGACGACCACGCTCAATCTGATCGCCGGGCTAGAAAAGGTGACGCGCGGCGAGATTTTGCTGGATGGGCAGCGTATCACCGACTGGGCGCCCCACGAGCGGGGAATGGCGATGGTCTTCCAGAACTATGCGCTCTACCCCCACATGAATGTCTATGGCAATATTGCCTTTGCGCTCAAATTGCTCAAGCGCCCCAAGACCGAGATTGACGAGCGGGTGCGACGGGTTGCGCGCGTCTTGGAATTAGAAGCGCTGCTGGATCGCCGCATCTCCCAACTTTCGGGCGGGCAGCAACAGCGGGTGGCGCTGGGGCGGGCGATGGTGAAGGAGCCAAAGGTCTTCCTCTTTGACGAGCCGCTCTCCAACCTGGACGCTGCCTTACGCACCCGTATGCGAAGTGAGATCAAAAAACTCCACCAGCAACTCAAAACCACCTCGATCTTCGTAACCCATGATCAGGAAGAGGCGATGATGCTCTCCGACTACATTGCCGTCATGCGCGAGGGCGAAGTGGTGCAATACGGCCCCACCGAGGAGATCTACCGGCGGCCTCAGCATGCCTATGTGGCAACTTTTATCGGCAAACCGCGCATGGGCATCCTTCAGGGCAAGGTAAGCGGCACAGCGGACACGCTTGCTTTTGTGGCGGATGGACTACAGTTGCAATGGGCACGCCGCGCCGGTAGCACTGCACCGACTAAAGAACAGCCCATTTTGCTGGGCATTCGCGCCGAGGATGTGCGCCTGACACAAGGTGATGCCGTCAACACACCGGACAGCTTTGTCGGCCAGGTGGCGTTGTTGGAACCGTTGGGGTCCGACACCTTTGTTGAAGTGAACCGCAATGGTCTTTCGTTAACGGCGCGCGTTGAGCCGGATCGCCGCCTTGCGGTCGGCGAGACTGTCACCTTGCAATTGCCGCGCGAAAAGCTTCACCTCTTCCATGCCGAAACCCAGTTGCGTCTGGAGGTCTGATCATGAAAATTACCGGCGTCGAAACGTACTTGCTGCAATACGAATTGCCGCGCGCCATTGGCCCCTCTACCATGCTCTACCCCTATCGCACGACCTTGTTGGTCAAGATCAGCACCGACGAAGGGTTGGTCGGCTGGGGTGAGACGGCGCCCATTGGTGCGGCACAGGCGTTGATCGACCACCAATTTGCCTCGGCCCTCATCGGTCAGAATCCACTCGACCATCGGCGGCTCTGGCGTCAACTGTGGGGGCCGAATTTTGGCAATCCGTTGGCCGTCGCCGCTGTTGACATTGCCCTGCACGATCTGCGGGGCAAGGCGCTCAATCTGTCGCTGGCCGAGTTGTATGGCGGGCGGCTACGCGACCAGGCGCCGGTCTATGCGTCGGCCATGAATTACACAGAAGGGGTGGCCGCTGCTGACCAGTATCCCGACGAAGCCGCGGCTTTGGTTGCGCAGGGGTTTCGCGCCCTCAAGATGCGCGTCGGCGGGGAACCCCTATCGCACGATATCGCCGCCGCCACGGCAGTCCGTGAGGCTGTCGGGCCTGATATTCTGTTGATGGCTGACGGCAACGGCGCTTATTCCCTCTCGAAAGCGATCCAAATGGGCCGTGCATTGGAAGCGCTGGACTTCTACTGGTTTGAAGAACCGTTACCTCAACCGGACTATGCCGGCTACGAAATTTTAACCGACAAACTCGACATCGCCATCGCCGCCGGTGAGGGGATTGGTTCCCGTGGCGGCTTCAAAGCGGTGTTGACCCGCCACGCCATGGATATTATCCAGCCCGATGTGAGTCTCTGCGGCGGCTTTGGCGAATGTCTCTTTATTGCTGAGCTAGGGCGGCTCTGGGGCGTGCCGACCATGCCGCATTGCTGGGGCGGCGCCGTCGTCGTGGCGGCGACCTTGCAACTCCTCGCCCTGCTCCCCGACGCCTCCTGGGCACGCACCACCGAGACGCCCATGTTAGAACTGGACACCTATGAAAACCCCTTCCGTGACGCGCTCGTCACCGAGCCGGCGCAGGTGAAGGATGGCTTTGTCACCATCCCCACCGGCCCCGGCTTAGGGATCGAAATTGTCGAAGAAGTCATCGAACAGTATCGGATTGGGTAGTTGGTTGGTGCGTTGGTTTCGACAGGCTCAACCAACGCACCAACCAACTACCTAACCAATCTCACAGAAAGCAGGCAAGTATGGCAACCAGTGCAACTGGCGTGAAGCCCAAGGTCTTGGTGACCGGGGCGAGTGGTCTGATCGGCGGGTTGACTATCCGCCATTTGGGGGACAAGTATGCGTTTAGCGCGTTGAACCGTAGTCCGGTGGCCGGCATCCCTTGTCTGCAAGCGGATATTAACGACGCCGAAGCGATCAAGCCGGCCTTTGCGGGCATGGACATGGTGCTGCATCTCTCGGCGGAGACCAAGGATCTGTCAAGTTGGAACAAAATTTTGTCAACGACGGTCGCCGGCACAGTCAATGTCTTTGAAGCGGCGCGGGCGGCAGGCGTCAAGCGGATTGTCTTTGGCAGCACCGGCGGGACGATGTGTGGCTATGAGTATGATGACAGCTTGCCCTATGGTCGGTTAGCCGCCGGCAAATACGACGAGGTGGGCGATAGTTGGCCCTTGCTCACCCACACCGATCCGCCCCGGCCCGACGCACCCTATTCCATCGGCAAACTCTTTGGCGAGGTGATGGGACGCTGGTTTGCCGATAAGTTTGGCATCTCGGTCATCTGTATCCGGTTGGGCGCCGTGTTGGATACGGATCGCCCCAAACTATTGCGTCATTTCCCTGGCTTTCTCGCCCACGCCGATTGTGTGCAGATGATCGACAAGTGTCTGTCCGCGCCAATGTCGCTCAAGTTCGACATTTTCGACGCCATCTCCGAGAACAAATACCGCTGGCGCGACACCAGCCACGCCAAGGAAGTGCTGGGCTGGCAACCGACCGGTTCGGCCGATCGCTATAACCCGGATGATTATCGCTAGTTTGACAGTCAGTAAAACAGTGAGACAGTAAAACAGTAAAACAGTAAAACAGTAAAACAGTAAAACAGTAAAACAGTAAAACAGTGCAAAACGAACAACTGTCTTACTGATTTACTGTCCTACTGTCTCACTGCTCAGTCGGTGGGAAGCCGTTGTTGAAAATAGGGTTCGCCATCTACCGTGCGGCCATCAAAGGCGTCCATGACCGTTTTGACATACATCTCCGCTACCTCGCCCATGAAGTTGTTGAGGTGGCCGCGTAGACGACGGTATTCCTGTTGCCAATCTTTGGCCGCTTCTTCCGGCGCCAATTCTTCGATCTCCTGGCGATATTGATATTCAAGAAAGCGCCGTAACATCGGGTCGCCCGGCCCGTTGAAGATGGTCCAACCGACCCGTTGGATAATATCCGCCTGGTAGAGTTTAAAGAGCGCGGTTTGTACATCATCCAATGGGATATTTAACTCCTGGGCAATGCGTTTGGCATTAATCCGTTCTTCCGGATATTTGACGGCCCAAAACATCACTTTCTTGGTGAGTTGTGTGCCATTCAAGAGTTCCACATATTTGTAAAATTCCCGGAAATAGTGTTGCCACAAAGCGCCCTTGGCGTCGCCCAATTCATAGGTTAGGATTTCTTCCAGTGCGTCCAGATCGGGCAAGCGCTGATAGGCCGGCGAGGCGGTTAACATAAGCCGTTCAATGCTATAGGGGTAGCCGCCGGTTAACTGCCAGATCGCTTCGGCCAACTCTTCGGTCACCGGGATGTTGCGCCAATGGCCAAGGCGGTAGACCAATTCATGGGCGTGGCGGTGCGTTAACGGTTGGAGGAAGTGGGTGACAAACCGCCCGGCCACTAGCCCGCCCAGCGCCTGCTCAAACAAGAGATGAATAGCCGAACCGGACACCAGCAAGGGCGCCCAGCGTGTATCAGCGGCATCCTGGAAGCTGTCGGTGATGTCGTGGTGGATATTCTGCCGCGGGTCATAGACCTTGGTCAGCACTTGAAATTCATCGATCATGATGGCTGTGGGTATGTCGCGAGTGGCGGCAATGCCATGTGGGAAATTGATGACCCACTGGACAAGGCCATGCGGGATATGACCTTGCAAAGAAAGGTCATAGGCGTCGTAAAGCTCAAGCGCTAACTTATCATCCACCCTGTTCGCAAACGCGCGTAGTTGGTGGAAATCGTAACGATCCCGTAACAACATCGGCTCGCGATGGCGAAATGCTAAGTAGCAACCGATGTAGCCGGTAAAATAGACCTGAGCAAACTCGTAACTGGAGAGCGGCTCTACCCGTTCCAGGTAGCGGGAAAAGGAGATATAGACCGGCAACACCCGCTCTTGCTCATGAAAGAGGCGGTTGAAGACCTTGCGCATAATCGCCGTCTTGCCGGTGCGCCGCCGGCCCACTAGCGCAAAGCTATTGGCAACTGGCGTGGGGACGCGCGTGGCCCACTCCCAATACATGATCAACTCTTCATCACGATTAACAAAAAGTTCGCCCACCAAATCTTCCAGCGGATCTATCCGTTTTGCCATTGGTCTACTCCCTTCGCCGCCTTTACCGCTCCTGCTGTCAGTTATCATACCACAATTCAACGAGATTGGTCATGTACCGTGGCTCGCTGATCCTGCGTTCTCTTATTTGTGATCGACCGCTTGCATGGTCGAATTGAAGAACAGAGTACTTGTCGTGAGCAAGTAGCAAAGGTTGATAAGCAAGAAAATAGCAAGAACCAAGAAGTTTTTTTGCGCCATTTGTGTATAATGAACCTATCATACAGGGCCACGGTTGTCGGAGGAGTCAACGATGGGCGATAAGATGCACGCGCCAACGGATCCATATTATTTTGCCTGGGGTAAGAACCGCTTTTACGAATGTTACTCGGCGAAACCAGATCTTTCGCTCAAATGTATGTTCAATGGGCCGGGCAGCTATACCACCGGCGACGGCGGACGGTTTGTGGTCGATGACAACGCCTATCTGATCCTCAATCGCCAACAGCCCTATTCCTTGATCAAGCAAGGCGAGACGCCGGTTGAATCCTTCTGCGTTTTCTACGCGGCTGCCTGGGCGCAAGATATTTTGTCCAGCCTGACGGCGCCGGATCTCTCCTTGTTAGATAATCCAACCCCTGATGATAGCCCGCCCCTTTCCTTCTTTGAAAGACTTTACCCCCATAACAATTTCGTCACACCCTCTATGCAGGCGTTGCGCGCTTATGTGGTGAACGTCTCGGCTAGTGGCGTTTGGGTTGAGGAACGATTACATAGTTTGCTGGCGGGCATGATCCAAACCCAGTGGAATGTCTTTAAGGAGGCAGAGCAATTACCGGTTGCCCGGCAGAGTACGCGCCTGGAACTCTACCGTCGTCTCTACCGCGCCCGCGATTACATACACGCTGCGCTGGCCGAACCGTTGTCGCTGGCTGATATCGCCGGGGCCGCGCACCTTTCGCCGCATCATTTTCTCCGTATTTTCAAGCAGGCAGCCGAATATTTGTTGGCACAGGGCGCGCCGCTCACCATCTGTGCGGCGGCGATGCTGGGTCAGTATGCTGCGGTTGTGCGCTTTTTGGATGAGGATTCGGCCCAGGTCAATGCGCAAGGCGCGCATGGCATCCCGCTCTTTTTTCATGCGGCCCTCAGTGGCGATACGGCCATCACCGAATTGCTACTGGTGCGGGGTGGCGGGATGGGGGTAGCAACATCCCTTCATGCTGCCGTAAAATTTGGGCATGTCGCCATGACCCAATGGCTGCTGGCGCATGGCGCGGAGATCAATGGTAAGGACTTTCAAGGCCAGACACCGCTCGAAGTTGCCGTCGCCCAGGGGTACACCGAAATAGCAGCCATTTTGCGCGCTCATCCTGTGAATGTGTTATAGTGGAGGCGGACCGGCCACCGGCGGCGTAACCGGCGCTGCCGTCACCGGCAGGGTTAAGGCCAGACCATTGCCGACGACAACAGCGAGGGCGCGCGGCACAACTTCAACCGTCCAACGCGGTTGTGCATCCAGTACATCTAAATCGGCGTTGACGGGCAGGGGGATGTCCGCCGTCACCTGTACGCGCTGCGCCCGGCGGGCATGGATGCGCACATCATTGACGCGACCGCCGTTGGAGATCCCAAAGAAGTAGCGGGTTAGATCGACAAGTTCCATGCCTTCATAGACCACAACGTCAAGTAGGCCATCATCGATCTTAGCTTCAGGCGCCACCAACATATTGTTGCCAAAGAGCGGGGCGTTGGAGATGGTGACCAAATGTGTTTGGCTCTGGAGCAACGCCTCCTCGTTGTCGCACTGGATCGTTACCCCAGTCGAACTAAAGGCAAAGAAGTCACCCAATCGGCTAAGTAGGTTGGACCAGCGACCCTTCTCGGCATCTTCACCGATGGGCGTTGCAACGGCACTCAGGCCGATACCGGCGGTCTCTAGAAAATAGCCTTCGATACGGTCATCCGCGGTAACGACACGGCCAACGTCAATATGGCGGGTGGCGCCGATAGCCAGCAGCAGCGCCGCATCGGTCAGATCCAGTGGAATGCCCAGCGCCCGCGCCAGATTATTCATGGTGCCGAGCGGCAGGATACCCAGCGTGGCCGGGCTGTGGATGAGCGCCGTCGCTACCTCTTCAATCGTGCCGTCACCGCCGGCAGCAATGATCAAGGTGTCGCCGCGGTCAACGGCCTTGCGCGCCAACTGCCGAGCGTTGATCTCTGGTGTCGTCAGTTCCATCTGCGGGGTAATGCCCACGGCTTGCAGCGCGGCGACAATCTCTGCCGGACTGTGGGCGCCATCCAGAAAACTTTTGGAGGCCGGATTCAAAATCAGTGCTACGCCTCTCATTTGGCCGCTGTGCGCGCCTGTGGTCATCGCTTGCTGCGTCAGACGGACCAGTTCCGCTTCGATAGCCGCCAGGGCGGCCTGAGCTTGCGCCAACTGATCCTGTGCCGCTTCAACCCGACGCAATTGCTCGGTATGGCGCGCGTGAATTGCGGTGCGTGATGGCGCGTGGTGATTGAGTATGGATCTTGCTACAGCCATGATAGATTAGCTCCGGTCTGTTCATGCTTGCGCAGGTTCGCTTTGCCTGCCCATCGATGGATTGTAGACCGATAGAACCCTGAGCGCAGTAGGGCTATACCCGATTGGTTGGTTTCGAGAAGCTTCACTTCAGCTTTCGATGGATGTATTTCAGGTTGGGGGCGATACAGGGCCGCTCTTTGCCTACTGGCGCAACCGGTAAGTTCAGCGCGTCTCTGTCACTTTACGCAGTCCGCGTGGATGATCCGGATCATAATCGCGCACATAGGCCAGGTGCATTGCCAACAGTTGTCCCGGAATAATCGCCGTCAACGGTGAGAGCCATTCGGGTACGGTGTGCGGCAGGGCCAAACGGGTGCGCGCCAGAGCCAAAGTGGCAGGGTCGTCACTGATGGCAATGATCTCGGCGGCGCGCTGTTGCAAGGTCTGCATAAAGCTCTGCAATTCGGGTAGGACGGCGCCGGAAGGAGCAATCACAATCGCCGGGAAGCCATGCTCGATGAGCGCCAGCGGGCCATGAAGAAAATCGGCGCTGCTGTACGGTTCGGCAATGGTGTAGGTTAGCTCTTTTAACTTCAGGGCCAGTTCAAAGGCGGTGGCGTAGTTATAGCCGCGGCCAATCACCACACAATCGCGCATATAGCGGTAGCGTTCGGCCAGGCGTGCGATCTCTTGATCCAGAGTTAAGGTGGCAGTAACAATCTCTGGAATTTGATTCAGTGCGGCGTGCATGGCTTGATTTTCAGCTAAGGTGGCGCTGAGAAGCGCAATGGCGGCCAGTTCAGTCGTATAGGTCTTGGTGGCGGCAATCGACCGTTCGACGCCGGCCTGCAAATTGATGACATGGTCGGCCTGTTGCCCCAGATCCGAATCGGGAAAATTGGTGATAGCAGCCGTCAAGGCGCCCTGCCGCCGCGCTTCGGCCAGCACGGCCACAATGTCCGGGCTTTTGCCGCTCTGGCTGATGCCCAGCACCAGGGCGTTGCCGAAGCGGGGCGGCTGCTGGTAAATGGAGAAGAGACTGGGCGTCGCCAGCGCAACGACAAAGCCATTCACCGCCCCCAGCAGGTATTGGGCGTAGCGACCGGCGTTGTCACTGGTGCCACGGGCGGCGATCACAATATAGCTGATCTGGCGCTGTTGGATGGCGGCGGCTAATTGCTGGACGACAGCGCGCTCCTGGGTTAAGAGACGCTGGAGGACAACCGGTTGTTCGTGAATTTCCTGGTAAAGATGTGATTGTTGGATCATCATGGTTCTTTTGTTGGCTTCCACATAATTTTGACAGGCAACAGTCGTTTTGGTAGACTGCGTTTGTACGGTATTTGTACTGTAGTTGCTACGATTGTACTCGATCATTCTTCATTCACGGAAAGGAGGCTTCTGATGATGAGCATGGCTTGGATCAAGCACCAGTTCGATCTACCCAGAATGCGTCCGTGGAGGAGGATGGCGTAACGCCACGCTGCCGAAAGGTTGAGCCACGGTTGCATTTGCCCGTGGCTTTTTTGTTGCCTGCCAACGGTCATCTTACCGCTACAGCACAAAGACGGTCATGGGATTTGGACGCCTATGGCCGTTTTTTGTTGAGGAAAATGGCCGGCGGTACTCACTACAGCAAAACGTTCAAAGGAGTGACCCGTGAGTAAGCAACAACTTTCCCCCTCTAATCGTGCGTATGTCGAGCAATTTCTGAGCAAGGTGGAAGCAGAACGGGCGCAAGCAACCGACGAATGGGATGTCGAACGCTTGCTGGCCGAAATGCAATCGCCCGACCCAACCGTGCGCGCCAGGGCTGTGCGCCAAATCTGCCCCTGTCGAATGCCGTGGGGTGTTTTTCATCGTCTCCGCAAGGCGGCCAAACGCTTGCAACATGACCCCGACCCGGAGGTGCGCGCCAACGCCCTGCACATTGAGGAGGACGCCCGTATGGTCGCCAGCATGGAGGGGGAGATGGAACGGCTCCATGAGTTTGAAGACGAAGAAGAGGAACGCGATGGCGCGCGCAAACGCCGTAAGCAGCGCCACCGTTGAACCGGCCAACAACCAATACCCCCTATCCACGCCCTCTTTTTCGGCCAACCGCAAACGATCACTGGACAACGACGATGAAAGAGTAAGCGGCACGGAACACAACAATGGATTTAGGGAGCAACGGATTTGCCGCGCATTGATGCGATCCGGCTGGACGTTGCCGACAACGGCGCCGCCTTTACCCAGCGCGACAGCGTTGGCGTCGTTGGGGCTGCCAGGGCGCCGGAGACACGGTACAGTAATCAATGAATAATCGACAATGGATGGAAATCCACATCAATACGTTGTTTCGGTGCGATCCAGAGGGCCGGCTACGCTGTGTCAATGAACCAGGCAATCCGCCGGCCCCGCGTTTTTACATGGGGCGGACAAACGCGGGGAATCGCTGGCGCTTTCGCTATGATCTGCCGGCAGATCTTGTGGCCCAACTGGAAGCGCTTTGTCAAAGTGAGCCGGTGACGACGGATCTAGAAACGCTACCGCAAAGCTACGCTGCCATTAAAGCCGTTTTAGCCGCATGGGAACCCATTAAAAACGAGTATCGTGGCCCAGCCTACTTGATTCCAGAAGCGGTGACGGCGCCACCCCATGCCGTGTTGCTTGACAAGACCACGTTTCACTTGGCGCAACCGAATTTTCCCTGGCTGACAGCGGCTGATCCTTACGCGGCAATGGGACCGGTGGCAGCCGTGATCGTCGATGGGCGCGCTGTCTCGCTCTGTTTCTGTTCGCGCTTCCCTGGCCAAGCCACTGAAGCCGGCTTGGAAACGATCGCCGACTACCGGGGCAAAGGGTACGCCGGCGCCGCCGTGGCCACCTGGGCAGCGGCTGTCCGCCGGCAGGGGTGTCTACCCATGTACGGCACGGCATGGACGAATCGCGCCTCCCGGCGGGTGGCGGAAAAACTGGGGCTAGTCTGTTACGGTGAGGATTGGTCGTTGATCTGAACACAAAGCTATCTCTACAATCTTCCAGGAAGAGGAGGATGCTTGGAATTCATTGCTTAGGCAGAATTCCAAGCGCCCTCCTCTTCCTGGAAGATGCGTAAGTTGCGTCTACTTATGAATCAGCGGCAAGAATTGCTTCAAGTTCAACCCCGGCAGCGAGCCGTCATTATCCAAGAAGTCGGGGATGCCGTCGTTGTCGCTGTCGGTCGGGTTGGCCGGATCGCCCACTTCTTCCTGGTCGCTCTTGCTGTCGCCGTCGGCGTTGGTGTCCAGGAAGTTCGGGATATTGTCGCCGTCCGGGTCGCCCCATCCTTCCAGGTTATCGGGAATCGTGTCGCCGTCCTGGTCATCAGTGGGGCCGGAGATGAGGACAGTGGCCGCCGCGCCGGTTGACCCGGTTGCGCCAGGGATGGCGCGCTGGATAGATTGCCCGACGTCGGCAATGGTCGCCGTCCAGGTCGCGACGTTGGTGATGCTCACCGTCAACGTCTTGGTGAAGGTGACCGAGTAGGCCGCGCCGGGGGCCAGGGCATAGGTGACGTTGTCCAGCAGTTGTCCTAGATCGCTATCGACCAGTGAATGAGTCGTCAGCGTGGTGCTGCCGGTGTTGCGAATGGTGTAGCAGTAGACCACCGCCGTACCGACCGGCACCTTCATCTCTTCCTTCGCTGTACAGAGCGGCTTGATGCCGTCAATGCCCACTGTCTTGCTCAGGGCAAAGCTGACCAGCGGCGTGGTCGGGCTGATGATGAGATTTACGGTCGCCACGGTGGAAGTCGTAATGCCGTCGCCGGCGCGATAGGTAAAGGTGTCGGTGAGCGTGGCGCTGCCGTCATGGGTGTAGGTAAAGAGGCCATGCGCCGCCAACGTGAGCGCACCATGCGCCGGACTGATGACGAGGGTTGCGGTCAAGACATCGCCTTCTTCGTCACTATCATTCGCCAGAACATTGCTGCCGGTCAAGGTTGTGCCGGTGGTCAGCGTATAGCTGTCGTTGACGGCCAGCGGCGCGTCATTGGTTTGCGTAATGGCAACCGTGACAGTGGCCACATTGGAATCGTAGACGCCATCGTTCACTTTGTAGGTGAAATAATCAATAGTGGCACCATCAGCATTGTGGGTATAGGTAAACGTGCCATCGCGATTGAGCATGATTGTCCCGTGCGTCGGCGAAGTGACCAGAGTTGCCGTCAGCTCCAGGGTCATCGTTTTATCGTCACGATCATTGACCAAAAGTGATGGATCATGATAGCCAACCGTCGTTGTCATGCCGCCTTCATAGACAAAGAGATAATCATTACGCGCCAGCGGCGGGAAGTTCAAAGCATCGTAGGGGACGAGTTGGGCATTGATGTCCGTCACCGTCATCGCCACGCCCACCTGAATGTCGGCGCCATGATCCGGATAGCCCTGGTTATCGTAATATTCCTCGTGGTAGTAATTGGTATAGGCATCGTAGAACCAGATGCGGTACGTCCCCTTGATCAGGCCGGTCAGGTTGTAACGACCTTCGCTGTCTGTTTCGGCTATGCTGACGATCTCCCAGTAGTCATACCCCAACGGGTCTGGGCGCAGTTGGACGGCGGCCACACGGATGGTTGTCGTTAGCGGCTCCCCATTTGCGCCGGTCACAGTGCCGGTAATGTGACTGTATGGCCCCATTTGTGCATTGATATCAGGGGTAATCTGACCGGGCATTACGATCACATCACTGGCTTCCTCCAGGAAAACAGCATTGTTATAAAATTCTGGCGCATACACCGTGCCGCCAATCACCGCAAAACGCATACGGTATGTACCTGCATCCAAACCTGTCAGACCATAGGCGCCGTTATCATCTGAATAGGTCCAATGGATGGGGTCGAGCATCCACTGTCCATTGCCTTGCGGGTCACTCCACAGTTGCGCCTGAATCCAGGGCAGCGGGTTCCCGGCTTCGTCAGTGATAACGCCACTAATGCCACCCGTAGGCGCCAGTGCAACATCGATCGTAAGCGTTGCACCCGCAGTAACGGTGACATCTTTTGCCCGTTGGATTGATGGTGCGTCATCATAACACTCATGGGAATAGCGGTACTGGTTCGACACATCATAGAAGCAAATGCGATAAGCACGCTCGTCTAGCCCACCCAGGGTAAAGCGACCGGTCGCATCGGTATTGAAATAACCGGCAACCTCCCACTGCTCACTATCGGGCGCTCTGTAATTGGCGGCAGCCTGAATATCCGCCAGTGGTTGGCCCTGTAGATCAGTAATCAAACCGCTGATTCGGCCTTTTGCGTCTAGTTGGGCATTAGCGGTAACGGTTACGCCGTTGCTAATCGTAATGTCTGTCGCGGTTGCCAATGGGTGATCATCATAAAACTCGCTGACATATTCAGCCGGGGAACGTGTATCACTGAAGCCAAGCCGGTAGCTGCCGGCATCCATGCCCTCTAACGAGTAGCGTCCCGTTTCGTCAGTGGTGACAGCAAAATTTGTCGGGTGCCAGTTGCCATCTGCAGCCTGATACAAAGTCACCTGAATTTGCGCTAACGGCTGGTTGGCGGCGTCGGTCACTAGACCGGCGACTTTACCTAAGGTGGTCAGTTGTGCATCAATGTTGGTCATCACCGTATTGCTCACCACCGTTAAAACCGTAGCGTCCTCGGCGTTTGGCATATTATTGAAGTATTCGGTTGCATACTGGCGTGGCGAACGCTCATCCTTAAAGAGAAGACGGTAGCGCCGCTCATCCAGGGCTTGAAAACGGTAGTGGCCGGTTTCATCCGTTTGTACGGCGCCCCATACCCACCATACATCGGGATAATCCGGTAGAGGATATTCAAGTAAAGCAGTGATGTCGGTCAGTGCTGCTCCCTGGTCATCGGTAACAGCGCCCGCAATAATGCCTTTGGTGTCAAGCGCCATATCGACATTGGCAATTGTGGTCGCCAGGGTGACAGTCACGGTTGTGGGTAAGGTCGCCGGGTAATAGAAAGTAGGAGAACGGCTGTCTTGAAACTGAAGCCGATAGATGCCTGGCTCTAACCCTGGTATGGCGTAAACGCCTTGACTGTTAGAGAGGTATTGTGCCATAAACATCCAGGAACCACCCTCAGTGGTAGGGTTGAATTTTTCTGCTGTCACACGAATGTCGGCCAGTGGGCTGCCGGCTCTATCAGTCACAGTTCCGGTAATGCGCCCAGTTGTCGCCATTTGTGCGTTAATACCGGTTACGGTCAAGTTGGCGGTCACGGTAACGGTCTGCGCGCTCTCCAGCGATAAGGCATTCGCATAAAATTGGGTGGCATAGAAACGCGGCCAATTCACATCATAAAAATAGACACGATAGGCGCCAGGTGATAAGCCACGCAACTGATAGGCGCCATCAGCTTGAACAACGGTTGAATGGCTGCTTTGCTGCCAGTAACTATGACTACCGGGGTTCATACGTTGAAAGAGGCCAATCGTCACGCCGGCAGCAATAGGATTTCCGTTGTGGTCAGTGATCGCGCCCGTGATCGCGCCAAGGTGATCGAGCCGGGCATTGTGATTGGCGCTTACGGTCCCTTCTTGCACAGCAATATCTGTCGCCGAACTCCAGTCGGGCGCATTATCATAAATTTCATCAACATATTGGCGGGGCCAATTTTGGTCAGTAAAGCCAATCCGGTAGGAGCCGGCCGGCATCGCTGTAATATGATATTGGCCGGACGCGTCAGTGGAAGCGCTGGTAAAGCTTTCCAGTTGTTCACCGCCGCCAGGCAGCAGCACTTTACGTTGGACATTAATACCAATATTCATTAACGGAGCGCCATCCCCGTTGGTGACGACGCCCGTAATCTCACCCCCGCGCACCAATTGGGCGTTCATATTGGTTATCATTGTGCCGGCAGTCACGGTCAGTGGTGTCGCACTACCAAAATTACTACTGTCGATGTTGTTATAGTACTCGGCCAGATAATAATGGGGCGAAGCGTCCTCCCAAAAGGCAATGCGGTAGACACCTGCTTCCAGGTTGGTTGCGGTGTAGATGCCACTAGCGTCTGTGCGGACACGACCAGTTGGCGGCCACCAAGTGCTACCTGGCTCTGCCTGTCGGTAAAATTCAACATTGACGGCATTCAATGGCGCGCCGGTTTGTTCGTCAGTCACCGTGCCGCCGATGGTAACATCACCGGCAAAGACCGGCTGCCCTAGCGCCATCACCCAGAAAAAACTTAAACACAAAACGACACTATACCAATAGTGCTTCAGAAGAGTTTTCATTTTGCCCTCGCTGAACGGAAACGAAAAGGTGCGTTGGAGAATTGCTATTAAAGCGATTTCTATGGAAAGATGACGGAATCATGCCAAAATAGTTACTCTCAATTATTGGTTGTTTCATGATGCAGTTTCATCTTGCCATGAACTTTGACAACCATTGTTGCACCGTGTTATACTCTACACCCTTTCCATCGAAAAAACGTCTATTTTCAGGAAACGCACCCAATGCTCAACCAGTTTCAACCCAACCCCATCACGAGTGAATACCTGGCCGGTTCTGACCGGAAGGATGCGTTTGCGTAGAAGTGACACGATAACACCGGAACCCACTGGCCGCAGCGCATCGCCCTGATGTCTGCGGCTTTTTTGTTGCCAATCATCGCCTGCTGTCGCCGGCGCGGTCGCAAAAAAAAGAGGTGGACATGGGGGATCACTCAACGTCTACGTCTTTTTTGATTGGTTTTGTCCAGCAAGGAGAACCCCGATGAGTACGATTAAGGTCGAAGTAACCCGTATCAACGATGTCCGCCCCCACAGCAACGCCGACGCCCTTGAACTGGCGACGGTGGGCGGTTGGCAGATGTGTGTCAAGAAAGGGGTCTATCACAACGGCGACCCGGTGGTCTATTTTGAGCAGGGCACGGTGCTGCCGCGTGAAGTAGCGGATCGCCTGGGCGTGACCCAATATCTCTCCGAAAAACTGGACATCAACGGGGATCGGGTGTTGGTGATTCATCGCGTCAAATTGCGCGGCGAACCCTCCTTTGGCTTGGTTATTGAGCCGGAGCCGGGGATGACCGTGGGGCAGGATGTGGCCGACTTTTATGGCGCCACCAAATTCTTTCCCCCGGTGCGCACCCAGGCCGGCGACTCCGTAGCGAATGACCCGCGCTTTCCGGCCTATACCGACATTGAGAATATGCGCAGCTACCCCGATGTGATTGTAGAAGGCGAAGCGGTGGTCGCCACCGAGAAGCTGCATGGCACCAATGATCGCGTCGGCTTTGTCACTAATCTGGTCGATGGGCAGCGCGAGATGGCGCTGATGGCCGGCTCGCGCACGCTACGCCGCAAACAGCCGGTAGACGCCGAGGCTATGCGCAGCAACACCTACTGGTTTCCGCTGACCTTGCCGCCGGTGCAGCAGTTGTTGAACGATCTCTTTGCCCAAGGTCACAACCAGGCGGTGTTATACGGCGAAGTCTTTGGCTCCGGCATCCAGTCCTACACCTATGGCCAGAAGACCCTGGCCTTCCGCGCTTTTGACTTGATGATCGACGGCAAATTTGTAGATTATGACGACTTTGTTGCGCGGTGCGCGGCGTATGGCATCGAAACCGTGCCGCTAGTCTATCGCGGCCCCTTTAGCCTGGCGACCATCAAAGCGCTTTCCGACGGCTCGTCGTTGATCGGCGGCAAACATGGGCGCGAAGGGGTGGTGGTGAAACCGGTGTGTGAACGGCAGGATGTCAAGATCGGGCGGGTGATTTTGAAATATATCGGCGATCTCTACCTCTTTGGCAAGGCCGCCGAACAGGATACGACGGATCTGTAATGAAGACACATTCACTGGCATTAACAAACGCTTAAATTCATTTGAACCTTGTCCTCGATCAGTGGTACTTTGTTGTAGAGCATCAACAACAAGCTAGGAGTCATAGTGCATGAACGATGTACACCTGTTGGTTGAACGTGCCCAACAGGGGGATCGCACCGCCTATAACCATCTGATCCAGCGCTTTCAAAAGATGGCGGTGGCCTATGGCTATGCCAAACTGGGGGACCGCAGCCTGGCCGAAGATGTGGCGCAGGAGGCGTTTCTCTATGCCTATCGCACATTGGATCAACTGCGCGAGCCGGCGGCCTTCCCCGGTTGGTTCCGGCGGGTGGTGCAAGGGCAGATCAACCGTCACCAACGCCAACGGCAGCCACACTATGTCGACTTGGAAGCCGCCGACGAGTTGATGGTTAACCGCACCTCGCCGGCGGCAACCTGGGAAGCGCAGGAAGTGCTGGTGGCGATTGATGCACTGCCGGAAGCACAACGAACGGTCATTGCCCTGTTCTATATTGGCGAATATTCACAGCCGCCAAGCTTTTGCTGGAACGGGGCGCCAATCCCAATGTGACGACGGCCAGCGTGAAAGATATGACGCCGCTCCACCTGGCCGTGATGTACAGCGCCGGCGATGAAGATGAGGTGCGGGTGGATGTACCGCAACTATTGTTAACTTACGGAGCAGATCTTACCCTGCGCGATAGCGTGCGCCAGATGACGCCACTGGAATGGGCAGAACGCATGTATATGGATGACGAAAAAGGGCGGACGGTGGTGGCAAAGTTATTGCGAGAGTATAGAAGTTGATCAGGCCGGTTGTAAAACGGGGGATACCCCATTGTTTGCCTTTAAAGTGAAAATCGTCCAGAGCGCAAGCATCTGTAATAAACAGTGCCAGTTCTGCTCGGTGGACAGAGCGCTTTTGATCATCGTCCAAATTGCTGCAATGTCGGTATGGGCAGGAACAAATTTGCGTTCCCACTTTTCGACATGAAAGCCAATAACGGCACGGGTTGCTGGATCGACCATCACATAGATATTATCACCGGAATAGACTGATACGGCCGGTTGCGGCTTGCCGGTGATATAGATGACAACACTATCTGCCTCTGGATCATAATTAGCCCAGATTTTGTTGGGATCGATAGCGTCTAAGTCGAGACTCTGCGTGTGAAACATGGGGCGTTGCCCGAGTAGATCTTTTACTTTTGCCATAGGAAGTACGACTAGTCATCAATCCAGTTCACAACTTGTTTGGCAGGTAGCAAATCAACAAAGTCCTTTTCATTACGTGTGACCACTACCATTTGCTTGGCTATAGCTGTAGCTGCAATCAAAACATCTGCGTAACGTTTTTTCGTCTTCGACCGTTGTTGTATCTCTACCATTACTTTTGCGCATTGTTGGTCAAACGGTACGACACGAAACCTTTGCAACAACGCAATGGTTTCGATCAAGAGTTGATGGGCTTGTGGCGCTTGTGCCGGTGTTGCTTTCAAGGCATACTCGGAACGTCCACGTAAAACTTCTGCAACAACAATAGAGGGCAAAGCAATTTGTGTCTGACCAGTTCGCCTAATGTTAGCAAGCAAGGTTGGGTGATTTTCTGCAAAATGGCGTAAGATGTTGGAATCCCATAAATACACAGGTCAACCACCGATCAGATGTTCGTTGCGTCGTTGTTCAATTTCATCAAAAATCTGACCCCATTGTGGATCGTCTTGGAAAATGCCCATTAAATCCAAAGGCACAGAAGTTACATCCGGATTTGCTTCCTGTTCCTGATTTATTGTGCTTTCGCTATTGCCGTTCCGTGGTGTGACTTGCACTTGTAATTGCAAAATCTCTGTATACTGGATCGTGTCTTGAACACATTCCGTAATTTTTTCGATTACTTCTGCTCTTGTTGGCGCTTCGGCAACACAATCCGGCAGCGCAGGAACAACAGCACGCCAGGGTTGCCCTGGTTGATGCGTCAATACTGTCGTGTATTGCATGTTGCTGATCTCCTTTAATATACGGGTAAGTTTCGCCCTGTAGTCATTCTACTGCAAGTGTGATCGTCTGTAAAATAATGCGGAAAGAATTGAGTGCGAGTTCAAAACCGATGAAGACATACTCACCCTGGCAATTGCTTCTAACCTATATCAAACCACATCGTCTGCAAGCAACACTGCTCTGGCTGGCCTTGTTGGCGACCATTGCGACGCAACTTGTCAACCCGCAGATCATTAAGCGTTTTCTCGATGCCGCCGAGGTGGGTAGTGCGCTGGCCGTGCTATTACAGGCGGCGGGGTTGTTTCTGGCGATTGCGTTGGTCGAACAGCTTTTGGGGCTGGCGACAACCTACCTTAGCACCAACATCGCCTGGCGGGCCACCAACCAGTTGCGCGCGGATCTGGTGCGCCACTGTCTGCGGCTGGATCGCACTTTTCACAAGGTGCATAGCCCCGGCGCGTTGATGGAACGGATCGACGGCGATGTCCAGGCGTTGGGCAACTTCTTCTCCCAGTTGGGGTTGAACCTGCTCAACAACTTGCTGCTGCTCGTCGGCGTGTTGCTCCTGCTCTGGTGGACGGCGTGGCCGGTTGGGCTGGCGGTGACAGTGATCGCGGCTGGTGGGTTGCTGGCCGTGAATGGGTTGCGCCGGTCGGCAGTACCCTACTGGCAAAAGGCGCAGCAGGCATGGGCCGACTGCTATGGCTATCTGGAAGAACGGCTGCATGGCACGGCGGATATTCGGGCCAACGGTGCCGTCGCCTATGCCCTGCGTGGTCTCCATGCCCATCTCCAACAGATCTACCGCGCCTCCTTGCAGACCAGGGTTTACAACGTCGGCGGGTTGATGATCCCCATTCTGGTCTTTGGTCTGGCCTACAGCGTCGTCTTTGTCGTGGGCGACCGACTCCAACAGCAGGCCGGCCTGAGCATCGGCACGGTTTATCTGCTTGTCCACTACCTGGGCTTGTTGAGCGGGCCGCTTTGGCAAATTGTCAACGAGGTTCACGATTTGCAGACGGCGGGCGCCAGTGTGGAACGTGTTCGGGAAATTTTGCAAACGACCAGCACAATTGCTGATGAAGGACGGCAACGGTTGGCAACCGGCCCACTGGCGGTCAGCTTTGATCAGGTCTCTGTACAATATGAAAAAGAGAGCGACTTTGCCCTACGCGACATCACGCTTCAGTTGGCGGCAGGCGAAACGCTGGGGCTATTGGGGCGCACCGGCAGCGGCAAGACAACCTTGACCCGCCTGCTGCTCCGCCTGGTCGAGCCAACCAACGGCGTCATTCGCCTGGGTGACACCGGTGTTGCCCCGTCCGCGCTCCCGCTGACCGAACTGCGCCGGCATATCGGCATGGTGACGCAGGATGTCCAACTCTTTCAGGCGCCAATCCGGGACAATCTCACCTTTTTCGACCCAACGGTCCGTGATGAAACCTTGCTGGCCATTGCCCAGCGGTTGGGGTTGGCGGAATGGTTGGCGAGTCTGCCGGCAGGGTTGGATACACAGGTTGGCGCCGGTGGACAGGGGCTCTCGGCGGGGCAGGCGCAACTGGTCGCCTTTTTGCGCATTGGCTTGCAAGATCCGGGGCTGGTGATCCTGGATGAACCGTCGTCGCGGCTTGACCCGGTGACGGAACGGTTGTTGGATCAGGCGATTGGGCGGCTGCTGGCAAAGCGCACGGGCATCATTATCGCCCATCGCCTTGAAACAGTGCAGCGGGTGGATAAAATTATGATTTTGGCAGAAGGACGCGTGGTTGAATTTGGCGAGCGAACGGCGTTGATAGGGCGGACGGGTTCTCAGTTTGCAGAATTGCTGGCACAACAGTAATTACTCCAATCAACCAAATTGATAGGGGTAACGCCCTGTTGATAAAAGCTCTCGACGGAGGAGAAGTCGATCAATTTGATTCAATTGAAGTAACCGTACTGTTGCACGCCCGGCTGCTGTCAAGGGAACAATGAGGGCGCCATCAAGGCGGAAGTGTTCATCCCAAACTTGTGTTCTTGGGTTATATAAGAACGTCGGATTGCCGGTTTCTGGATCAACAGAAGCAATATCACTCCCTTTGTTACGGTTGCATACACCGCAAGCATAGGCAAGATTTTGAGAAGTAGTTGCACCACCGTGCTTCTGCGCAATCACGTGATCCACTTCGTGAACAAACATGACGTAATCGGCATGGACCAGACAGTACTCACAACTGTAATTCGCACGTACAATGACGGCTGTCCGTAAATGCGCTGCAATGTAGCTCATATACGATGATTGTCCAGATGACGATATGCCTTGGCTTTTAACAGGGAGAACATCTGGTCAATCCGAATATAATGATCTAGTTCTTCGCTTTCGGCGAGTGTCAACGACCGTTGTCGATTCGCTTCCAGCAATTCACTAAATCTTCGCTGTGCCTCCGGCGAAGGGCGGAAGTTGATAATTTCTTGAGTCGATGGGCTGGCAGCAAGAAAATCAAGAACTTGCTCGTAAAAGGGTAACGATATGGCTAGTGTCGTCATTATAAACTCTTTTCTTCCTATGTACTGTCTAATGACTATAGTATAACATAGATCAGCACAAGATAGATACTACAATTTACAACAGGAATTATGAATCCAATTTACTTTCAGTGGCGACTGGTGCGCTTTCGTCCCGGCTTTTATACCATCGGTTTCTGCCTTTACATCGGCTATACCTTATCTCTGGCCTTTTCCGGGTTAATTTTGCGCGCCTTCTTTGACCGGCTGGCGGGTGAGCCGGGCGCACTGCCCCTGACAATGGTGGTGGTGCTGCAACTGGGCAATACGCTGTTGGCGATGGTGGGGCTGGGCGGCGCCAATACCATCCATTTCTACAACTACCAGATGGCGACCCGGGCGTTGCTCTTTCGCAATATCTTCGCCCGGTTGCTCGGCCGTCCTGGCGCCCAGCCGCTGCCGCCGGGAGCGGATTTTTCAGTCGGCGGCGTGATCAACACCTTGCGCGAGGATGTGCAACAACTCTGGGAATTTGACCTGCAACTGGGCGACCTCTTTGCCTTTGGCCTTACGGCCAGCGTTGCCGTGGTCGCCATGCTCCAGGTCAGCGTGCCGATTACGCTGGGCGTCTTTGTCCCGTTGATTGCGATTGTCTTGATCACCAACCGTTTGAGCGATCGCATTGAGCGTTACCGGGAAGCCAGCCGCACGGCCAGCGCGCAGGTGGCCGGCGCGCTTGGTGAAATCATGGGCGCGGTGCAGGCGATCCAGGTCAACAATGCCGAAGAGCGCATCCTGGCCCACTTTCGCCGGCTCAGTGAAACGCGCCGCCAGACCATTGTGCGCGATGAGTTGTTGACGCGGCTGATCAATGCCCTCTCCGGTAACACGGTGGTGATCGGCACGGCGCTGGTTTTGATCTTTGCTGCGCGCGCCATGCAACAGGGGGATTTCACCGTCGGTGATTTTGCCCTCTTTATCGTCTACATTTGGCCGATCACTGAGTGGTTCCGCAACATCGGCGCCTTGCTGGCGCTTTACAAGCAGACCGGCGTGTCGGTGCAGCGGCTGCAAACGTTGATGCAAGGGGCGCCACCCACCGAATTGACTGAGCCGGCGCCGATCTACTTAACCGGCGATCTGCCGCCACTGCCGGCGGTGATAAAAACCGAACCAGATCGCCTGGCTGTGCTGGAAGTGCGCGGCTTGCGTTACCGCTATCCGCCCCCAGATGGCGCGACTGAAGATGAAAGCCCATTTCAATTGCAACCGTTTGATCTGCGCATTGAACGAGGCTCACTAACCGTCATCACCGGACGCATCGGCGCCGGCAAGACGACATTGTTACGTGTCTTGTTGGGACTGCTACCGAAAGAGGCCGGCGAAATCTACTGGAACGGCAAACGGGTCACAGAGCCGGCGGCGTTTTTCGTACCGCCACGCGTCGCCTATACCCCACAGACGCCGCGCCTCTTTTCCGAAAGTCTGCGCGACAATATTTTGCTGGGCCAGACCGCTACCCCCACGCAACTGGATCACGCCATCCAGCGCGCTGTTTTGACGCCCGACATCACCACCATGCACCAGGGGCTGGACACCTTGATTGGCCCACGGGGGATGCGGCTTTCGGGCGGACAGGTGCAACGCGCGGCTGCCGCCCGCATGTTTGTGCGCGAGCCTGAATTGTTGGTCTTTGATGATCTTTCCAGTGCGCTGGATCTGGCAACCGAGCGGAAACTCTGGGCAGAGATCTTTGCGTGTACGGAGCGGCCCACCTGTCTGGTCGTGTCGCATCGGCGCAGCGTCTTACAACAGGCTGACCAAATCTATTGGTTGGCAGAGGGGCAACTAGTTGATAGTGGGCGCGCCGTTGATCTTTTGGGGCGCAATACAGCCTTCCAGCAATTATGGGCAGGCCAGGAAAGGTGAACGACCAACCATTGTCAGAATTGATAGATGACTATCATCGATTTGTCATGCCGTTGTCACCGCCGGGCATTGATCCGCCGTCACTTTTGTGTTTTACTTAGATTCGGCCAACTTACAATTTTGTTGACCCTATGCAATTCAATAAAGAGTCGCTTTTTATTCTCAGTAGCGCATGGCAGCAACATAGACGTGAAGCGGGGCGCGCTCCTTCGGAGGGAAACCGCCCATTGGCGCATCAGGCTTTCATCCGATCCCTTGAGGAGGGAAGCAAGATGGGTACACGTCCTGTGTTGCTGGTCTGCGCGACCACGGCAGACGATGGGGTCTGCACTACCATCCACACAAGCTTTGCCGCCGGACTTTTGGTTGGGACTCGCAGCCGTTGCAAAGGGTGGAACTGTGTGCGCGGAAAGGATACCGGAGCGATTGACTTCTTTATTCATTATACCGCGTCCATTCCCCAAAGTCTATAGCAGAACTTTTTCAAAGCTATTTCAATTTCTACTCCTTTTTTACCCCAACCAGGGGATTGATCTCTTTGTCATCTACCACTATAATGCTGTCCACGCCCGCCGCGTTTGGGACTCGCAGCGTTGGTATTTTTAGATAGACCGGTAGACAGGTAGATAGGTAGACAGGTAGACAGTAGACAGGTAGACAGGTAGATACGTCCTATGCACCTGTTTACCTGTTTACCTGTCTACCTGTCTACCGTAAGATCAGGAGACCGCCCGTGCCGGAGATCAGAATTGATCAGAGCCGTCGTTGTGTCTATTGGGAG
The DNA here is from genome assembly GCA_021405325.1 of Caldilinea sp. CFX5. The sequence goes on along the minus strand of QWII01000006.1, from coordinate 257,395 downwards.
GGGCGTGAATTGTCGCTCACGCCCCAGGAATATCGCGTCCTCTTTTGTCTGGCCAGCCATGCCGGGGAAGTGGTCGCCAAGCAGACGTTATTGGCGGCTATGTGGGCGACCGGTGGCTGTACTGATGAGACGCTCTCCACCTTGACGCCGACCGCCGTGGATCTAGTCATCTTTCGTTTGCGCAAAAAGCTGGCCGATGACCCGCAACAGCCGACCTATTTGGAGACGCGGCGGGGCTTTGGCTATATTTTGCATCATGCCCAGGTGGTCAACGGGAGCCAAAACAAGCAACGCAAAGACCAAGCGACGGAAAATGCTATAACTGGTGAGAAGTCGGTTTCGTCACCGGCGCCGACGGGGTTGGAGCAACTGGCCGAACCGTGGTCAACGCTGACGCGACGGGAATGGGAGTTATTCCTGCTGCTTGGCGACGAGGCGGCGACGCGTTTGACCAATGGTGCGTTAGCCCGTCAGTTGCGCATGGCTGAGGGAACGTTGAAAAAACATCTGCAAAATATCTACCGCAAACTGGGCGTCGAGAACCGTTCGGCAGCAGCATTATTGTCCATGCGTGTGCGCGTTCACCTCTTACCAAACACAAAGCGTTAAACCGCGATTCTGCACTCTACCACTGCTCATCGTAGCGGCATGACATGTCATGCCGCTACGATGAGCGACGACAAATCCGAAAAGCAACCAATAGGAGCATACCCGAATGACGCAACAAAGTGAAAGCAGTGGTTGGACAAACTATTACAAGGCGCGCAGTGGTCGTCCGCCGCGGCCACTGCTGTTGGCGGCAATGGCGAACTTTGACGGCGCCGGCTTGCAGGCCATCGACCTTGGCTGTGGCGAAGGAACAGACACAGTCGCCCTATTGCAACAAGGCTGGCAGGTACTCGCCATTGACCAACAGCCGGAAGCCATTGCACGGCTACACGCGCAAACACCGCCGGAGTTGCTTGGACGCTTACAAACCCAAGTGGTTGCCTTTGAAGAAGTAACACTGCCGCCGGTCGACTTGATCTACGCCGGCTTTAGCCTGCCCTTTTGCCAGCCAACGCACTTTCCTGCGTTTTGGGCCAAGTTGGTCAACGCTGTACGCCCTGGCGGATGTTTTGCCGGGCAGATTTTCGGGGATCGCGATGAGTGGGCTGCGACGCCGGATATGACTTTTTTGACCCTGACTGAAACGCAGACGCTGCTACGTTCCTTTACGCTTGAATTCTTTACGGAGATTGATGAAGACGGTCAAGCGGTCAGTGGCCCGAAACATTGGCACTATTTTGAGGTCATCGGACGAAAGCGCTAACGCATGAAAACACAACTCCAGCATCTCCTCCAGGTGTTAGGTCGCTATCCCCAGGCGCTCAAACTGGTGTGGCAGGCCAACCCACGCTATACGTTGGTTATCGCGGCGCTGACGTTGGTCAGTTCTGTGACGGCGCCGGCCCAAATTTGGTTGACCAAGGTACTCATCGACCAGGTCAGTGCCGTTGTGCAGGGCGCCGGCCAGGGTGCGACGATTGATTGGTCAACGATTTTGCCGCCAACGCTGGCCTTTGTCCTGGCGTTGGTACTCAGCGATGTCAGCAATTCGTTGCGCAGCAGCTTGCGCGACATTTTGCAGATGCAGGTCAATAACTATGCGCAGGCATTGATTTTAGAGAAGGCGGCCAGCCTGGACATTGCCTTCTATGAGACGCCGGCCTTCTATGACCGCCTGGAAAATGCCATGCGCGATGTCTGGCGCACCCAAAATCTGCCGTGGATTTTGCTCGACACCACCGGCGCGGCGCTTTCGTTGATCCTCACTATCGGGTTGCTGATGAGTTTGCACCCGTTGGCGGCGCCCTTGCTGGTGATTACGGCGATTCCCCAGTTGATCGCACGGGCGCGTTATGTCAACCTGCGCTTTCGGATGTGGACTGATCGCGCCCCAGCGCAACGCATGGTCCACTATCTACAAAGCTTGCTCATTGAGCGCGAACCGGTCAAGGAGATCCGGCTCTTTGGGTTGGAAGCGCCCTTTTTGGCCCGCTACCGGCAATTTAACGAACAGTTGGTGGCTGAACACAAAACGATTCTCTTTGCGCAAGAGCGTTGGAACCTGCTCTCCACCTTGCTCTCCGTGGCTGGCGTCGGGCTGATCTGGGCCTATGCCATTATGCAGGCGACACTGGCGCGCATTACGCTCGGTGATTTGGCATTGGTCTTTCAAGCCTCCACCCAAGCGCGCAGCGGGTTGGGGCAACTCTTTTCATCGATGGGCGTCTTTTATGAACACAGCCTCTTTGTGGGCAACCTGTATGCGTTCTTGGAATTGCAGCCGGATGCGGTGGCCGGCGCGTTAACCCACAAAACGGACGATGCTAAAGGTGGCGTCCCAGTGGCGCAACCCTTGCAACAAGGGATTGAATTTCGCCATGTCTCGTTTCGCTATCCGGGGGCAGAGCGCTGTGTGTTGCAAAATGTTTCCTTCACCATTCGCCCCGGCACGACCGTGGCGCTGGTGGGTGAAAACGGCGCGGGCAAGACGACGCTGATCAAGCTGCTCACCCGCTTCTATGACCCGACTGAGGGCGCCATTCTGCTCGGCGGGCGAGACTTGCGCGACTATGATCTGACCGAACTGCGTCGCGCCATCGGCGTCATCTTCCAAGACTTTGTGCGCTATCACCTGACCGCACGGGAGAATATTGGTTTTGGTCAACTGGACTATGTGGACGACATCGACCGAGTTATGCGGGCGGCGGACAAAGGGGGCGCCGTACCGGTCGTCGACAAATTGCCCAAAAGCTACGAGACGCTGCTGGGCCGCACCTTTGAGGATAGCGTCGATCTCTCCGGCGGCGAGTGGCAGAAGCTAGCATTAGGTCGCGCCTTTATGCGTGAAGCCCAGGTGCTGATCCTCGATGAGCCGACCGCTGCCCTCGATGCTCTGGCGGAGTATGAGGTCTACAAGCGTTTTGCCGAACTGACCGCGGAAAAGACGACGATCTTTATCTCGCACCGTTTCTCGACGGTCCGTATGGCGCAACAAATTCTGGTCTTGGAAAATGGACAGTTGATCGAAGAGGGGACACACACCGAATTGATGGCGCGCGATGGTCAATATGCCAAAATGTTTACGACGCAGGCGGAACGGTATTTGTAAAGAACCCCTACCCCCTCCTAACCTCCCCCTGTTAAGGGGAGGAACCGTCGTGCGCACAACAGTTCCTCCCCTTAACAGGGGGAGGTTAGGAGGGGGCGAGCAGTATTTGTAAAGGAGAAATCATGCGACTACGACCTCACTCACCCGAATGGTATGACCGGTTAGCCACCATCCAGGACGGCTATTACTACCCGTGGGGCGCGACCCTAGCGCCCTGGAATGGTGAGGACACCTATCTTGACCTTGTCCGCCAACACTTGCGCCCTGAGTTGAATGTGCTAGATGTCGCTTGTGGACACGGAGAAGTAGCCCTGAGTCTTGCGCCCCACTGCCGCTCCGTGCTGGGCTATGATCGGGTCGCCCGTTGGATCGAACGGGCGCAACAGACAGCGCAAGCGCAAGGGCTGACCAACGCCACCTTTGTCTGCCATGACTCTTCGACCGCCGCCAATGGGGGGCAGCCGCGACTGCCGGGGGGTGAAGCAGCCTTTGATCTCCTGATCTGTCGCCGCGGCCCCTTTCACTGGATGGAAGATGCCCGCCGCGTGGCGCGACCGGGCGCTGTACTCTTGATGCTCGTGCCGGATGCGCGACCAAGCCCGCCGTGGAATGATTGGTTGCCCGAACCCTTGCGGCTGCAACCCGCCGCTGATCCCCACTGGGCGCGACCGAGCATTGAGCAACGGCTGGCGGTTGGCGGCCTCACCCTCCACAGTTGGTGGAGCTTTGAGGTGCCGGAATGGTTTGCAGCGCCAACGCAGTTGTATGACTTTCTGGCCTGGGGCTGGACAGCGGAGGAGGCGCCGCCGTTTGCCGAAATGCAGCCGATCTTGGAGCGGGTCTTTGCCGGCTATGGTAGCCCGCAAGGCGTGGAGCTACGTCATCTGCGCTATCTTTGGAAAGCCATTGTACCGGGATGAGCAATAGTAGAAGGGAACAGCAGTGCAAATTACAACAAATCAAGTTGGTGACACTCACCAGGTGCGCACCGTTATCAACCACCTGGTGACGACCGGCACAATGATTGCTGATTTCGATGGGTCGGCCCATACGATCTTTCCTGTTGCCGCCAGCCCAACCGACAGTGAAGCATTGCGCCGGTGGGTTATGCAAGAAAAGGCAGCACAAACGATTGAGATCGGCCTGGGCTATGGCATGTCGGCGCTCCATATTTGTGAGGGACTCGTTGCTAACGGCCGTGCGGCGGCACACCATGTGGTGATTGACCCCTTCCAAGCGAGCCGATTTGCCAATTGCGGGTTGCAAGTGTTGCAAGCCGCCGCCGTTTTGCCACTGGTGGAACACCACGCCGAGAAATCCCATTTTGTGCTACCCCGTCTCCTTAGCGAAGGGCGTCAGTTCGACTTTGCCTATGTTGATGGCAATCATCGCTTTGACGGCGTCTTTCTCGATCTCTACTATCTGGGCCATTTGGTTAAGAATGGCGGCGTTATCATGCTGGACGACTATGATCTGCCGGGCATCAAACGGGCCGTGGCCTTCTTCACCAGCAACCTCAACTGGACAATTGCGGAAACGGCCAACGACTGGATCGCCTTGCGCACAGCTACAGGCGCCGATGACCGCCACTTCACCTACTTCGTCGAATTCTGAGCGATGCTTTGGCGTTGAACGATCACTCGTCGATTAAATGTCAGAACAAAGGAGACAGCAGTGAGCCAATACACCCACAGGCAACCAGGTCAAATTATTTTGCTCAATGGAACTTCCAGTGCCGGGAAAAGTACGATTGCTAAACAATTACAGGAAACCCTGCCGCAACCCTATCTACATACCGGCATTGACCATTTTCTGGCGGCGGCGCCGTGGTCGCGTCTGATGGTCTATTCGGACAGCACGTCACAAGCCGCAGCGGAAGGGTGGTTCTTACCCTTTCGGGATGGCGCTTTGATTGACACACCGCGCTTGGGGCCGGTTGCCTATCAATGGTTGGATGGCATGTATGCGTCGTTTGCTACCCTGGCCACCGCCGGCATCAATCTGATTGTGGACGATGCGATCTATGATCCGCAGGTGCTGCGCTCGGCGGTGCTACGGCTGGCTGAGTTACCAGTGTTATTTGTCGGTTTACATTGTCCAGTTGAAGAAGCCATGCGGCGTGAGCAGGTGCGCGGCGATCGAGCGCCCGGTGGGGCGGCGATCTTTCATGGCCTGGTGCATCGGCATGGTTGTTATGATCTCGAAATTGATACAGCCCAAGCCAGCCCAGCCGAATGCGCCAAGCAGATTCGACAGGCGCTGACGCAGCGCCATCCACAAACAGCCATTCGCCAACTGCACCAGTCGTTTTAGAAAAGCCATGATGGCTCGTGAATCCGTCCCGTAGGGACGCTTGAGTTTAGGAGCAGATCCCTTGACAAGAATTGGCATTGATTTTGGCACCACCCATACCTCCGCCGCCTTTTACGACGGCAAGGTAATTCACCCGATCGCGCTCGACCCGGTGAATAGCAACCCAAACTTGCTGCGTTCCATGATTTACATTAGCCGCGATCAGCAGCGTTATCTGGGGCGACAAGCGGTCGAGACTTTTTTGGCGCAGGATACGGGACGACCGGTGGTCTACGCAGAAAAATTTGTCGGCACCATCACCTATACCGTTGCTACGGAGGATGCCAACGAAAATGCGACGGTTGTGCAAGACACGGTAATCGATGAAGATGTAGGGGCGCAAGGACGGCTCTTACAGTCGATCAAAACTGGCTTGCGGGCGGATTCGTACAGAGGCACGGCGGTCTTTGGTCGTTACTACACCTTGCAAGAGTTGATCGCGCTGTTGCTCTGCCATGTACGCACCCAGGCCGAGGCGCAGTTGGGAAGCGCCGTGCGCCAGGTCACGCTGGGGCGACCGGTGCAATTTTCCGACGATCCGGCGCTCGATCAGCGAGCGGAGCAACGGCTGCGCCAGGCGGCGGAACTGGCCGGCTTTACCGACATCGGCTTTGTGCCGGAGCCGGTGGCGGCAGCCTCGTTCTATCTCAACCAGGTGACAAAAGCGGAGACGGTGCTGGTCTTCGACTTTGGCGGCGGCACGCTCGATTTTACCATCATGCGCGCCGATGTTGGGCGCGTGCATGAGTTGTTAGCCACGCATGGCGTCCTGGTCGGTGGTGATGATCTGGATAGCAGTATGATGCGCAAGCTGGTCGCCGGTCACTTTGGCGCGGGCGCGGCCATCGACATGAACATTGATGGTCGCCCGCTGCTCTTTCCCGAAGATTTGGCGGAAGAATTGCATCATTGGCAGACGATCCCCAACCTATCGCGCCCCAAGGTGCTGACCGTGATCAAGCGGGCCAAACGCTATAGCCCGGAGCCGGAAAAGTTTAGGGCGTTGGAGGCATTGGTAACGCGCAACTATGGCTTTGCGCTCTTCGAGCAGATCGAACAGAGCAAGCGCGCCCTCTCCGACCAGATGGAAGCACGGCTGACTATGCAAGCCGATGCCATCAATCTGGCGCTGGAGCTGACCCGGCGCGATTTCAACATCGCCATCAATGAGGAACTGTCCAACGCGCGTGAAGGCGTCCGCAAGGTGCTGGCGTTGGCCGGTCTTCGCGCCGATGCTATCGATGCGGTGGTGACAACGGGTGGCTCGTCGGTGATCCCGATCTTCCAGAAGATGTTGACGAAAGAGTTTCCGTCGGCGCGGCTTGTGCCGTTGGATACCTTTGGCGGGGTGACGAACGGGTTGGCGATCCAGGCCCACCAACCAAACCACTGACGCCTATCCTAACTCCGCTGGGCCGAGGGTTCAAACCCTCGGCTACCGTCAGTCGTCGCTACGCGACTGTGTAAGGTAGACGGGGGGATTACTGAATGATCCTGCCATTACATCAATACTATACTCTCCTCCACGCGTATCTCTGGCCCCAGTGGCGGCGCTTATTCTGGCTGGGCATTCTACTACTGGCCGGCATTGGGTTGCAACTGCTGCCGCCGCAACTGATGGGGCGCTTTCTCGATCTGGCGACGACGAGCGGGTCACTGACAACCTTAACCTGGTTGGCGGCCTGGGTGATCGGTGCGGTGTTGGTGCAACAGATCTGCACGGTGCTGGCCGCCTACCTGGGCGAGGATGTGGCGTGGCGCGCCACCAACGGTTTGCGCGACCAGTTGATGACGCATTGTCTCCACCTGGATCTCGCCTTTCACCATGCCCACACGCCGGGGGAGATGATCGAGCGTATTGACAGTGATGTGACGTTGCTCGCCAACTTTTTCTCGCAGTTCGTTGTGTTGATCCTGGGGAATCTGCTGCTCTTACTGGGGGTGTTGGGGTTGCTCTTTCAGGTCGATTGGCGTATCGGGCTGGTGGGGTTGGCGCTGGCGTTGACGCTGCTGTCGCTGCTGGCCCGGTTGCGCAACCTGGGCATTCCCAGCGCCGTGGCCCACCGGCAAGCCAATGCGGAGCTTTATGCGTATCTGGAAGAGCGCTTGGGTGGCCTAGAAGATCTGCGGGCCAATGGCGCCGTCGATTATACGATGCAACGCTTTTACACCCTCCTACGCACGGTTTTTCATAAAAGCTTGTGGGAAAACTGGACCTTTAGCCTGCCCTTTGCGGTAATGATCATTTTGGTAGCAGTGGGGACAGGTGGCGTGTTGGCGCTTTGCGCTTATCTCTACCAGCGTAATGCCATGACGATTGGGACGATTTACCTGGTCTTTCATTACATTACCTTGCTGAGTACGCCGATCAATGCACTGACCCGACAGATGGAGGATTTGCAGCGCGCTGGGGGGAGTATTGTGCGGTTGCAAGCATTGCAGGGAACAACCAGTAAGCTTGTTGAGGATGTAGGTGTACCAAGCCCGGCGGGCGCGGAGCGCCCCGGCGGCGTGACCACGCCGAGCGTGGCCACGAGCAAGAGCGTGGTCACGAGCAAGGCAGTGGCGGTTCGGTTTGCGGATGTTACCTTTGGGTATGCGGTTGACACGCCAGTGTTACAGAATATCAGCTTTCATCTGCCGCCGGGCAAGCAGTTGGGGTTGCTGGGGCGCACGGGGAGCGGGAAGAGTTCACTGGCGCGGCTCCTGTTACGGCTCTATGACCCGGATCAAGGGTGCATTATGTTAGGCGATGAGCAGATGGACGACCTACGCCAACTGCCGCTGGCCCAGGTGCGGCAACAGGTCGGGTTGGTGACGCAGCATGTCCAGTTGTTTCATGCCACCCTGCGCGATAACCTGACCTTCTGGGACCCGGCGATCAGCGATAGTCAACTTTACGGGGCGCTGGACGAACTGGGGCTGATGGGCTGGTTGAAAACATTACCCGCCGGTTTGGAGACGGTGCTGACAGCTGGCGGCGGCAACCTCTCGGCGGGGGAGGCGCAACTGGTCGCCTTTGCCCGCATTTTTCTGCGCAACCCTGCTCTGGTCATTCTGGATGAAGCCTCCTCCCGGCTCGACCCTGTGACCGAAACACGCCTGGCAACTGCCATCGAGCGGTTGTTGGCCGGGCGCACGGCCATCATCATTGCCCATCGACTGGCGACCGTGCAGCACGTCGATGAGATCATGATCCTCGACAAGGGCCGGGTGGTTGAGTATGGGGAACGCACGGCCTTGGCGGCAAACCCGGCATCTCGCTTTACCCATTTGTTACAGACAGGGTTCACGGAGGTGTTGGCATGAGTGAGGTAACGCATGAACTGCCGTGGCGTCATCTGTGGCGTTTGATCGCTTTCCAGCCGTGGACTTATCTGCTTGTCATTGTCACCAAATTGTTCTTTATCACCCTCCTGCCCCATGCCGCCGGGTTGCTCACCCGGCAGTTTTTTGATGGTTTGACCGGCCAGGCGGCTATGGTCTGGGGGAGCATGACTTGGGGCATTCATGGGTTGCTCTGGTTGTTGGTCGGGATTGGGGTGGCGCGGGCAGTGGCGGCTGTCGTGGATACGGTGGGCAACCGGCTCTTTCGCCATCCGCTGGGGGCGCTCTTGCGCAAGAATCTGCTCACCCACCTCTTTTCCCGACCGGCGGCGCAAGCCCTGACCATTTCCCCCAGCGAAGCAGTTAGCCGTCTGCGTGATGATGTGATTGTCACCGTCAACATGCTCTATATGACGACCTTCCTGGTTGCCAACCTGCTCTTTGCGCTCATCGCCATCGTGGTCATGGTGCGCATTGACCCGTGGGTGACGGCACTGGTTGTTGGGCCGTTGCTCAGTGTGGTGGTCATCACCAACTGGCTGCGCAAACGGATGGAGCAGATGTTTCAGGCCAGCCGCATCACGACTGACCAGATCACCAACTTTATCGGCGAAACCTTTGGTGCGATTCAAGCAGTGCAGGTGGCGACGGCGGAAGCGCATGTGCTGGCCCGCTTTCAAACCCTGAATGAAGCACGACGGGTGGCGATGGTGCGCAACCGACTGATCAACACCTTGCTTGAAGCGGTCTTTCGCAATATCACCAGCGTGGGGTCGGGGTTGATCCTATTGGCGGCGGCCCGTTCGATCCAAGCTGGTAGCTTTACCATCGGCGATTTTGTTCTCTTTGCCTTTTACCTGGGCGCGAATAGCGAGGCCGTTTATATCATCGGCATGACCTTGACCGAATTTCGCCAGGCGAGCGTCGCTTTCGCCCGGCTGGCCGGCATGTTACAAGACGCGTCACCGACAACATTGGTAGAACATGGCCCGGTCTATCAAATTGGTTCACAGCCCATCGTTGAATATCCAGTCAAAACGGCGGCGGATCGGTTAGAAAGCATAGAAGTGCGCAACCTGAGTTACTGTTATCCGGGGAGCAACCGGGGCATCTATGACATTTCGTTTACCCTGCCCCACGGGTCGCTCACCGTCATCACCGGGGAAGTGGGCGCAGGGAAAACGACTTTGCTCAAAGTGCTGTTGGGGTTATTGCCCAGGGACAGTGGCGCTATCTACTGGAATGGGAAACGCGTGACGAACCCTGCCGCCTTTTTTGTCCCACCGCGGGCCGCCTACACGGCCCAAACACCCCGTCTCTTTAGCGACACCTTGCGGGAAAACATTTTGTTGGGCTGGCCGGCGACGGCAACGACCCTGACGCAGGCCATCGACACCGTTGTGCTGACGCCGGATCTGGTTCAGCTGGCCGCCGGGCTAGAAACCCAGGTTGGGCCGCGCGGAGTCAAGCTCTCCGGCGGGCAGGTGCAGCGGGTCGCCGCCGCCCGTATGTTGGTGCGCGACGCCGAATTGCTGCTCTTTGACGATCTCTCCAGCGCGCTTGACGTGGAAACTGAAACGCGCCTCTGGCAACACCTGCTGGCCCAAAGCCCGCGGCCCACCTGTCTCGCCATCTCGCACCGTCCCCTTGTCCTGCAACGAGCCGATCAGGTTCTAGTCATCCAAGCGGGGCGGCTGATCAGCGTAGCGTGATGTAGGGCAGCAGGCAAAGATGTAAAAGTGCTTCGGATCGGGTACAATAGCGGCGGGAAATATTGTACCTTTGATAGGAAGCAAGCATGATGGCCCACCCAATGCCCCTTGCCAGGGCGCAAACCGGCAACTCGCCCTTTGCTCATCTGCGCGACATGCGCACCAACCTGATCGCTTACCTGGAACATCTGGCCCGTCAGGGCGATCTGTTGCGGATCAATCTGGGGTTGGCCTCGGCCTATTTTATCAACCAGCCCGATGCCGTGCGCGAGGTGTTGGTGACCCAGGCGCACAAATGCCGAAAACCCTTTGGCGTCAAACAGGCGGCGCGGGCGCTCTTTGGCGAAAATCTCTTTACCAGCGACGGGGAAACGTGGCGGGTCTTGCGGGCGGCGCAACAACCGGCCTTTCACACCCAGCGCGTCAACGCCTACGCTGCCATCATGGCCGATCATACGGCGCAACTGCTGGCAATCTGGCAACCGGGCCAAACCATCGACATCCCCCAACAAATGATGGACTTGACGCTGGGCATCACCACCAAGGCGCTCTTTAACGTCGATCTGCGCGGCCACGAAGCCGGCCAGGCGATCATCCGCTTTATCGAGTTGTTCAACCAACACATCGCCTCCCCGATTCCCATCCCCGGCTGGTTGCCGACCCCGCGCAATCGGGAGATGAAACGGCTGATTGGCGTGGCCGATGCCATGCTCCAACCCATCATCGAAGAGCGGCGCGCCACGGGAGAGGACAAGGGCGATGTACTGTCGATGCTGCTGCTGGCGCAACAAGCCGACCAGAGCGGCATCCTCACTGATCATCAAGTGCGCAACGAGATCAATAATCTTTTTGCCGCCGGCTACGAAGTGACCGGCAACACGCTGGCCTTCACGTTGTACCTGATCGCCCAACATCCGGCCGTCGAAACCCGCCTTGTTGCCGAACTCGATCAAGTTCTCGCCGGGCGCCAGGTAACACTCGACGACCTGGCGAATTTGCCTTATCTGGAGATGGTGATCAAAGAGTCGATGCGGCTGCTGCCCGTGACTACCGTGGTCGCGCGCCAGACGATTGATACCATTCAATTGGGCGACTATGCGATCCCCAAAAATCAGACCGTGCTGGTGGCGCCGTGGACACTCCACCGCCACCCGACTTATTTTGCCAACCCAGAGCAGTTCGACCCGGGGCGCTTTAACGCTGAACGCCGGGAAGCGATCCACAAACAGGCCTACCTCCCCTTTGTCACCGGCCCGCGCGTCTGTCTGGGCAACGCCTTTGCGCTGTTGCAACTCAAGGTCAACCTGGCGACGATTTTACAACGCCACCGCCTGACCGTGGCCCCCGATTATACCTTTGCCCCGATCTTCCGCTTTAATACCCGCCCCAAGGATGGCCTACCGATGGTCGTCCACCAACGAATAGGAACATAACCAGTATGTTGACGGCTGTGATTATCGGCGCCGGTCATCGCGCCTTGACCTACGCTTCTTATGCCCAGGAATACCCCGACGAATTGCGCATTGTCGCCGTCGCTGACCCCATCGCCCCGCGGCGCCAATTGGTGGCGGATTTATACGATCTGCCGTCAACACACTGTTTCACCGCAGCGGAGGAATTGGCCGCACACCCCAAGCTGGCCGATTTTGCCATCAACGGCACGATGGACCACCAGCATGTGGCGACCTCGCTGCCGCTCTTGGCCGCCGGCTATGATCTGTTGCTGGAAAAACCCTTTGCCACCAACGAAACCGAGATGTGGGCTTTGGCGGAAGCCGCCGAACGGTATAACCGCAAAGTTGCCATCTGTCATGTCTTGCGCTTCGCCCCCTTCTATCGCGCCATCCGCCAGCAGGTGATCGACGGCGTGATCGGCGATTTGATCAACATCCAGGCCGTCGAACATGTCTCCTATCACCACATGGCGGTCGGTTTTGTGCGGGGCAAGTGGAACAGCAAACGCAAGTGCTTCTCACCCATGTTGATGGCGAAATGTTGCCATGATCTGGATTTGATCACCTGGATGAAGAGCGGCGTGGCGCCGGTGCGGGTTGCCAGCTTTGGTAGCAACTATCAATTCCGCCCCGAACGTGCGCCCGCCGGCGCCGGGACGCGCTGTCTGGTCGATTGCCCGATTGAGATTGATTGTCTCTACTCGGCGCGCAAACATTATCTCGACCACCCCGACCGCTGGGCCTTTTATGTGTGGGATGCGCTCCAGCAGGAGGTCAAGCCGGCCAACTTGCCGACCAAACATTACACCGAGTTAACCCTGGCCGAAAAGGCGGAATGGCTCCAAAGCGACAATCCCTACGGGCGCTGTGTCTGGAAATGTGACAACGATGTGGTGGATCATCAGTCGGTCGCCATTGAATTTGCCGATGGCGCTACGGCAACGCTCAATATGGTGGGCGGCGCAGCCAAACCGTCACGGTCGCTCCATCTGGTTGGTACGACCGGCGAAATTCAAGGCAATTTAGAGGAGAGTCGCTTTGTCATCCGCCGTTTTGACACCCGACCCAGTCATGAGTACGCCGAGGAAGTGGTCGATCTCAGCATTGGCGGCGACATGACCGGCTCCTTTGGCGGCCACGGCGGCGGCGATCTGCGGCTCATGGCCGATTTTGTGCGGTTGGTGCGCGGTGAACAGCCGTCGATCGCGACGACAACGCTGGCCGACTCGGTCAACGGTCATCTCATTGGCTTCTGCGCTGACCGGGCGATGGAAGAGGGGCGGGTGGTGACGATCAAATCATAAAGCGGCCACAGCCCTGTCTTTACAAATGGCTTGATTGGCGACAACGCTCATGCGTGCGCCAACGACCAGATAAATTAGCACCGGTAGGCCAATGAATAACAGATAGAACAAAGGCGTATAGGCAAAGGGATTGCCTGTATCAGAAAGATAGATGGAGAGCAAAGCCAGCGCGAGATGCCAAAGCAACCCTAAGCCCAGGCAGACAACAAAGCCAATTGCGGCAGCCCGGTAATCAGATGCCGCCGCTTTATGCCGCACCAGGATTGACCGAATGATCACCCCTGTCACCCCGCCGAACAACATGGCTGGCAACAGGCCAAACCAAATGGCATTTAGGGAAAAGGCGACCAGCACTTGCACCATTTCGCGCAGATCCGTGTACCCCCCACTCTCAGTCAACAAGCGAAAGGTGCTGACCGCCAGCCAAATACAGACATACATCGTTGCCGCCGTCAGGCCGGTCAGCGCACCGATCACAAAACTTCGTTGGTGGCGGTTGAGCAGACGTCCACTCGCGATTTGCCACGCCAGCCAGACGCTACTGCCACCAAAGAGGCAAAAGGCAAGGCCGTAGATGATTTTGTGCCAAAGTAAATGAAGTTCCGTCATTGGTTACTCGTGTGTGTTATGCCAACTCGGCTAATACCTCACGACTTGACCGCCCTGGCTGCAAGACGGTTTCTTTGATAATCTGTCCATCACGCAAGGTCAACACCCGGTCGGCTTGACTGGCGGTGCGCAGATCATGGGTTGCCAGCAGCACGCCATGCTCCCCGCTATCGGCCAGGGCGCGTAGACGAGCGACGATTTGGCGAGCAGCATTGCTGTCAAGATTGGCGGTCGGTTCATCGGCCAGGATCAGCGGCGGTTTGGCCGCCAACGCGCGCGCCACGGCTACCAACTGCTGCTGTCCACCGGAGAGTTCGTTGGGATAACGTTGGGCCAACGCCGTTACATTGAAAGCGGCCAGCAGTTCATCGGCCCGCTGGTCAGCGTCAAAGGGTGGCCGCAACATCAGCCGCAGCGGCAACCCGATATTTTCCCGCACAGTGAAGCCGGGAAAGAGATTGTAGTTCTGATAGATAAAGCCCACCGCCTGACTCCGCAAGTCTGTGACCCCGTCATTGCTGAGGTCATGCAAGGATTGGCCCAGGAGCGTTACCGTACCGGCATCCGGCTCTTCTAAGCCCGCCAGCAGCATCAGCAACGAGGTTTTCCCGCTCCCCGTCGGCCCCACCAGCGCCACCAATTCGCCAGGGTAGATGGTCAGGCTCACGCCTTGTAACGCCTGTACGGCGCCACCACTCGACGAATGCTGTTTCGCCCCATTGGTGATTTGCGCTAAGGCAACTTGCTTGTCCATCATGCCTCCACTTGAATAAACGGTTGAACGACTTGCTTGGCGGCTGTACGCTCCACCAGCAACCAGCCGAGTAAGCCACAAGCGACAAAGCCAAAGGCGTTAGTCAAGCCGTGAAGCTGTACCATCCGTGGGATCGTAATCAAGCTCTGATCGGTAAATTCGCCAATGCCATAAAGCAACGCCGGTGTAATGGCCACCACCATTGCCACCGCCGCCACGGCCAAAAAGAAGCGGGGAAGCGGCGCGGCTACTTGCGGCAACACCACAAAGCCGATGACGCCGGCCAGACCGACAATAGCCGTAAAGAGCAACACGACACCGACCACCTCAAGCCACGGCGAAACGGTAATCCCGGCAGCAATCAACGGCATGGCAACGACAATCGCCCCGGCCAGCCACGGATAAGCGCGCACGGTGAGTTTGTTTTTCGCCAGAAAACGCCCGGTCATGGCGGTGATCACCGGAACAGCAAAGCCGGTATAGTGAAAATGGACGCCGGTCAGCAACACAATGACCGCGGGAAAGGCCAGCGGTCTTGCCCCAAAGCGGCTCAACAGTAGCCAACCCGCGCCAACCGGCAGGTAGAGCATCCCGCCGCGCAGCACCAGTTCATAAACCGGCAGTCGTCCGGCTGTTGTTTGCCACCCGGTCAAACCGACCAATGCAATGAGCGCTGTGCAAAAGAGCCACAGTACACTCAAAAGCCCAGCCCAAACGCCAGTTGGTTGCAAAAACGCCAATGCCACCAAAGTTGCCGCGACCGGCTGCAAACGACACGCCCACCAGAAGGGGATACTGACCTTATCATCCTCATGCCAGCGCTGGATCAAGGTCAGCGCCAGTGGCGTAAAGACCAAGACGGCCAGCAGTAACAGCCGTTCTACCGTGGTGACATAGTTCCAGTCATACGCCCGATCCAGCAACAGGTAGAGTAGCCAAATCAAAAGACCGCCACCAG
Organism: Caldilinea sp. CFX5; assembly: GCA_021405325.1. Next base: position 241,768 of record QWII01000006.1, on the reverse strand, counting down.
CGCTGTACAGAGACCACTGGCCCCCGGTTACTTTACTGTTCATTGACCGCCCTCCCCATCGCCGCTTTGGAGTCGCGGCTAAAGCGCTTTTGAAAGTGACGCGCGACCGGATACCCAAGCCGAACCAACCAATGGCGTGGCTGTGAGAAAGCCAGAATGTCATACCAGACGCTATCATCAGCATGACGCCACTCGATCAGAAAACGCTCTTCCCCCTGTTCGATGTGGCCCGGCAGGGTGCCATAGGCAAAGCCAAAGCGGGTGTAGTCGGTGGTCGCTTCGTTGATGGTATAGACAATCCGACAGGCGTTGAGAATGTGAAAGACGAAGACATGGGCCAACACACCCACCGTCGCGCCAGTCGCCACCGGGGTTGTCGGCCAACAGAGGTGCAACCAGCCCAGGTTGAACATCTCCCAGCGTTGTAGCGCGGCGCACGCTTGTTGATAACAGGTCACGCCACTGCCCAGTTGCACACGATTGTGGTCAACCACATAGCCGACCGGCGGCGTCGTTTGGGTCGCGCCCACGGCAGGATAGGCGAACGGTTGCGTCGCTTGCTCCTGCAAGAAGTGCGTAATCGTCACGGTGGTTGGCCGCATCAGATAGAACTGACGCATACCGCTGTTATCGCCATAGGGTTGGGCAGACAGTTCGTTCATCGCAAATTGCCCCTTATCTCAGCCGTTGGCGCCACGCATAGCGACTGTATGCCTGTGCTGTTGTCTAGCATTCAGGCCAACGGCACCTTGACTGACAAAGGGTTGCCAGTGCAGCCACCACACCACCGTCGCCGCCACCATCGCCACCATCCAGGGCAACCCTTGCGCCCAACCGGCATCGGCATCCGGCAACAGATCCAAGGCCAATCGCATAAAGACTGTCACACTGGCGCCGGCGCTAAGAAAGACGGCAAAGATCGCCAACCCCGCCACAATGCCAAGATAGGTGCGGTACTGTTGCTGCGCCGCCGGCGTCAACATCTGCGTCAATTGCCAGCGCAACCCCCGCCAATGCAACCACCAGAGCGGCCCCGCCACTACAATCACCCCCAACCCCGTCGCCAATGCCTGCCGCGTCGCCCACTCAATCTCCACTCCGCCCAGCAGCCGCAACAACGCATTCCCTGTCACCACCACCGCCCCGTAAAAGATCGCCAACCCCACTGCTGTCATTGTATATAAATAGCGTACCATCTGATCCTCCCCATCCACTCGCTATATTACCTTGTCACCTTGTCACCTTGTCATCCCCGCACCGCCGCGCCCACCGGCTGCCGCGCCACCATCCACAACACCGGCGCCGCGCCGACCCAGGCCGATCCCAACGCTCCCAGCAGATCAACCAGGAGCCAGCCAATCGCCGCCCACCCATTGCCTGGTTGACCGGCGATCAACCAGGTGGCAAAGGCCATGAGCGCCCCCATTGCCCCACCGCCGAGCGCCACAATCCCATATTCCACCAGGATCAACTGCCAGCAGTGCAAGCGATGGGCGCCGAGCGCTTGTAACATGGCAAAAGTTTTGCGGCGCTCCCAAGTTGCCAATGCCGCCACGGTGAAGACCAGCGTTGCGCCGGCGATCAACACTAGCAGCGCCACCCAAAAGGGAAAGCGTACCTGCCCGGCGGAAGCTAACCAACTCAGTCCCGCCATCCCCACGGCATAAGCGCCAGTGGTCAGAGCGAGGGTCATGCCGGCGGTCTGGTTGGGATGCCGTGCTAACCCTTGAATCGCCAACGACCAGAGTGGTTGCGCTACGGAACGTGGTAGTCGTTGGTAGAGACGGGTGAGCAGCCAGCCGCCGCCGGTTAACAAGAGGGCAAAGAGTTCCGCCAGCCCCCCTAACACCAACGCCGCTGATGCAGGCAAAATGGCAAAGCCAACCAGCCAGGTCAACAGACCGGCGTAGAGCGCGCCTAATAATGAACTCAGTTCATCCCGTCGCTGCCCTGCCGCTCCCGTTGGCGGCGTGGGGCGGTGCTGATGGCCGGCATTAAATCGTCCCAGTCTTACAGCCGTGTGCATAAAGAGTAGCGTCGCCCCCAACCCGGCCCCCAAGGCGGTGATCAGTGCTTGCGGGGCAAGGGTGTAGGTCGGCGCCAGGGCAAAATAAGCGGCGGCAGAGGGCCAACTCAGCCAACTGAGCAGCAGCCCCAACACAATACCTACGCCACTGCCCAGTAAACCAGCCGCCAACGCCTCGCCAGCCAAAAACAACCACAACTCTCGCCGTCGCAACCCCAAGTTTCGCAAGAGGGTCAATTCCGGTGTGCGCCGTTCGATACTGGCAAGATAGGCGTTGGTCAACCCCAAACAGCCGATCAAGAGCGTGACCAGGCCGGCGCCGGTTAAGACGCCGGCGGCGCCCAACCATTGAAAGAGCCACCCCGGCAGCAGCCAACCGGCCAGCGGTGTGCGCTCTGTGGTTGCCGACAAGGCGACCGCCAGGTTGAGCCAGGCCACCAATGCCGCCACGCCCGGCGCCAGCCCAATCACGGCTAACAACGCCAACTGCCATTCGCGGCGGGCGACGGTGCGCAGGTAAGCCGGCGCCAACCGACCGATTCGTCGTACTCCGTTCATGGCTGGCCTCCGGTTTTGAGTAAACGCTCCTCAATCCGGTCGAGCCAGGTCAGGTCGGCTTCGGCGTGTAAGATGGCGCCATCGAGCAGACTGGCGGTGACGGCATCGCCCCGTCGTTCGGCCTCACTTAAGGCATGTTCCAACTCGCGTAAATGTTGCAAGTAGACCGTCCGCTGGCGCCAGAGCAGATCGCCCAGTTGGTCGGTGCGTCGTAAGACATTGGCCAGCGTTGAAACCTTGAGGTACAGGTCATCTTTCAACTGGCGGCTGCTTGGCACGGGCGCATCGAGCCATTCGGCCAGTTCGGTGGCGCCGGTGGGAGTCACGCTATACAACTTCTGGTCGGGCAGATTCTCCTGCTCGACGCGCGTCTCCAGGACGATTTCGCCGCCCTTTTCCAACAAACGCAGGTTGTTGTAGATCTGCGCTTGCTGCACCGGCCAGAGCGCGCCCAAAGCGTCGTCGTACCGTTTTTTCAATTCGTAGCCATGACTTGGCTCTTCCGCCAACAAGGCGAGCAAAACATGTTTGAGACTCATAAGTAATTAAAAATGGCAGTTTGTAATAACTATGGTTAGTATATTAAATATTATCCAATTTGTCAATCCCCCAATTCATAACAAAATTTGCTTTAGGCTGACAGGGCTGTTGGAGGTTGGTGGCCCCGATGCGGAGATAACCCCAGTAACCACTGAAAAATAACTTTCGCCCTGCGCGAGTCCGTTACTCGCAACTGGCTGGGGCGAGTCACGGACTCGCGCAGAGCGGTTTGGGAAGTTGTTTTTGGACGCTCACCAAGATCACAAAAGGGCCTGTCGGCAAGACCGGCCCTCCGTGTGTGGTGCTGTTGCCAGGGTAGGTCACGTAGGCCATACCCCCGCTGTTTTTGTTTCTCGTTGCCAGGACAGGTCGCTTGGGCCGTGTCCCCGCGGTTTTCATTATCTGTGTGCCAGAACCAGTCACTTGGGCCAGGTTCTCGCTGTTTTGACGGACAAAGCTTCGGGATTCAGCTTCAGGTGCGTGGGTCGAGCGTCGGGGTCTTCTATTCCCTTGCGCTAAAGTGCTGTTCCCGTTGGGTGTCCTCTGTTAATTTCACTATACCAGGCAAGCGTTAAGAAAGCGTTGATCAAACGTTAAACGTTGTTTGGCGTCAAATAAACGTTTGTCATTTTGATCCCCGTTTTGTTGCGTTGGCCGGTAAACGATTTGTTGTTGCTCATAGTATACCCCGGCGGGGCGACCTTGGCTGTCAAGTAGAAGACACTTATCTGTGATCTACCGCACAGGCAATCGAACTGGTAACGAAAGTTAGCTGCTCGTAGCCGGTCCGTGACCGGCGCCCCAACGCCGGTCACGGACCGGCTACGAGCAGGTGGAGCAAACGCGCAAAATAGCAAGAATCGTCAAGAACTTTCGCCAAAGCTGCGCTATACTACCAGCCATGAACAGCAACACGGAACGACTCTTACCCATCCTGGTGCATATCCAGGCCCATTTAGAAGAAGATCTGGCGCTGAGGGCGCTGGCGGCATTGGCGAATCTGTCGCCCTATCATTTTCACCGGCTCTTTCGAGCGACGGTGGGAGAGACTGTGAAGCAATATGTACAACGCTTACGGCTGGAACAGGCCGCTTTTCGCCTTAAATTGCACAATGCACCGGTGATCGATGTCGCCTTTGGCTTGGGCTACCATTCGCATGAAAGCTTCACCCGCGCCTTTCGCAAACAATTTGGCGTACCGCCCAAAGCCTATCGACGCGCCCATCATGCTAACCAAGCCCTACGGGAAACAATCACGCCCTTGCCGGCGCTCAACAGTGCGGTCACAACCTCGTCGCTATCCAAGGTGCGCATCCAGCGGTTGGAGCCGATCACGGTTGCTTTTATTCGCCACCTGGGCGCTTATACCGAAGCGGATGCCACCGCCTTTGATGCACTCATCGCCTGGGCGATCACAACCGGACGCTATGACGGCGACAATTTGCTCCTGGGCATCGGCCATGATGATCCCAATATTACCCCTGCCGATAAAGTGCGTTTCGACGCTTGTCTGCAAGTCTACGAACCCTTTGCCCCCACCGGTGTCATCGGTTGCCAGCGCTTGCCGACCGGCGACTATGCCGCACTCACCTATGTTGGCCCCTACGGCGCAGCGATGTATGCGGCTTATGCCGCCATTTTTGCCTATATGCAGCGCCGTTCCGATTATACGCTGGTCGGGTTGCCGGCGGTGGAAATCTATCGCACCACCCGTGTCAACCCGGACTATGCGCTCAATCATACCGAAATTTTGTTGCCCGTTGCCAAGAAAGGAGTCTAGTCTATGGCCGGTTTTACTGCCACTGAATGGATTGCGGCTTCACCGGAAGTGGTCTTTGCCGTGATGCATGATGTCAATCATTTCCCTGAAGTGTTGAGTAGCGTTGTGCGCGCCGAAAAGCTTACGCCTGGGCCGGTTGGCCTGGGGACGCGTTTTCTGGAAACGCGCAAGATCAACGGTCGCGAAGCCAGCGCCGAAATCGCTGTCACCACCTTTGAGCCACCCCGCCGCTATTCCGCCACCTCGTCACAGAGCGGCATTACAGCCACCTATCACTACACCCTGACGCCGGAGAAGAACGGCACGCGCATCAACCTGCAAGCCGAAGCAACGGCCAATGGTTTGAAAAAGTTGCTGCTGCCCATCGTCGTCAATTTCATGAAGAAAGAGGATAGCAACCATTTGCAGAAATTGAAAACAGTGGTGGAACGGCAAGCAACGGTTACGGCTTGATGTTGTTCTGGTAATACACAAATTTACGGTCTATCATCGCAAAGCAGAAGGGTTGCGATGATAGACCGTAAATACGCGCCGACTTCAGTCGCCTTGAATTGATATTTTGCACAACAAGGTCACTCTGATAACATAGTTACAAAGTAAATAATAAGAGGAGGCTAAAAATGTACGCTTATCGCGTTGAGACGGCTGTACCACAAAATGGTGAGCTAAAACTAGATCTACAAACTTTCCAACCAGGAGAGATAATTGAAATTATCGTATTGTCTTTAACCAGTTCAAAAACTGAGTCCAGTCTGTCAGCAACAGAAGCCCAACCTAAAGTGAATGGACATCATCTTCATAGTCAAGTTGATTTCAATGTAGCACAAACCCGTCGCCGCGCGGCATTAAATGCAATTCAGCGCGGCAAATATGCTGTTGTTACCCCATCACCCGGCGAATCTTGGCCTTCTGAAACCTTTGCAGCTTCTAAGGCGGAAGAAAAGCTAACAGAAGAGAGACGCTGGTTACAATGACAACAGGAGTAACGCCAACTGTATATGTCCTCGATGCTTGCGCACTACTTGCTTTTCTTGGACGTGAACCTGGTGCAACAGTGATTGATAACTTACTGATTGATTCGCGCAATCTTTGTGTTGCACATGCTATCAACCTATGTGAAGTCTACTATGATATGTTGCGCCGATATGATGACCAGATCGCGAATCAGGCAATCAGTGATTTACAAACAGTTGGCGTTCAAACACAAGAAATAATGAGTCTTGTTTTCTGGCAGCATGTAGGTAAGCTGAAAGTAAATCCTGGTAAATTGTCCCTGGCTGACTGTTTTGCCTTAGCACTGGCGTTACAATTGAATGCGACCCTTGTCACTGCTGATCATCATGAATTTGATCGCATTGACGCAATGGGACTGTGTCCCATTTTGTTTATTCGGTAGAGCTTGCGTCATGTTTCTTAAACTTGCGGTGCAAATTGACTGATCGTCTTCCCTGCTCCATAGCCAATGTCGAGCAGGTGGCGGGGTTGATTGCCTGCATCATTGCGTCCCGCCTTGGTAACGCTTTCCACCCTTGAGGAGTAGGCATGTCTTGTGTCGGCCCGGCACGAGGCGTGCCTGCTCCTCAGTTTATTGTGTACTTGGTACTACACGTAGCGCGGCTTCAATTCAGGCGCAGCCGGGAAATAGCTAAATTCGGTGCGCCGGAAGAGATAGACTTTACGATGACAGCGCAGCCGAATGCCTTTGGCAGTCGTGTTGTAACGAGCGTAGAGGTCTAATGCAGCCCGGTCTTTCACTTCGTCAAAGGGTAGGGGCGGCATCCGCCAGTCGATAAACTGAAACTCTTTGTGCAGATGGTTGATCAGGTGGTCAACATTGCGGAAATAGCCATCAAAGAAATATTCTTTCACACTGATCAGCGCAAAGCCTAACCATAGATATTGATCCACCAACCAGTGTGGGTTATCACCGACCGTAGGTAGAAACGGCTTGCGTCCAAAAAGTTCATGAAGCGCCAGCGGTTCCTGGTAGAGTTCCTGGATAATATAAGCATCCGGTTTCAACTTCTTGCGCACCTCACTATTTACGTCCGGCCCCCGGCGGCTGAGAACCAGATCAAAGGTGTCATCGGGTAGTTGGGCTACATCGCTGGCTTCAGCAACATTGCCCAGCACCACGGTGGCGTTCTTGATCCCAAGACCTGCCACACGCAGTTGGGCCGCCTCATGTAAATCAGTTTCCTGGTTAAAGCCCCAGATCGCCTTCACTTTGGGCGCGAGACGACAGAGAGTCTGCCCCGCGCCGCTGCCCAGGTCGAGCAGGGTCAGATCCGGGTTCGCAAAAGCGTCCAGCAAGCGATCCACTTCCGCCGCCGGGCTATCGTTGTACATTTCAAAGATTGGATCGGTTGCCGTTGGGTAGCTGGCATAGGAGCCATACTTATCGGCCAGGGCGCGATCCAGTTCAGTTAGTTTGTCCATATGTCCTCCGGTTGCTTTCACGGGTTGCTTCGTAAACACGATATTTGGCGTTTTCGGCAAGAATACGACAATTGCCGACATGAGCTTCGATCAACGGTTGATATTTGAGGAAGCGATTGGCCACAAGGCGCAACCGCCCTCCCGACGTTAGATAGGTCGCCGCTTGTTTGAAGAAAGTGGTGACCACCTGATAATCGGTCTGCACCCCTTCATGAAAGGGCGGATTGGAAACGATCCAATCATAGGTAGCATATACATCAGAAAAAACATCAGAGGGGTAGATCGTCTCTGCGGTCATGCCATTGGCGGCAAAGGTACAACTGGTTGCCATCAGCGCCAGCGCATCAACGTCCACCAGGTCGATCACCGCTGCCGGTGAAAGCAACTTGATGGCTGCCCCAATCACCCCGGAACCACAACCAAAGTCAAGCACGCGTCCGGCCATCGGTGTCGTCAAAGTACTCAGCAATAACTGCGTGCCTTCATCCAGGCGACCATAGCTGAAAACACCAGGAAAGCAGACAATGGCGAGTGGCGTGCGGTTGACTTCAATCTGGTACGTAGCACCCCACTCTTCCACATCGAAGAGTGGCGTCGTTGCGCGCATCGTCGCCCGGAGGAGCAGGCAATGACGCGCCATATCCACCTTGTGCGTTGGTCCAATCGCTTCCGCCAGCAGCGTGACGGTTGAACGAATACCCGCATTATTTTGGCCCACCAGCAGCAGACGACCATGCGGTGACAACAGGGTAGCCGCCATTCGTAAGATCATATTGGTGAGCAACTGTCCTTTGGGCAAGTAGGCAATGATCGTGTCATAGTGCGGTTGTGGCGGCGGACAAAGCGCACCGTAGTACAAGGTAGGCGGCAGCGGGTTTGTGGTCAAACACAGCTTACGGGCATAGCGATAGGCGGCATAGTTGTAGGTAAAGGTAGTCAACGACTGCGTTCCTCGTACTTCTTGGAGGAAAGGCAAAAAACGGTCAGTCGGATAGTTGATAATCAGCAACAGTATCCCCCTGTAACGCGTTGCGATTGCGCATGAGGAGCTGGCTGGTTGGATGAAAGGAGTCACCTCCTTGCTTGCGAACCATCAGTAACATCCTGGCTTTGTATTGGCGCGCAACACCGGTGGGACGTTCGATACCGTCTCACTGGCCGAAGGCGCGCAGAAAAGGAAAATGCTGCGGGACCAGGAATGCACCCGCGACGATTACTGTGGAGAAAGGAACGTAGAGGTAGGAAAATAGCGTGCTGAGATGAAGGCAAGCGAACAACATGACAACGCACACTGATCAGGAACCAGTGTCACCTTGCCAGGCGCAGAATCAAGTTCAATTTTTACAAAGCGCGCTACAATCTAAGCCTGCATTACACAAACGATCACAGGCAGGTGCATTCCAGGATGAAATTGTTGGTGGTGAGGATCAAATGGTTAAGCATAGCGATACCCTCCTGGCGCACTCCAAGCGCCGCTTCTGTGGTTAATGTCGATTGCCGTCTGCACCAGCGGCCACTATAGTATACCTGAGTCAATCGACAGCAACAAATCAATGCTTTGCTACTTTGCCGCACCGCTGACGAAAGGTGGCTGGCGCAACAAGACCTCAGACGGGCGCTCCCCAAAAAAGCATTTGTAACAAAAGCATAAAACCTGTAGAATACTCGGGCGGCTTTGTCGCGGCGGTCGTCAAGGCGCAAGCATGATAACGCTGCTCAGGAACAGACAAAGGACGGAACCCGATGAACCTATTGCGCATCACCAGGAGGTTGTCATGACCAGCCCGTATCGCGTTGCCATCGCCGGCTGTCATCGCATGACCCACAAAAAACTGATCGGTCACAACTTTGCCGCCGCCATTGCCATTGTGCCGGATACCGAGATCGTGGCGGTCTTTGACCGTGGCGAGCAAACGCGTGCCGATTTTGTCGCCTGTTGGGGTGATCTGCCGGCCTATGATGACTACACCTGCCTGTTACAGGCGGTGCAGCCCGATATTCTTTGTATCGCCACACGGCAGACCATGCACGCCGACCAGATCGAGCAGGCGGTGGCGGCGGGGGTGCGCGGCATCCTTTGTGATAAACCGTTGGCGACCAGTCTGGCGGAAATGGACCGCATTGTGGCCGCTTGCCGGAGCCGCCGGATCCCTTTGCTCTTTGCCCTGGATCGCCGGTGGATGGCGCCCTATTATCATCTCTGCGAGATCGTCGAAGCCGGGACACTGGGTGCGCTTACCTCCGTCCAGGCCCACGGCGTCCCCAACTTGATCAATCACGGCTGCCACTGGTACGACACCGCGCTCATGCTGGCCGGCGACCCGGAGCCGCTTTGGGTCAGCGGTCTGGTGACTGATGTATCAGCCGATCCGCCGGAGGCGCGCCGGCGTATGGATCCGCCGGGGTACGGACAGGTCGGATTGAGCAACGGCGCCATCCTCACCATTGCGCCCGACGGCGGTCGCCGCCCCGCCTTCACCCTCATCGGCGAAAAGGGGCGGTTGTTTGTGCTGAATGATGCCGAGGAAGCCTATCTCTGGCTTGAGGAGCGCGGCCTCCAGCGTCTGGATCTACCACCGGTTGGCTTTGATTGGCCTGCCGGCCCGGCAATGGTGGCGGATTTGGTCGGCGCGCTGGAAACAGGAACCGCCACTTCCTGCGATGTCGAGCAAGCGCGCCGCGCCACCGAGATCGGCTTTGCTATTCACCTTTCGCACGCCCAACAGGGGCGCCGCATCGCCTTGCCGGCCGCCGAACGCAGTTTATCAATCCCGTCTTTTCCGTGGGGTAATGAATAATAGGAGTGATTATGACACAAAACATCTACCGCGTCGCCATTGTCGGTTTGGGGCGTATGGGCAGCACCATTGACGATGAGTTGCCGTCCGGCTCGCCGGCCTATTCGATTGCGGCTGCTTGTCGCGACAGCACCCGGCTCCAGGTGGTGACCGGCGCTGATACCGACCCGGCCAAGCGCACCGCCTTTCAAGAACGCTGGGGCGTCAGCGCGCTCTATGACGATTACCTGACCATGATCCGCCAGGAGGAACCGGACATGGTCGCCATCTGCACGCGTGGTGACGTACATGCCGACATGGCGGTAAAGACAGCCGAAGCCGGCGTGCGCATGATCTATTGTGAAAAGGCCATCGCCTGTTCCGGGCGTGAGGCGGATGCGGTGTTAGCGGCGGTGCGCACGCATAAGAACTTGTTTAACACCGGCGTGCTGCGGCGTTTTAACCGGATCTATCACCAGGCCAAGGATCTGATTGCAGAGGGCGCGATTGGCGAACCGCGGGCGGCTGTTCACTATGCCGCCTCCAACCTGCTGCATGGTCATATCCACTCGCTCGATACGCTCAGTTTTCTCCTGGGCGACCCGAAAATTGTCAGTGTCTGGGGTGAACTCTTCCCGCGCGACTTGCAGATCGAGAACAACCGGCTGGATAAAGACCCAAACGGCATCTTTCAGGTCCTCTTTGCCAATGGGGTCGAGGCCACCAGCGTCCCGGCCGGCGGTTGGGAATTTGAAATCTTGGGGACGCAGGGCAGTGTGCGCGTTCTCAGCAATGGGGATGGGGTTTTGCTGCGCAAGAGCAACGATCAACGGCATCGCACTTGGGTGGAGACGCCCGTGCCGGCCATTGCCCCCCATAGCGCCACTCAATTTTGTCTAGAAGATTTGGTCGGGGCATTGGAAGAAGGGCGACCAACGCTCGGTCACATCGAAGTAACACACCACCTGACCGAAGCTTGTCTGGCCGTGGCAGAAAGTCATCGCTTGCAACAGCGGGTGACGTTACCGTTGGCGAATCGCGATCTATATATCTTTCACCGTTAAAAGTTGATAAAAGAATAAGTTGCTACTCTGCGCGAGTCCGTGACTCGCAACCGGCTGGGGCGAGTCACGGACTCGCGCAGAGCAATGGATGGGTTCGTACAAGCCAGCCGTTAGCTCACCCGCTCTAGGAAACGGGCGTCGTTGTCATAGAAGTAGCGAATGTCATCAATGCTGCGTTTTTGCATGGCCTGGCGTTCGATGCCCATGCCAAAGGCGAAACCGCTAAAGACCGCCGGATCATAGCCGCCATTCTTCAGCACCACCGGATGCACCATGCCCGCGCCCAACAGTTCCAGCCAGCCCTGATATTTACAGATGCGACAGCCCTTGCTATTACAGAAGATGCAGTCCACATCCACCTCCACGCTCGGCTCGGTGAAGGGGAAGTAGGATTTGCGGAAGCGAATGCGCCGCCCCTCGCCATACATCTGGTTGGCAAAGTTGAGCAACACCCCTTTGAGGTCGCTAAAGGTGATGTTGCGCCCCACGGCCAACCCTTCCACCTGATAGAACATCATCTCCGAACGGGCCGTTACATCTTCATTGCGCCAGCACTTGCCGGGCAGGATGACGCGAATCGGCTCCGGCGCAAATTGGCGCATGGCGTGGATCTGGCCGGGGCTGGTGTGAGTGCGCAAGATCACATCGGGGTTAGTCGTGAAGAAGGTGTCCTGCATCTCGCGTGCCGGGTGACCGGGCAGGAAGTTGAGCAGCCCGAAGTTGTATTCGTCGGTCTCCACCTCCGGCGCATCGTAGACCTGAAAGCCCATCTGCACCAGGATGTCCACAATCTCCCGCATGGCGACAGTGGTGGGGTGCAATTTGCCTAACTGTTGGGTACGCCCCGGCAAGGTGACATCAATGCCCTCGGCGCTCAGGGTGCGGGTGATCTCTTCCTGTTCCAGGAACGCCTGGCGCTCTTGCAGCGCCGTCTCTAGCACATTCTTGATCTGGTTGGCCGCCTGCCCGACGACGGGCCGCTCTTCCTTGGACAATTGCCCCAGACCACGCAGGATGGCGGTCATCTTGCCCTGACGACCCAGGTAGTCGCGGAACCAGGCTTCGCTCGCTTCGCGGGTGGCCGTCTGGGCCAGGGCGGTTGTTGCTTCTTGTTGTAAATTTTCTAACGCTTGTAAAAGGGTGCTCATGGTTGCTTCTCAAGGTTGGCTGACACTGCAATAAAAATTTATGTTGTCAAATTGAATGATTTCAGTTGCCCAAAAATAACGTCGCCTTCGACGGTAGATAATCGCGCGGGTTCTAGCTGATTATGTAAATCAACGCCCTCCGGTGCGACCGCCATCACGCGCAGATAATTATCCGTCAACCCGCTCCACAGCCGCCCCGGCTGATCGGTCAGCGGCTGGCCTTCGCCCTCCCAGAGGACAGGACGAGTTGTGCCGATAAAGCGTTGACGCTCTTGCTGGCCGGTCTGTTCGACAACCGCGCGCATCTGCTGGCCCCGTTCTTTTTTGATCGGCGTCGGTACGCCACCGGCAAACTTGGCGGCGGCGGTGCCTTCACGTGCGCTGTAGGGGAAAATATGGGCCTGGGCAAAGCGCATCTCCTCGACAAAGGCCAGCCCCTCCTGAAAATCCACAGTGGATTCGCCGGGAAAGCCGACGATCAGGTCGGTGGTGACGATGAGATCATGGATGGCTTGCCGCGCCCCCTGCACCAATTGGCGGAAGCTGGCGGTGGTGCAGCGCCGGGCCATCTGCCGCAGTTGTTTGTCGGTTCCCGCTTGCAGGGGCAGATGCAAGTGGGGACATAAGCGCCCCGGCCACTGTTGCCACAAATCGAAAAAGCCGTCGGCCAGTTCCCACGGTTCCAAGCTGCTCAGGCGCAGCCGGGGAATATCAGTCTCGGTCAAAATGGCGGCGACCAACGCTTTAAGATCAGTGCGTTCGTTACCGGCCAGATCACGACCGTAGCTTCCCAAATGGACACCGGTCAACACCACTTCCTGCAAGCCCTCGGTGACAAGTTGTTGAATCTCCGTCACAATGGCGGCCAGGGGACGGCTACGGCTATCGCCACGGGCAAGGGTGACAATGCAGAAGGTGCATTTGTTGTTACAGCCATCTTGCACTTTGATAAAGGCACGCGTCCGGCTGCGACGGGCTGGCTCCTCTTCCGTCAAGGCAAAGGGGGTGCCGGTCGGCTGCATCCGCAGGAGATCGTCGGGGTCATCAAAATCGGCGCTCCACGGTTCCAGCAGCGTATGCAATAAATCTTTCTGGTCATTATTAGCCACCAGGGCGACACCGGGTAGCGCCAATGCCTCTTGCGGTTGCAAGGTGGCCCAACAGCCGGTGACGGCAATGCGGGCGTTCGGGTTGCTTTTGTGCAGATGGCGCACCTGTTTGCGGCTGCCGCGCACGGCGTCGGCGGTAACCGCGCAACTATTAAAGACAATGACCTGCGCCTTGTCCGCGTCATGGAGGATCTGATGCCCCGCCGCTCGCAGCCGGCCAGCCAGCGTCTCCATTTCGCCATAGTTCAGGCGACAGCCAATTTGATCAAGAAAAATACGCATAGTGTCTCATATCATATCGCAAAATGACTATGCACCCAAATCAAGATCGCAATCGGGGATGAGCAGAGAGAAAATTGTCTGCTCATCCCCGATTGAAACCCTTCTATACAGTTATTGTAAAACGTTCTACCCTACGAATCAATCGTAATATCACCAGCGCCGACGATCACCTGGCGGCTGCTTAGGATGAAGTCGTGAGGCTTGCCCTCAGGGGTAGGTCGCCAGATGCGTTGCCAGAAGCGATTGGCGGTGTGATTGGCCCGGCGCACGGCTTCGCTGTAGGGTTTGCCATGCAGCCAGTTGAAGAGAAAGACCGACAGGCTCGGCTCCGGCAACCAGTTGACCCCCACGGCGCCGTTGACCACTTTGGCCCCCATGGTGCGCCAGGTATTGGTCAACGAATAGCCATAGCAGTTGAGACCATAGACCATGCGCAGCTCGAGCGTTTCCGGCGCCTGACGGCAGGCGTCACAGAGCGGGCCAAAGGTTTCCGGCCCCACCCACTGTTTACCCCGGTAGCCGACCAACTGACCGGTGTGACCATGCACCAGCAGCAATAGATCAATGCGATGGGTACGGCTGGTTGCGAGTAAAGTGTCGCTCAACATCTGGCCATTAGCTTTGTCATCTTCCAGAATGATCACTTTGTCATAGCGGCGATAGGCGCCAAGGACGCGCAGCAACAGTTTGGCATATTCCTCGGTGACAAAGTCGATCACATTCATCACCCACTGCGGCAGGTTGACGCCGGCAATATGCCCCACATTTTCCAGAAAGACCACCAGGGCGACAGGTTTATGAAAGAGATGAGCGGCCTGCATAGTCGGTACTTAATTATCTTCCATCTGAATAAAACGCACGCGGAAATTTTCAGTGAGCGGTTCGATGCCGTCCACCAACTTTGTCCATGGATTGGAGAGGAAGATCTTTTGCGCCGTTTCAATCCCATCGACAACGCCGCCGCTAAGAATCTGTGGCTCGTCCCCCCACATGGTGTACAGAACATCCGAAATCCGAAAACCCATCTTGGCCAGGCCAGGGGCAAATTTATTGACAAAATACTCCTGGCACTCTTGCTCTTTGCCAGGCAACATATCATAGCTAATTAAGACCTTGATCTTATTCATCCACCACCTCCGCACTATCGCTTCGTCGCCTTTTCACAAATCGGGGATTTTCCTCGATAGCCGTGCAACGCACTTCCTTCGACGGTTGGTTCCGGTGGTTGACTTGTTGGTTGGTTCGTTGGTTTCGACAAGCTCAACCAACGAACCAACCAACCTTACTCAATCCCCAGCCAGAGCCAGCACTTCGTGAATCCGCACACTGGCGTCGCGACGAAATTCTTCAACAGAGATTTTACGAAAAATCCAGACGGCGATCAGTAAGCCAACTACCTCCATCGCAAAGACCGCCGCATAGCCGATCATCGCATTGCCGGTCAGGCCGTAAAAGAGATCGCGTAACAACCCGCTAATAATATTCCCCAATGCCTGCCCGGCAAAATTGGCAACGCCCCAAGCGCCGATATAAAGACCTGCCGCCTCCGGCACGGTCATATCCAACATGAAACTTAAATTGCTGACGGTCATCAACCCGCCGCCCAACCCCAGCACAAAGACTGATGTGCGAAAAAGCTCAACATTGGCGACCACACCGGTCAGGATGATCGCCGTAAAGCCAATGGCCGCTACATAGGCGCCGATGTTCGCACTCCGTTTCTTGCCCAAACGGCGCACCAGCCACAAGCCGCCAGTGAGGGTGATAAAGACCCCCAAGCCCCAAATCGAGGTCAAGCGCGCCGTCTGCGCTACCGACATTTGCAACACTTCAGCGCCAAAGGGTTCCAGCAAGACATCTTGTGCATGAATACTGATCAAGACGAGCAACAGATAGAAAAAGAAACGCAGCGCTGATTGGTTATTCAGCAGCAGGCGAAATGCCGTCAACGGGTTGTTGGCGCTATGGTGAGGCACGCGATTGGGATCAGCCGGACCTTCAATGCCGGCGGACCCAAAAAGCACGAGAAAGCTGGCGATCATCCAGACCGCGCCAAACGCCGTGTAGAGCGTTGATTCATTGTAGGTTTCCAGCATACGCGAGAGCGCCAGGGCAGTGATAATGGTGGACAGGATCATTGCCGTCCACATAAAGCTGACCGCACGGCTGCGCCAGCCGGAGTTTTCGTCGCCCGCTTCGCCCACCAATGACAAGTAGCTGACCGAGGCAATATTGACCCCCATGCCCCAAACCGCAAAGAGCACAAAGGCAGCCAGCAACCCGATAGCAAAATCATCTTGCATCCAAAAGACAGTGTGGGCGGTCATATAGCTACCGAAAGAAGCCATCAAACCGCCAATCACCATCCAGGGCGAGCGATGACGTCCCCACAAAGGGTGCTTATCGGCCCAATCGCCAACAACGACTTGTAATGGTGACAAGAGATAGGGCAAGGAAATCAGCAAACCAACCAACAAGGCCGAAAGATGCATATCGGCGATCATAATGCGGTTGAGCGTACTTGTCACCGGCACCACGGTGATCGACACGCCAACGTGAACCATTGCCAGTTGAATAACCTTTTTCCAATTCATACCACCACCCACTATTCTCTGCTTACTCACTGCGCTTGCCTACTCATTTCATCAGAAAGAGTGAGGTTTCCTGAGATTTTGTTATTATCTCGCAAAGTATGAACTATGCCAATTTTTTCGCAACCAGTTGCTAGACAATTTTGTTAGGCGTGGTAAGTAAACAAAAAAGGCAACAAAGAAGCACCTGTTACGCATTCCCTGTTTCTTCTATCCGTGTTTAGTCTTTTGTGGTCGTACAAAGACTAAACACGGATAGAAGAAACAGGGAGGTGATTGATTGGTTCGTGAGCTTGCTGAAGGGTGGGGCCAAATTTCGCTGAAAAGTTGCAAATTTTTTAAGCGACTGGTGTTGGGCGCTCCGGCAGTTGCATCGGCGCCGCACGCTGGGCGATGGTGACAAGTGCCTCCGGCCCTTCCATAACCAACAACAGCGCCAAACTGCCTTCCAACGAATGAACCGTCTGCCAGGCGCCGCGCGCGACATTGCTCTCCCATAAACGGATGAGAAAGCTTTCGATGTTGGTGCGTAGATCAGCCACACTCACTGCTGCGGAAGGGTTGTCTGTTTGTTCGGTTTCATTCTCTGGCGACTCAGCCGTTGTTGCCATTTGCCACGGCAGCAGTAAGCGTTGAGTCACTTCAGCGACGCGCACGGCATGTTTGTTGCCGCTGGTTGTCACCAATGCCTCCCGCACTTGGGGTAGGAGCGCCCAAATTTGCGCGTAGAGTTGCGCCGTCAGCAAGGGCTGTAAGAGACTGTTGACGTAGAAATTGATCAGCGCTTCGCCCTCTAACAGCCGGGGCGCCCACTTCTGCAAACGGGTAAAGAGTGAGCGGATCTCTTTCGCCCGTTCAGCGGTTTGCTGGCCGCCGGCACTATTTTCGCGCTGATAATGGGCCTGAAGCAGCGCCTGGAAGCGGAGGCTGCTATTGCGTAGCGTGTCGTCATCCAGTTGTTCACCCCAGAGGGTGCGCATTTTGTGTTGCCAGCCGGTCGGCTCGCGCCAGCGTTCCAACAAACGCAGGGCACTCTGTGGCTCCTTGTGGTCGAGATAAATTTCGGCCAGGCCCCAAATCAGGGCGCGTTCCGGGTTGCGACCGGGCTGCGTGCGCGCCCAGGCGATGGCCCGTTCCGCCTGTTCCGCCGCCAACTGGGGTTCGTTCAGTTTGAGCAAGCCGCGCACCAGCGTCAACATGCCTTCGCTGCGCGCCGGGTCATTGGGCAAAATCTGGTCAACCACGCCGATGGCATATTTGATCGCGCCCAGGTCGATCAAGGTGGCGGCGGCGCTGGCGGCGGTCCAGCCATCGCTGCGGGCGCCCCAATTCGCGACTTGATCGGCCAGCGCGATCCGCTGTTCACGGGATAAGTTGCGTAGGGGCATGGCTTCAATGGCGCTGCGCAAGGCATAGACCATAAAATCGACATCGCGATCCGCTGTTGTGCGCTTCACCTGGCGCAGAAGGTTGGCGTCATCCTTAGCACTGCTATAACCGGTAGCGCGCTGAGCGGCGAGGACATTTTGAATCGTCGTTATCTGGTTCACCACCTCATCGACCTGACCGGCCTGCGCCAGAATCGTGGTGGCAATGCGCCGGCTGTACAGGTTGACAATAGTGGCGTGGCGCACGGTGTCAATACATTGCACCAGCAGCCGGGCTTGGGCTGGCGTCCCCTGGTGCGCTTCAACCAGCGTATGCAACTGAGTGGCAACCACCTGTAAGAACTGGGCGCCGGCGTCATCAAAGCGGCGAATGGCGCCGGTGATGAGCGAGGTGGTGAGCGGGTTGGGGCTGGTGTGGGCAAGGGTGGCGGCAAGTTGTTCCCGTTGCGCCGGGTGTGTCACCAGGCGCAACCACGCTTTGGGCGCCTGGTCAATGCGTTCTAGGCAGGCGAGCGCCAATCCTTCTTCGTCCAACAGCGCAGCCGTTGCGGCAACGTACAACAACTGATCGACGTTGGCGGCTGCCTCAACCGGCAGAATGATGGGCTGGAAAAGGCGATGCTGCCAGCGTTCCAATTCTTGGCGGAGCAGAGGTATAACAGCAGGGTTTTGTTCGCGTTGGCGTGCTGTGCGATAAAGCGCCTGCAGCGGCGCTAACGGCTGGCGAATTTCCAACAGGCGCGCCACTTTGATCGCCTCCTCGCCGGCGCCGGCATCGGCCAGCGTCTCCCAACAGCGCTGAATGAGCCAGGAGTTGGGCTGCCAGACATTGCGCTCTTCGACCAGTGCGCTCTGTTCGTCCAACGGCTTTTGCATTGCCTGCGCTAACGCCTGGATGGCATGGTCAACCAGTGTGTTCGGTGTCGGCGGCTGAGGCGGCTGGTTACGCGCCGCCGCCCGTGCAACTGTTACCCATTCTTTCGCCATGATCAATCACAAACTGATTCTCAGGGCGTTACTCATCGTAGGGGCATGATAGTTCATGCCCCTACGATGAGTAACGCCCACTAAAATAATCCTTGAAGGGCGTTCAATAATAACATCAACCCGCCGCCGATCATCCCCACGGCTAACACGACCCACCCCAGACGCATCTGCCACTGGGCGCGCTGGACAGTTTGCCCATGCGCCTTATGGGCGGCGACGCCTTTGTCCAGCACCGCCGGTCGCTGATGGGGGACGCCTTGAACACGCGCCAACCACCAGGCGCGACGACAAAAGGCCGCTAACCCAATATCACTGGCGCGCACCAGCGGGCGGTCACTCACTCGCCGGCCTCTTCACTATTCACCAGGGGGAGACCGTCGTCGATCGTGGGCAGTTCCACCCCTAGCGCATTCCCCAAACGGGCTTCGAAGGAGTGGAGCGCCTGGCGCATCTGATCCTGGCGGATGGCAAGGGTCAGATCGCCACGGGTGCGTTCCAAGACGCCGCGCAACACGTCGGTATGCCGGCGCAGCCCATCGGTGATGGCGTCGGGAAAGTCGATGGTGAGCAGTTGGCTGTAGATCTCATCCATGTGCGCAAGATAGGGTTCGGCCTCCAGCACCTGTCCCTGGCGCATGAGATCCAGCACAAAGCGGCGCATTTCGGTGGCCGCCTCGCTCAGACCGCGTAGATAGGTGGCGCTGGTGACATAGAGGTCTGCCGGCAGCGGCAAGGGCGCGCCCCGCACCAGGGCATAGACCACATGCGCTTCGACCAACTCTTTGAGCGCGTCCTGGGTGTAGCCGGCATGGTAGAGCGCTGGATGATTCGCCAGTGGCGCGACCATGCGTTGAGCGTCGGCGCGTGCTTCCTGCAAAAGCGGCTCCGCTTCGGCCCACTCATGGCGATGAATGGCGCGGATGGCGTTGGCGCAAGAGCGCACCAACGCTCGACTCTGGCGCAACGTTTCGTCGCGCAGGTCGTTGGTTTTGAGAAAATCCTGGCGGATCGTTTCGACGATGTCCAGTAGGGTGGGTGACAAAGTAAATCGCTCCCGTTGTGTATTGATTAACTAATGCCTAACTGTTTTTTTGCTTCGGCTAAGGAGATGCGCTTGGCCTGTTTGCGCCGTTGGGCAAGTAAGTCCATCAATGGCTGATTCTCGCGTGTTCGTTGCACTTCACGATCAAAACAGTCAATTTCAGCTAAAATAAACTCATTGCCATCGGACAATTGGAGAATTAAATTCTCACTGTCAGCTTTATTCATAGAAACCAACCTCGTGATCAAGCCGGCAAGACCTCCGGGAGGGGGCCAATCGTCGTTCTCTCTTTGTAACCGGTTCCGGCCCCCTCCCGGAGGTCTTGCCTGTTCTCCCGCGCCATGCGGTCTCTTTTGTATGTCAGATTATAGCTATAAATGATTCGATCAGACAAAATCCTCGGTCGGCGTCGCAGTAGCACTCAACCACTTGGCTCGTTGACTACGCGCCCGCACATAAAGCGGTTCATCG
Organism: Caldilinea sp. CFX5; assembly: GCA_021405325.1. Next base: position 221,566 of record QWII01000006.1, on the reverse strand, counting down.
ACGCTGGGCAGCGAAACATTGCCGGTGGACGGATAGTGGGCAATGGCTTCCTCAACAATATCCACGCCCAGACCGGGGGCATCCGGCACGAGCATAAAGCCATCGACAATGGTCGGCTGCGGTTGCATCACTTCGTAGCGCTGGGGGACATCGTCTTCGAGATGTTCGAGGATCAGGAAGTTGGGCAGGGTTGAACAGAGATGCACCGCCGCCATCTCCGCCACCGGCCCCAGCGAACCGTCGTGCGGGGCAAAGGTGATGTAGTGCGCTTCGGCCATCGCCGCAATCTTCTTCATTTGCAACAACCCGCCAGCGCGACCGGTGTCCGGCTGCACCACATCAACAATCTCGCGCTCGATCAACTCCTTCGTGCCCCAGATGGTGGCGTGGCGCTCACCAGCGGCAATCGGGATGTTCACGGCAGCGGCGACCCGGGCAATCGCCTCAATGTCCTCCGGCGCGACCGGGTCTTCATAGAAGAGCAGGCCAAATTCTTCCAACGCCTTTCCCATGTTGATCGCATCTTTGGTGGTGAGCCAGGGCGGGCCATGAATGTCCACCATCAGGTCGATCTCATCGCCCAACGCTTTGCGCATGGTTGCCACCTTACTGCGCGGATCACTGACGCCGCCGGTTTTGAGGGCGTTGTAGCCCCGGTCGACCAGTTCACGGGCGCGATCGGCGGTGTGGGCATGGGTGTAGAGGCGGACGCGGTCGCGAATTTTGCCGCCCAGCAGTTCGTAGACCGGCACGCCCAGCGCCTTGCCTTTGATGTCCCAGAGCGCCATCTCAATGCCGGTCATCGCCCCGCCGCCGACAATGCCGGTCATGCCGTGGCCCATCATCGCCAGCAGCATCTTCTGCCAGATTTTTTCGATCTCAAAGGGATTGTCGCCGATCAGGATTGTACTCAAATCTTTGATGGCGGTCTCGACCACGCGTGGCCAACCGCTGGCCTCGCCAACGCCATAGATGCCGGCGTCGGTAAAGACTTTGACAAAGAGCCAATTGCGCGCCTTCCAGCCCGAACTGGAGGCGACGTTGGCGTGCATGAGATAGGTTTTGATCTCGGTGATTTTCATGGCTGAATCCTTGGTTGTGTGATGCGTGTTGCGTGTTGCGTGTTGCGTGTTGGCGTGCTAGTTGGTTTGGGGAATTGTAGCACTGGGGAGAGAGGGGGTGCAAACAGGATCAGAGCGGCTATTTGCTGCAATCGTATAAAATTTTTTACGGCTTGCTCTGAAACTGGTATCATTAGGGAAATACAAATGGTAAGAATGTAAATCAGTAGATAGGTAGATAAGTGGTGCGGACGCAAAGAGTTAGCCTATCTACGTGTTCTACCTGTTACCTGTTTACCTATTTACTTGTCTACCTATTCACTCATAGAACAGGAAGGAACCAGAATGGCTGTACAAGATTTTTTTGGAGCCAAGGGGACATTTGACACCGGCAGCGGGGAAGCGGTGATCTTCCGGCTCTCTGCTTTGGAAAAGGCGGGCGTTGGGAAGATGGCCCGGCTGCCGTTTTCGATTCGGGTATTGCTCGAAGCCGCCCTGCGTCAGGCAGACGGCTTTGAGATCACAAAAGAAGCGGTCGAAACGATTGCGAACTGGGGCGCAGAGACCGCCGGTAAAGTGGAAATTCCCTTTAAGCCGGCGCGTGTGGTGCTGCAAGACTTTACGGGCGTGCCTAGTGTCGTCGATCTGGCGGCGCTGCGCAACGCAATGGCGCAACTGGGCGGCAACCCGAAGAAGGTCAACCCGCTGGTGCCGGTCGATCTGGTGGTCGATCATAGCGTCCAGGTTGATCGCTTTGGCAGCGCCTTTGCACTTTTTTATAATGCCGAGCGGGAATTTGAACGCAACCGCGAACGCTACGAATTTCTGAAATGGGGCCAGGAAGCCTTCGACAACTTCCGCGTCGTGCCGCCAGCCACCGGCATTGTCCACCAGGTCAACCTCGAATACCTGGCCCCGGTTGTCCATTCGACGCCCTACAACGGCCTGCCGATTGCCTACCCCGATTCGCTGGTCGGCACCGATAGCCATACGACCATGATCAACGGTCTGGGCGTCTTGGGCTGGGGCGTTGGTGGCATTGAGGCCGAAGCGGTAATGTTGGGACAGGCAATTTACATGTTGCTTCCTGAAGTGGTCGGCTTTAAGTTAACGGGTGAATTGCCCGAAGGTTCGACCGCCACGGATCTCGTCCTGCGTGTCACCGAGATGTTGCGCAAGAAGGGCGTCGTTGGCAAGTTTGTCGAATTTTACGGCCCCGGCATGTCCAAGTTGAGCCTGCCCGACCGGGCCACCATTGCCAACATGGCCCCCGAATATGGCGCTACCACCGGCTTCTTCCCCGTGGATGAGGAGACGTTGCGCTACCTGATCGGCACTGGGCGCAGCGAAGAACTGGTCGAACTGGTGGCCCGCTACTGCAAAGAGCAGGGTCTCTTCCATGATGCCAATACGCCGGAACCGGAATTCAGCGACACGCTCGAACTTGACATGAGTACGGTGAAACCGGCGCTGGCCGGCCCCAAGCGCCCCCAGGATCGCATCGACCTGGATCAGATGAAGAAAAGTTGGAATACGGCGCTGTCGGCTCCGGTCGGCCCGCGTGGTTTTGGCCTGGCCAGCGACGAGCTGACCAAGCAAGTGACGGTGCAACACAATGACCGCACCTATACGTTGACGCACGGCAGCGTCGTCATTGCCGCCATTACCTCCTGCACCAACACCAGCAACCCCAGCGTCATGATCGGCGCTGGTCTGCTGGCAAAGAAAGCAGTGGAACGCGGGTTGGATGTCAAGCCGTGGGTGAAGACCAGTCTGGCCCCCGGCAGCCAAGTGGTGACTCGTTATTTGAACGCCAGCGGCTTGACCCCTTATCTGGAAGCGCTCAACTTCCACACGGTCGGCTATGGCTGCACCACCTGTATCGGCAACAGCGGCCCGCTGCCGGCGCATATCAGCCAGGCGATCAAGGATGGCAATCTGGTGGCGGCTTCCGTGTTGAGCGGTAACCGCAACTTTGAAGGTCGTGTCAGCCCCGATGCGCGTGCCAATTTCCTGGCCTCGCCGCCGCTGGTGGTCGCCTATGCGATTGCCGGCACAGTCAACATTGACCTGCACACCGAGCCGCTGGGCTATGACCCCAATGGCGAACCGGTCTTCCTGCGCGATGTCTGGCCGAGCCAGGAGGAGATCGCCGCCGCCATTCGGCGCAGTTTGAAGCCGGAGATGTATCGCGAGCAATACGCCAACGTCTTTAACGGCAATGAGCAATTTAATCAGATTCCGGTGGCCGGTGGCGAGTTGTTCAACTGGGACCCCAGCAGCACCTACATCCGTCGCCCGCCCTTCTTTGACATTACGCTCGATGTACCCCCGGTGCGCCCGATTGTCGGCGCCCGCACGCTGGCCGTCATGCCCGACAGCACGACGACCGACCATATCAGCCCCGCCGGCGACATTGCTCGCAACAGCCCGGCCGCCAAATACCTGGAAGAACGGGGCGTACCCCGCTCAGAGTGGAACAGCTATGGCAGCCGCCGTGGCAACCACGAGGTGATGATGCGCGGCACCTTTGCCAACATTCGCATCAAGAATCAGATGCTCGACGGCGAAGAGGGCGGTGACACGGTCTATATCCCGACCATGCAGAAGATGACCATCTTCGACGCCTCGGTCAACTATATCAATGACGGCACGCCGTTGATTATCCTGGCCGGCAAAGAGTATGGCACCGGTTCCAGTCGCGACTGGGCGGCCAAAGGGCCACAACTGCAAGGAGTGCGCGCCGTCATCGCCGAAAGCTTTGAACGCATCCACCGCAGCAACCTGGTCGGTATGGGCGTGCTGCCGCTCCAATTCAAGGACGGTCAAAATGTTAGTACACTCGGCTTGAGCGGCTTTGAAACCTATGACATCCTGGGCCTGACCGACAACATGGTCCCTAACCAAGAGTACACGGTGCGGGCGACTTCACAGTCCGGTGCTGTTACCGAATTCCAGGCCGTCAGCCGCATCGACACCCCGGTTGAGGTCAACTACTACAAGAACGGCGGTATTTTGCAGACCGTGTTGCGTCGCTTGGCGCGTGAGAACTGATAGGAAGACAGGAGACAGAAGGCAAGACGATCTCGTGTCTCGTGTCTCGTGTCTCGTGTCTCCTGTCTCCTGTCTCCTGTCTTCCGTCCGTTTAGTACATAAAGGAAAGAGCTATGGGAATTGCATCCCCTGTGAAGGTGAAAGAGTACAAACTATCGGGGTGGGACTTGGCGGAACTCCTGCCGGAACCGAGTGAAGCGATCATTGGTGAAAGGCTGGCCGCCCTGGAACAGCGGGTGCAAGCATTTGTCGCCCAGCGTGAGCAGTTGAACCCGGAGATGGAACCGGCGCTGCTCATTGAAATGATGGATCAATATGAGGGGTTGGTAGAGCATATCTACCGGCTGGCGGCCTATGGCAGTCTCTGGTTCTCATCCGACACGCAGTCCTCGGCGGCGTTGACCTACCGGAACCGGATGCAGCAAACCATGACTGATGTGCAGAACCGGACGCTCTTCTTTGATCTCTGGTGGAAAGCGCTGGATGATGATGAAGCGGCGGCGCTGTTGCCGGGGGCCGAGAAATTTCCCGACTATCGCCACTACTTGCAAGATTTACGCCGCACCAAACCCTATACCTTGGATGAAAAATCAGAGCAATTGATCAACACCAAGGACGCCAATGGCATGAATGCGATCATAACGCTCTATTCGATGTTAACCAACCGCTTTGAGTTCAAGATCGAGGTGGACGGCGAGACAAAGACGTTAACCCGTGACGCGTTGATGAGTTACGCCCAGTCGCGTGACCCCAATTTGCGCGCGGCGGCTTACCAGGAACTCTATCGCGTCTACGGGCATGATGCCAACATTCTGGCCCAAATCTATGTCAACCGGGTGCGCGATTGGTACAACGAGCATGTCGGGTTGCGCAGCTATAGTTCGCCGATTGCCGTGCGCAATGTGGCCAATGATATTCCTGACGCGGCCGTAGAAGCCTTGTTGGAGGTAAGCCGGGCCAATGTGGGCCTCTTCCAGCGCTATTTCCGTCTGAAGGCCGCCTGGCTGGGCATGGAAAAATTGCGCCGTTATGACATCTATGCACCACTGGCGACTTCAGACCGCAAGATTGAGTATAAAGAGGCCGTGACGCTAGTGTTGGACACTTTTGCAAAATTTCACCCCACCATCGCTCGCCACGCGCAACGGGTCTTTGACCAGAATCATATTGACAGTGAAGTGCGCAAGGGCAAGCGCGGCGGCGCCTTCTGCTCCACCGTCCTGCCTAGCTTGACGCCTTGGGTCTTGATGAACTACACCGGGCGCGTGCGCGATGTCGCTACGCTGGCGCATGAACTAGGTCACGCCATTCATAGCATGTTGGCGGAAGAACACTCGGTCTTGACCCAACATCCGACCCTGCCCCTGGCCGAAACCGCTTCGGTCTTCGCCGAAATGTTACTCACCGAACAGTTCCTGGCGGTTGAAAAGGAGCCGCTGGTCCGGCGCGAGTTACTGGCGGCGTCAGTGGATGATATGTATGCGACAGTGATGCGTCAGGCGTTCTTTGTCAACTTTGAACGCACGGCCCACGCCGCCATTATGGACAATCGGTCGCCGGAAGAGTTGCATGGGCTGTACATGGAAAACCTCAAAGAGCAATTCGGTGACAGCATCGATCTGGCGCCCGAATTTCAATATGAGTGGATCAGCATTCCTCACATCTACAATACACCATTCTACTGTTACGCTTACAGTTTTGGGCAGTTGCTCGTGCTTTCGCTCTACCGCCGCTATCAACAAGAGGGCGACGCCTTCAAACCGGGCTATATGAAGTTGCTGGCCTATGGCGGCTCGGCCCGACCGGAAGAGATCCTACGCGAAACCCATATTGACATCACCAGCAAGGCTTTCTGGCAAGGTGGCTTTGATGTGATCCGCGACATGATCGACGAGCTAGAAGCGATCAGGATTTAAAAGATGCTCTAGGTTCGCAGGATCGCCGAGGTGACACAGAGATTCACAGAGAAAATTCTCTAAAACTCTCTGCGAATCTCTGTGTCACTTCTGTGATCTCTGCGAACTAAATGAGGGTGAGCTTTGTGGCTTGCCCTCTTTTTTATTGGCGAAAAGTGGGATTGGGTATATAATAGACAGACCTCAATCCTTCCTCAAATCAACAGCGGCGAAAAGGATGAATGAAGAGTTACTACGAATTCTGTATGTGGGGCGTAAAAATCAGATTGCTACGGATCTACAGACAGCGTTCGCACAACCGAAAGCCATAGCCGCGAACGGCCACGAGGGGCCGGTCGCTTTTACGGTGATGACCAATCAAAAGAGCGCGCTCCGCATGATTGGGTCACAGCCGCCGGCGGCGCTTTGGGTCGAAATCGAACAGCGTTCGGTCAGCCGTCTGCGCTTTTGTGAAACGGTGCGCTATCGCTTGCCGTCGGTATTGATTGTGGCGGTGGCAAAACAACTGCCGGCAAAAGTTGATTTCAAGTTTGACGGCTTGATCAAGCTACCAGTCGTTGCGCAAAATATCTGGGAGATCGTCGCCCAACTAAAGCATCGCCACACCGAACATAAACTCCACTGCGGACCCATCCACCTCGACCTCTCGACGCGCATTGTGGTCACACCTAATGGGCAATATTCGATGACCCCCAAACAGTGCGCCCTCCTCAAGTTGTTTATCAACCACCATGGCAAAGTCATCAAGCGCCGCGAACTGATGGAGCAGGTGTGGGAAACATCGTATGTCGATGACACCCGCACCCTCGATGTCCATATCCGCTGGCTGCGCGAATGCATTGAACCGAACCCGTCCAAACCGATCTATTTGACGACGGTGCGGGGGGTGGGGTATTGTTTTAGGATTGTGTAGGGTTGAGTGACAAGGAATAGCGAAAAGGGCAGCTTATCTCCTAGTTTAGGCTTCCGCACAACCGCACAACCAGACGTTGACATTGTCCGGTTTGTGGTATAATCATTAAACGTCCTCGTCATCGGTTAATAATGATAGCTCAGAGATTGAGAGACTAAGGGATTGTGAACAATAATCGCTTAATCGCTCAATCTCTTGCTTTATCTAGAAAACAGGAAACCTATGAAAGTCATTCAAGTGGGCATCGGCGGCATGGGCAATGCCTGGCTGCGCGCCGTGCTGGATTCTCCCGTGGTTGAATATGCCGGCTTTGTTGAGGTCAGCGACAAGATCGCCGCTGAACAGGTGGCGAGGTATGGGCTGGACGGCAACCGCATCTACACGTCATTGGACGAAGCGTTGCGCGCCGTCAAAGCGGATGGGATCATCAACGTGACGCCGCCGCAGTTCCACAAAGCGGTGTCGATTGAAGCATTAGAAGCGGGCATTCCGGTTCTCTCAGAAAAGCCGCTGGCCGATACGCGCCAATCGGCGCTCGACATTGTCGACGCGGCCAACCGCACCGGCGTTCTCCATATGGTCACCCAAAACTATCGCTACAGCCAGCCGGCGCAGACCCTGAAAAAGACGCTTGACGCTGGCGTGGTTGGCCCGATTGGGGCGGCGCATGTAGAGTTTTTCAAAGGCCCTCACTTTGGCGGCTTCCGCGAAGAGATGGCCTATCCGCTTATCATTGATATGGCGATCCACCACTTTGACCTCATGCGCTTCTTCCTGGACAGCGACCCGGTGCAACTCTTTGGCCGCAGTTGGAACCCGCCGTGGAGTTGGTTCAAGGGCGACGCCTCGGCCAGCGTGATCCTCGATTTTGCCAATGGCGTCCATGTCTCCTATGATGGCTCTTGGTGTTCCCAGGGGCGCGAGACCGACTGGAATGCCAACTGGCGCTTTGAAGGCAGCAAAGGCATTGTCGCCATGATCAACAGCCAGGTCTATACGCAGTTGACCGGGGGCGATGCCCGGATGGTGGATACGGTGTTCATGGAACGCACCGGGCAAGCCTATCTGCTGCAAGAGTTCTATGAAGCGGTGACACAGGGCAAACCTGCCGTCACCACCTGTCAGGACAATATCAAGTCCTTGGGCATTGTCTTTGATGTGGTACAATCGTTTGAAACGGGAACCGTTGTGCGGTCGGGATAGAGTTATACGGTCACATATCAAATAATCACACCCTTGCTAATATAAGAGGAGTGCATCCATGCCAAGAATGACGGTAAAAGAGCTATTAGACTTAAAAGGCCAACGCCAACTGACCGAAGTCCTGGTCACGTCACCGGAAGAAGCGGCAGCTTGTGAAGCTGCCGGCATTGATCTGATCATCACCGGGATGCGCGGCCAGACCAAAGAGATCCGCGACGCCGCGCCTAACACTTTCCTCACCCTTGGCCTGCGTTATGGTGACTGCGCCTCTGCCGAAGAAGCGATTCGGAACGGCTTCAAAGCGTTGGATGCCGGCGCCGATGCGGTCTATGCTTGTATGAGCACTGACTTTATTGCCGCCATGGCCCGTGAAGGCATTCCAGTGGTGGGCCATGTCGGCTTGATCCCGCAGAAGCGCACCTGGACGGGTGGCTTCCGCGCCGTGGGCAAAACGGCGGACCAGGCGCTTTGGGTCTACAAACACACCCTCGCCCACCAGGAAGCCGGGGCTATCGGCGTCGAGATGGAAGTGGTGCCCCACAAGATCGCCGCCGAGATCACCAAGCGGGTCAAGTTGCTGGTCATTTCCATGGGCAGCGGGCCGGATTGTGATGCCCAGTATCTCTTTGCCATGGATATTCTGGGGACACACCGCAACCACATCCCACGCCACGCCAAGGTCTATCGCGACTTTTACAGCGAATTCCAACGCTTGCAAGCAGAACGGATCGCCGCGTTCAAGGAGTACGCGACTGATGTGCAGTCCGGCGCGTTTCCGGGGAGCGGGAACATCGTTGAAGTCAAGGATGAAGAATACGAGAAGTTTATGGATGCGCTGGAAAGCCTTGGATAAAGTCTGACAAAACTGTATGCCTTTGCATTTATACGACAATGTTTATGGATCCGGATCGGTGCCTGAAGGTTGGATACCATCCAAAAGTGGAACATTAAAATATCCTGTGCGCAACCAGGTGGTGCATCAATACCTTCGCAAATTGTTACCAGGCAAATGGCGTAAAGTGATTAAACAAGGTAATATTGGGGAAGTACACTATTTTGAACATGAGTCTGGTGTAGTGGCTGGTGTAAAATTCTTTGCCTATTAACAGAATGACCAATCTTATCTCACTCAAGACAATCTTTGCTGACGTAGAGAAAAAGCCCGAACAACAATTGACCCTCTTTGCCTTGTTGAATTTGGGTATTCTTGACTCACTTGCCAGTGGTACGATCAGCGCCGATGACGCTCTGCGTACCTTTTTCCATGCTGATAATTGTTTTTTTGTTCGACGTACTTTACGTAACCAGAGCGCAGAGGCAATTATGAGCCACGGCGTGCAGTTACCCGATCTCTTTGATGCCTTGCCACCTAAAGAAGCGCAACGTGAATTCCAGCGAGAGCTTACACTTATGCGTTCACTTTGTATGACCCTGCTCGAAGAAAAACGTTTGGCGGCCTAAATCTAGAACAACATTAACATGAACCATCCCTCATCAGTTCACGCAACACGCAACACGGTTCATTTCACCCCCACTACCAGGATGACAAATTTACAATTTTTTGGTTAAATACCAATATCCTTCCATTCTCTCAACAAACAAAGGAGTCACATCATGGCAAGACCAGTCACACTCTTTACCGGCCAGTGGGCCGACCTGTCCCTAGAGACCCTGGCGCAGAAGACCAGTTCATGGGGCTTCGACGGCCTCGAACTCGCCTGTTGGGGCGACCATTTTGAAGTGGACAAGGCGCTCTCCGATGACGGCTATGTCCGCCGCAAGCGCGATCTGTTAGCGAAGTACAACCTCGGCTGCTGGGCAATTAGCAATCACCTCGTCGGCCAGTGCGTCTGCGACCCGATTGACGAGCGCCATAGCCGCATCTTGCCGCCCCGCCTCTGGGGCGACGGCGATCCCGAAGGGGTGCGCCAACGTTGCGCTCAAGAGATGATCGACACCGGCAAGGCGGCCAAACTCTTTGGCGTCAACGTCGTCAACGGCTTCACCGGCAGCAGCGTCTGGGCCAAGCTCTACTTCTTCCCGCCCACCAGCCAGGCCGACATTGACAAGGGCTATGTCGATTTCGCCCAGCGCTGGACGCCGATTCTCGATTCCTATCAGGCCGACGGCATCAAGTTTGGCCTGGAAGTCCACCCGACTGAGATCGCCTACGACATCATCACCTTCCAGCGCGCCATCGACGCCGTCAACGGCCACCCGGCTTTTGGCGCCAACTTTGACCCCAGCCACCTGATCCACCAATTTGTCGATCCGGCGGAATTTATCCACGAGTTTGGCAGCCGCATCTTCCATGCCCATGTCAAGGATTCGCGCGTCCACCTCACCGGGCGCAACAGCATCCTCTCCTCCCACCTCGACTTTGGCGACCGCCGCCGCGGCTGGGACTTTGTCTCGCCCGGCCACGGTGATGTCAAGTGGGACCCGATCATCCGCGAACTGAACCGCATCGGCTACCAGGGTCCGCTCTCCATCGAGTGGGAAGACAGCGGCATGAACCGCGAATTCGGCGCCCAGGAAGCGCTGGCCGTGGTGCGCAAGAATGACTTTGCGGCGTCGAATGTGGCGTTTGACGCAGCGTTTGCGAAAGAATAACGTACTGCGTGATTCGTGCTGCGCGATTCGTGATATACACCTGAATCATGGTGTGACATAATCACGTCTTACGTCTCACGCATCACGTCTCACGAATCACAAATCACGTTGAGGAGAAATAACTATGAGCGAACGTTCAGGCGGTTTTACTTCCATGGCCGACGCCAAGGCCACCGGCACGGTGCCGGAAGTGGGCGTTGGCATGTTGGGCTATGCCTTTATGGGCAAGGCGCACAGCCATGCCATGTTGACCATCCCCCACATGATGTACCCACCCCCGGCTATTCCTAAGCTGGCGGCGATTGCCGGGCGCAATGAAGAAGCGGTGAAGGAAGCGGCCAAACGCTATGGCTACCAGCGCTACTACACCGATTGGCGCGAGATGCTAAAAGATGACAGCGTCCAACTCTTTGACAACGGCGGCCCGAATGATGCCCACGCCGAGCCGAGCATTACGGCAGCGAAAGCGGGCAAGCATGTCCTCTGCGAAAAGCCGTTGGGTCGCACTGCCGACGAATCCAAGCGGATGCGCGATGAGGTGATGGCGACCGGCGTCAAGAACATGGTTGCCTTTAACTACCGCTTTGTGCCGGCCATCCGCCAAATCCGCAAGCTGGTCGATAGCGGCGCGCTGGGGCAGATTTACCACTTCCGCGCCGTCTACTTGCAAGAGTGGATCATGCCCCACTATGGCACGCCGATGATCTGGCGCCTGAAGAAAGACCAGGCCGGCAGCGGCGCGCTGGGCGACCTAGGCGCGCACATCATCGACCTGGCCCGCTATCTGGTCGGGGAGATCGGCAGCGTCAGCGCCATGAAGAAGACCTTTATCAAGCAGCGCCCGGATGGCCAGGGCGGCATGGGGACGGTCGATGTCGATGACGCCTTTGCCTCGGTCGTCGAATTTGAGAATGGCGCCCTCGGCACCCTGGAAGCGACCCGCTTTGCCGGTGGTCGCAAGAATGGGCAGCGCATTGAGATCAACGCCGAAAAGGGCAGCATTGTCTTCAACCTGGAGCGCATGAACGAACTGGAAGTCTTCTGGGTCGGCGAACAGCCCAAGGAGACGCAAGGTTTCCACAACGTGCTGGTCTCCGAAGGCTATCACCCCTGGTGGGAAAATTGGTGGCCGCAGGGGCATATGATCGGCTGGGAACACACCTTCATGCACGAAATCACCCACCTGCTCGACTGCATCGTCAACGACAAACCGGTCTCGCCCATCGGCGCCGACTTCGAGGACGGCTATCGCGCCGCCGTGATCTGTGACGCCATTGTTGATGCGGCAGAGCAAGGGCGGCAGATGGCTTGTAAGTATTAAGCGTGCTGCGTGCTGCGTGTTTCGTCGCCTTCGACAGGCTCAGGCGACGAAACACGCAGCACGCAGCACGCATTACGCGGTTGATAGCAAGAAAAAACACGCTGCGCTGGGTAAGCAAGCGTGTTTTTCTTTGTGGGGCTTTATCTTGTTATATGCCTACCACGCTGGATAGCGTTCCAGGTAGGCGGCGGCTTTCTGCTGTAAGTCGATTGTTTCCACCACCATGAGCGATAGCATCGCGGCGCCGGCTGGTGGAAGTTGGTCGGCAATGTCGGGGCAGCAGACCTGGAGCCAGGCCAGCGCTTCCCGGCGCAAGGCGGGATCGCACGATTGGGTGGCGTCTTGGATTGCGTGCTTTACCATTTTATCCATCACCATTTCCTCAAGCACCATTTCATCAACTATTAGCCACTTAGAACGGAATGTCAATCGCTGCTTGTCGCTTGCGGGGTTGCCCCTTGCCGGTCGCGGGCGCGGGCGCCGGGCTGGCCGGCTCGGCAACCTCTTCCTCAAAGGGGTTCTCCTCGTGGTGGGCAGAGTCGAGAAAACGGATGGTGCGGGCGGTGACTTCGTTGGTGGCGGCCAATTCACCCGTCTTGCTGACATAGGCCTGGGCGTTTTCCACTTCACCGACGACCATCACCCGACGCCCTTTGCTCAGATGCTCGCTGACCACTTCGGCCAGCTTCTGCCAGGCCGTCACGCGGAACCAGGTGACTTTCTCTTTCTGCTCGCCATCTTGACCGTGCCATTGTTTCTGCACCGCCATGCGAAAGCTACAGACCGGCACATTGCTGGCGGTGTAGCGCAGTTCCGGGTCACTGCCCAGATTGCCGATGAGGGTAATTTGTTGATACATTGTTCTGTCTCCTTAACAAAAATCATTCAACCCCTGTGGTCACAAGAAAGCGTTCTTGGGGCAGGAGGAAGGCGCGTCGTCATCTTACGTGTTGCGTGTTACGTGAACCATTCCAACAGAACGGTTCGTTCATTGGCGAGCTTAGTCTTAGGCGGCCTGCCGTTGTTGCTTTAACTTCTTCAGGCCGTTGATCAACGTCTGCATCTGCTCTTTGGAGAGCGTGGTATTGCCGTCGGTCTGTTCACCGACCAGGCGCTTGATGTTGTGCGCCCGCACATGCGCCCACTGTTCGCCATAGAGTTCCTTGCCCAGTTCGTCCAGCTTCTTGCGCAGCGGTAACAGCGCTTCATCCTGCGGCTCGCTAGTCTCGGCGGCATGGGCGCCATTGCCATTGGCGGCGCCGTTAGTAGTCCCGTTGACCGCACTATTGGCCGCCCCGTTGGTTGGCGCCGGCGCTTCTTTGACCTGCTTCGGGGCGCCCTTGGTGGCTACCGGGCGGGTCGGTTCCGCTTGCGCCTGCCGAACTGGTTCACCGTGAGCTTGTCGAATCGGTTCGGTCGAAGTTGTCTCTTCTGTTGCGCGCACTGGTTCGGCCACTTGCACATCCTCCGGCACTTCCTCGGCGGGCGCATCGAGGGTGCTGGCCGGTTGACCATTCAAAAAGCGTTGGTAATGTTGGGCAATGATACTATGTAAGCGCGCTTTGCTCTTTTCGGTAAAGCGCTGGTTGGGTGCGTCATACTCAACCCAGAGCGAAGGCAAACTATAGAGATAGCGACCCAGGCCAAACATGGCGCAGGCGCGCTTAAAGGCTTGCGCTTCCGCCGAGGTGCCGGCGATCTCCGAACGTTCGGAATCGCTGTCGGCTTCGCCGGTGCTGCTGCGGGTGATGCCGTTGATGGTCAGGTGGCAGATAATGCGATCACCCCAGGGCGTATAGCTCACCGACCAATCCATGCCGCAGACTTCATCCAACCGGTTCTGGTAGGCCCGTAGATCGGCGTAGGCCAGGGCGAGGGCTTTGTCTTTTTTGCCCGTCAGCGCACCTGGGCGCCAGGTAATGCGGGAAGGATGAAACGGCTTGCTCAATTCGTCTAAAATTTGGTTGATTTTCTCGTCACTCATGATTCGATCCTTTCTCACGTGATCAGGCCGGCTGCTAGTAGCCGCTGATCGTCGTACAAACAGGGGGCGGGCGTCCAGCAGAAAGCGCGGGTTGTAGTAGCTGTAGATGATCACAAAAACCTCGATACGTCGCCGGTCAGTGGTTTAGGCCCGGTCGCCAATCACGGACTGGCCAAGAGCGGGCCGGCGCTTAGTACAAAAAGGGTTGACGCGCAAACTCCTCACCAATCGGTTCGTCCTCCATGACGGCTAACGCTTCTGCACTGAAGGTGACGGTCGGCTTCTGGTCGCCGTTTTGCAGTTGTTGGAAGGTGTACTCCATAAAGTCGAGTTCACTCATATGCTCCGTGACAACTACCGTTTCAGCATTCTCGGCGGGCGGGGTGACGGGTTGAGCCGGGGCCGGCACGACGCGCTTCCGCTGCCGCAGATGCAGATACTCCAGAAACTCCTCAATATTGAGGATGGCCGTGGTCACATTCGCCTCTACACCGCGATCCAGCAGCCGGTTGAGCAGCCCTTGATCGTTGTTGCGAATCTGCTCCAGTGTGCAGGTTTTGACCTCTTCTACGTCTACATCGGTGGTGATTACCGTGGCAATCACCATAGCTGTTGACATTTTTTGTGTCCCTTCTCCTCTCCGAAACTGCACTAGGGATAGGGAATCTATTGTACCACAAAAATAAATTTTTGTCAACAAAAATCGCGAAATTCGTCGGAAAAATTTCAATTTTCGTGGCGACAGCAATTGTAATTTCGCTCACATGTTCTATAGATTAAAATTTTGCGCTTTTGACAAATTTGGTGTTGACAAAAACGCCTTTTCCTATACAATGGGGGCAGCAGAAGAACGTTCGACCAAACACATTCACACGACAGGCAGGCAAACTCATGTCACACAGTCCCGGTCGCCCCGCCAAACCGGATGGGCAAAAACGCAAACAACTTCATATTAGTCTCTATGCGGAAGATATTGATCGACTGGATCAGTTGACCGATAACCGCAGCGATTTCGTCCGTCAGTGTATTCAAGAATCGTGGACCAAGCAGAAAGAGGCCGAGAGCGTCACCGTGACCCTCAGCCTGCCCAAGTGGGTGGTGCGGGAGGCGTTACAATTTGTCGAGGAAAATTTGTCGCCGGAGGAAAGCGCTCTGGTGCAGAAGTTGGTGAAGCGCTTGTTGGCCAGCCCGGAGCAGCAACCAACACCCATTGCGCTCATCAACGGGCATGAAGCCACCTTTGGTGCGCACGAACTCGTGCGGTAGAGCCGAATTTTAGGTAACACGGATAGGGAGGAACACGGTTTTGCTGGCGCTATCTGTGTTCCTCCCTATCCGTGTTACCTTTTGGGGTTGCGGCTTCTCCAGGGTACGGTTGCGAAGACGCGAATGGGCTGTGCTATGCAGTCTACTGCTGCGGTAAGCGCCAGAGCAGTTGGGACTCCTGACGCTTGACAATCCATTCGTTGGCGCCGGCGGTCAAGGGGTGGTCGCTGGGGTAGAGGTGCAGGGAAAAGCTGGCGGAAGAGGGCATCCCCAGATCGACCCAGCGATGGAGGGCGCGCAGCAGTTGTTCCTGGGCCTGTGTGTTACCATAGGCGACCAGTTGGTCATTACGCGCCAGCACGAGCGATTGGTTGGCTTCATCCCACAGGCCAAAGAACTCTTCCGGCTTTGGCGGCGTACCGGTCAACTCGCCCTCAGCGTCGCTGGTGCTCGCCGGTTCTGCCGAAAAAAGGTGAAAGCCCGGTTCGGTAATAGTCAAAAAGCTGCGCACGGCTTGGGTGCGCCAGAGCGAATAGCGGCCACGGCCCCCCCACCAATAGGCGGTGCGCCCCACTTCCTGCTGCTGCAACGTTGCCCAAGCCGGCAAAGTCGTCAGCGGGATCGGCTTGAGGTTGCCCAGCGCATATTTCCCGGTCATCGGCACAAAGCCCACGGGGAAGGATTCGCGCGATTGGAAGTGGTCGCCCTTCTTTTGCAGCAACACAAGCAAATCCCCACCCCCTTCCTCTTTGAGAACAAGCAGCAGCAGGGCCTCCTCTTTCAATTGAGTATAAAAGTGGCGCGGTAGATCATAGGAGCCGGCGGTGAAGATGGCGCGATCATAGGGCGCACCCGGTGCATACCCTTCGCCGCCATCCGCCGCAATAATGTGAACATTATCAATCCCCAAGCCGGCCACCGCCGCTGCCGCCCGTTCGGCCATCGCCGGGATAATTTCCAAGCTATAGACCTGTCCCGTCGGCGCCACCAGTCGGCCCATGAGCGCCGCGTTCCAGCCGCTGCCGGCCCCCAATTCAAAGACATGGTGGCCCGCTGCCAGCTTGAGCATCTGGAGCATGGCTAAGACCAGCGAGGGTTGCGAGATGCTGGAAAGCGTGTTCGCTTGATCATCACCCCATAACATGAGGGCGTCATTGCTATAGAGCATAGGCAGATGGTGTGCCAGATTTTCGTCGGTCACTTCCTGCCAATCGCGCTGGCCCCACTGGCGATAGCGGGTCACAAAGCGGTGGCGCGGGGTCGCCAAGAAGGCATCCGCAATGACTTCAGCCAGTGGCGTACCCGATTCCGCAGCAAAGCGACGGGAGAGATCGAGCAGTTGCAGTTGGTAATGTTGGTACTCCGGCATGGTAACACTCCTCACGATTGACGGAATGCGCTGCGCTGACGCGCCACTTGTAAATGGCAACTGGCGGTACTTGCCAAATTCGATCAGAAACTCGTATAACTTCCCAGCTTCGACTTGCGCCATCGTTCTTGTTTTCCCTAGCAGGAGTAAGCGGTTAGTAATTAACCATAAACTCGTTTCACCCGCGCCCGGTAATCGTCATAGCAATCGTCAAAGCGTTGGGCGGCGGCGGCGGAACCGATAAAGTAGCTACTGGTCAGCACCAGGGGCGGCTTGCCTAGCGCAGTCAGCTTTTCGGCGATAAGACATTTGAGCATGTTTGTCACCGTCGCGGCGCCCACTGTTGAGCCGGGGCCGACGGGATCGGCGAGTCCCTCGATCTGCACCATTGCATCGCCGCCGGGAACGCAGTTGTCGATGGTGACATCGGCCAGGTCGGGCAGCCGTTTGCCGCATGAGTGGCGCGGTTTGGCGGCCAGACAATGTTCCAGCGAGACGACGGCGATGACGGCCAGGTCGCGCGCCTTGGCTTCCAGCGCCACCTCGACCACCACCTCATTGACGCCGCTGTTGGAAAAGATGATCATGCTGTCGGGCGGCCCCATGACAAAGTTGCGCATGATCATCTTGCCCAGCCCTTCTACCTTTTCCAGAAACATCGCTTGCCGTTGCCCATTCGAGCCGACAACCTGATTGTGAAAGGTGAGCGAGAGTTCGACCATGGAGTGAAAGCCGGGAAAGCTGCCGTGGCGCGGGAACATCTCTTCGACAAACATGCGCGAATGGCCGGTGCCAAAGAGGTGAACCAGGCCATCACCGGCAATTGCGCGGGTGCAGATGTCGGCGGCGGCTTCGATGTTCGGGAGTTGGGTCGTGCGAATCCGGTCTAAAATGCCCTGCGCGGCATCTAAATAAGCAAGGGCAGAATTTCGGTTCATTTGCATTTCCTATCTTTTATAACATTCCTTGCGCCATTGGTTCTAAGAGCATCATCCCTTGATGGACGGGATCAGCCGCCACCCGGTTGGCGAGGGCGGTTGCTTGCGCTTGCGCTTCGACGCGCACCGCTTCTTCGTCGGCGGTGAGGACTTTGCCGTTGCGCACCAACACCTTGCCGTCCACCATCACCAATGTCACCTCGCGACCGGTGCCGGCATAGACCAGGTTCGGCACAATATTGCGGATGGGCGCTTCCAGCGTCGGCAGCAAGTTCAGTTCGTTCAGGTTGACCAGGATCAGATCGGCCTGTTTGCCAACTTCTAGAGATCCCACTTGATCACCCAATCCGATGGCGCGGGCGCCTTCAATGGTCGCCATGCGCAGCACCACCCACGCGGGCATAATCGTGGGGTCTTTGTACTTGATCTTATTAAAGAGTGCCGTCAACTTCATCTCATTAAAGATATTGTTGCAGTTGTTGCCCGACGCCTGATCCGACCCCAGCGCCACCAGGCCACCGGCGCGCCGGAAGAGATAGGCCGGCGGCACAATGCCATCGATAATGCCGATGCTGCCCGAACAGAGCGCCATACGCGCACCGCTGCGGGCGATCATTGCCGTCTCGTCATCGGTCGCTTCGGTGAGGTGGACAGCCAGCAGTTGCTCATCCAGATAGCCGATTTCTTGGAGATAAGCCGGTGTGCGTTTGCCATAGCGCTTGAGCATCTGGTCGATCTCGCGGTCGCCTTGGGCGGTGTGGAGATGGATCATCAACCCTTCGCGCTGGGCAATCGCTTTGACTTGCAGCAACTGCTCTTTGGAAATCATGTCAGGGCCTTGCGGGCCGAGCATGACGGTGATGCGGCCATCGGCGGCGCCATGCCAGTCACGGGCAAAGGCGACCCCCTCGTCAATTGCGTCCTGGCCTACTTGCTCATCCAACGGATAAACAGCGCCCACTTTCCAGCCGGCCATCCCGCCTGGCGGCAGGGCATTGATCGTTGGCGTCAAGCGGGCGCGCACGCCGACTTGGGCAAAGACTTCAGCCCAACCGGGGATGGGTTTGGTATAGTCGCCCATCGTTGTCGTGCCGGCTTTGAGCGCCTCCAGCACATTGAGCTTGACGCCGGCCAGCGACGCTTCCGGCGTGAGGTGACGGGCGTAGGGCGCCAACGCCTTTTGCATCCAATGACTCACATCCTGGGCCACCCCGCGCACAATGGCAAGAGGGGTGTGCATATGGGCGTCGATCAAGCCGGGCAACAGGGCATGGCCTGTCGCGTCAATGGTTTCATCAGCGGTGAAGCGGCTGAGCAGGTCAGCCGTCGTACCCACCGCCACAATTTGTTTGCCCGCAATCGCCAATGCCCCGTCACCGATATAACCCACCCCTTCGCCCTGCATGGAGAAGAGGTGAGCGTGCGTGATCAGTCTATTTACATGTTCTGCCATAAGACCTCATATTGGCTCCAATAAAAATCCGTTCCTACCTAAATCCGCTGTTATTTTCCCAGCAGCGCTGTCGCCATAGCCTCCCACTCTTCGGCCAGCGATTGGGTGGCGACCGGTTTGCCGGCGCGGCGATACCAGTAGCCGGCGTTGTTGAGATCACCCTCTTCCCGGTGCAAATAGGCGTGAACCCAGTCTACATCAGAGTCGCCTTGCGCCTGGGTGATCGCATGGGCGGCGTTCCAATCCCCTTTGCCGGCCTGCCAGAGCGCCTGAAGCGCCGTGCTGAGTCCAGCGGGCATGGTGGTTTGCTGGAGGGATTGTTTAAATTCTTGCAGGGTCATGTGAAACCTCCTTGTTTGTCGAATTCAACGTAGGTGCGGTTTCAGGAGAGTTAGGAATTTGTTTTGGTAATCGGAAACGGGACGGCACGGGGCGTGCCTGACTCCTCGGTTGCCGAAAGCAATAAACACCTCTCATCATACCGCATGTTGTTGGCAAAGTAAGGTTTGTGCGGTATGGAAACTGCGCCTACGTTTTGCGTGGTTGGGTGAATTTGTCAGCTATGATAAACTAGATTCACAAAACAGGCAATCCGTCCGTCTATCCAGTCCATGAGAGGAGTCCCAATGGCCCAGATGACCCAGGCGCAGATCGACGCTTTTCTTGCGCCGCCGCGCCATGCCATTATCGCCACTAATCGCGTCGATGGCCCACCCCAACTCAGCCCCGTCTGGTACATTTATGAAGCGGGCAAGCTGTATATCAGCGCCGGGGTCAATGCCGTGAAGGTGCAAAATCTCCGGCGCGACCCACGGGTGACGATCTGTGTGGATGCCGGTCATCCTGATGCACGCTACGTCATTCTGCAAGGCGTGATCACCATTCTGGAACCGGGCGACCCGCTCCAAGAGCCGACACGCTGGCGCATTATCCAGCACTATTACGACACGGAAGCCGAAGCCCGTCGCTACTACGACAGTGTCCGCAACTCGCTTAGCGTCCTCCTCGTCCTTACCCCCGATAAAATCATCAGTCAGGATTTTAACTAACTTTATGCACTGGGCATCGGAGGGGCACGATAGTTCGTGCCCCTCCGATGCCCAGTGTCACTAACGCAAAGGAGCAACTATGACCACCTCTCCCATCCGCATCGGCGTGATCGGCGCCGGCGCGAATACGACATCGAAGCATATTCCGAACTTGCAGGCGATTGAAGGCGTCGCGATTGTGGGCGTCTGTAACCGTAGCCGCGCCTCCGGCGAACGGGTTGCGGCCCAGTTCAACATTCCCCAGGTCTATGAAAGCTGGCCGGCGTTGATCAATTCAGCCGACATTGACGCCATTGTCATCGGCACTTGGCCCTATATGCACTGCCGGTTGACGCTGGCGGCATTGGCGGCGGACAAGCATGTCATGTGTGAAGCGCGCATGGCAATGGATGCTAACGAAGCTCATCTGATGCGCGACGCGGCGCGTGAGAAGCCCCATCTGGTGGCGCAGATTGTGCCTTCCCCTTTCACCCTGCGCGTGGACAAGACCATCAAGCGGCTGCTGGCGGAAGGCTATCTAGGGGAACTGTTGGCGGTGGAGGTGCGCGCCGGCGGCCCTTTCCTGGACAAAAATGCCCCGCTCCACTGGCGCAATGACTTTGACCTGAGCGGCTATAATATTATGACGATGGGTATCTGGTATGAGGCGCTGCTCCGATGGGTGGGCGCGGCGACCAGTGTGGTGGCAATGGGTAAGACCTATGTCAAGATGCGCAAGAACGAAGAAGGCATCCTCAAGCCGGTGCGCATTCCTGAACATATTGATGTGATGGCGGATCTGGCCTGTGGTGCACAGATGCACCTGCAGGTCTCCACCATTGCCGGCTTGACCGGCGCGCCCGAAGCCTATCTCTTTGGCAGCGAGGGTACGCTCCGCTTTACCGACAATAAACTCTTTGGCGGCAAAAAGGGGGACAAAGCGCTGGCCGAAATCGCTATCCCCGCCGCTGAAGCCGGCGCCTGGCGTGTCGAGGAAGAGTTTATCAACGCCATCCGCGGGCAGGAAGAGATTACCCACACCAACTTTGAAGATGGCGTCAAGTATATGGAATTTACCGAAGCGGTCACACGCAGTATGCAAGAAGGCCGCGTGATCGCGCTGCCGCTGTAAGAGCGCCCTGTAAAATCGTTGGTGCGGTTTGATGAGTGTTACAAATTCGTTTCGGTAATCGGAGCCGGGTCGGCACGGGGCGTGCCTGACTCCTCGTTACCGATTTATTTATGTAACTCTCATCAAACCACAAACCGCACCGACCGTTAGAATGTATTATCCACCATTACCGGCTGTCCACACTGGCTTGATTCAATGGCGGCGCAGAGAGCGGCGACAATACGCGCCCCCTCTTCAACCGAGGTCTGCGGCTGGGTTTTGCCTTCAATACAATCGAGGAAATGGGCGCACTGTTCGGCCCAATATTGCACCTGGCGAATGCCTTGGACGCGCGGTTTGTGCTGCTTGAACTCCTCGCGAAAATCGTGCACGATGTCGGTGCTGTGGGTCGCCGGGTTGTTACGATAGAGGCGCCCACCCCAGAGCGTCCCCTGTGTGCCATACATCACCAGCCGGCCACCGGTCGGCGCGGCGCCACGATTGCCCGACGCCGCGATCAACTTGCCGATGACGCCGTTGGCAAAGCGCAGTGAGACCAGGTAACAATCGTTGATGGGCAACGTTGGTTCGGCTTTGTGGTTAGCATAGGCAAAAACCTCCTCGACCTGCGTTTGCATGGCCCACATGAGGATGCCCATCGAGTGACAACCGCCGCCCAGCAGAATATCCTGTGGCGCGCGTGGATCGGTGCGCCAGGGCGTTTGACTATCCGGCCCATAGTAGCGACGCATATCGGCGATATAATCGCTCTCGACCAGCCAAACCTCACCCAGTTCGCCGGAACGGTAAGCATCCACCATCGCCCGGTAGTCCGGTTGGAAATGGACAATCTGCCCCACTAGCCCAACCAGACCGGTTGCCCGCACCGCCTGCACCAGCCGTGCGGCGTCGGCTCGCGTTGTCGTCATTGGCTTTTCGATCAGCACATGTTTGCCCGCTTGCAATGCGGCACAGGCATGGTCGCCATGCAGATGATCCGGTGTGCAAACCGAAACGGCCTGCACATCGGTGCGCCCCAACAACTCAGCCAACGAAGTACACAACGTGGCTGAAGTGACACCGAGCCGCTGCGCCTGTTCCTGCACCCTGGCGGCGTCCGTATCCCACAACGCCGCCACCTCACAGCGCGGGTCAAGCTGATAGCCGCCAATGTGCCCCTCTGCCGCAATCCCGCCGCCGCCGATCACCCCAATCCCAATCCGCTCCATACCCTCTCTCCTAACGCGCATTCCAATCAAGCCAATGTCCAACCCGTAGGGGCGTCCCCTACGGATCCGAAACTCAGCGCGAATAGCGGGAAATCGTCTCTTCCGCTTTGGTCATCACTTCGAGCAACGCCGGTTTACCCTGTTGGTTGGCGGCGATGGCCCGTTTGATGGCGGGCGCCAGTTGGTCGGGGGTCGTCACCTTTTCGGCATGGGCGCCCAAGCCTTCGGCCACCACGGCATATTTGCCGCCCAATTCGTTGCTGCCAAAGCGATCCGAGGCGTAGGGCATGTGGCTGTCGTAGTGGGTCATGACGCCGTTGTTGAGCACCACGGTCAGGATCGGAATTTCGGCTCTGGCGGCGGTTTCGAGGTCGAGGCCGGCCATGCCAAAGGCGGCGTCCCCCATGACGTTGATCACCTGCTTTTGCGGTGCGGCCAGTTTGGCTCCCAGCGCCAGCCCCAGACCATAGCCCAGTTGGGTCGATTTGCCCCAGCCGAGATAGCCCCGCGGCGTCACCGGCTTCCAGAAAGGAACAAGCTGTTCACGCGGGTAACCGGAATCATGGGTGATAATGGTGTTGGCGACATCGACGGCGCGCGCCAACTCGCTAAAGACGCGGTAGGGGCTGATCGGCACTTCGTTGGAAGTAAAGTGCGGTTTCCATTCGGCCAGCCACTCGTTGCGGATCTTGGCAATCTGCTCGACTACGCCATTGACATCGGCCCGGCCCTGTTCACCCAGTTGGCGCTTGACCTCTTCGATCATCTGGCGCAAGACAACTTTCGCGTCACCGACGGCGCCATAGCTGATCACATAATCTTTGTTGAGATCCTCGGCGCAGTTGGTCACCTGGGCCAGCGGCACACTCTCCGGCATGGGCGTGTTAAAGACCGTCTTGGTAAAGCTGGTGCCGATGCCCAGGACAAAATCAGTGCTTTGCATGAAGCGATGCACCATCAAGGTGCGGCTCGACGCCCCCGTCCCCAAGGACAAGCGGTGATTCTCCGGGAAGCCGCTTTTGCCGGCCAGCGTGGTCATGACCGGAATGTGGGTCAACTCGGCAAACTCGATCAGTTCCGGCGTCGCTTCGGCATACATCACCCCCTGGCCGGCGTTGATCACCGGGTTCGCCGCCTTGAGCAGCGCCGTGATCAAATCGCGCACATCCTCAGGCGAAGCGGCAGAGGTGCGGCGTTCCACCGGCTTGTAATCGACTGTCGCACCGGGATATTCGGCGCTCATCACATCGCTGGTCATCTCCACGAGCACCGGCCCCAGACGGCCATGTTTGAGCTGGGTAAAGGCGCGGCGCATGACGGCGGGAATGCTCTCGGTTGTATAGAGCATGGCCGCCCACTTGGTGATCCCTCTGTAATTAGGCACCGCTTCAAAGGTCGGTTGGACGCCCAGGCGCCGAAAGGGTTCACCACCCGGTAACGCCAAGAGCGGCACAGAATCGGCAAACGCCTGCGCCACGCCGCCAAAGGCATTCTCGGCGCCTGGGCCTTGTTGCATCGAAAAGATGCCGATCTTACGCCCGTTGTGAATGCGACTATAGCCATCCGCCATATTGACGCCCGCCCGCTCCTGGCGACAGATGATCGGGCGAATGCCGGCCAGCGCTCCGGTTTCAATCAGCGTCTGGTGGGGGAAGGCGATCAGCAGATCGACCCCCTCTGCTTTCAAGATTTGTGCCATTGCTTCGTAACCGTTCACTGCTTTCTCCTTTCCCAACGTAGTATCAGTAGTCCGCAGTCGCGTAGTCGCTTAGTCCAGAGTCGGCTGATTGCGATTCCAGTTGTATTGCGGTCTACTGAGTATACAAAACCGCCTGTTCTGAAAATAACCGGGAGCGCCATCATCCTGATGGCCGCTCGCCGACAAGGATGTCGGCGTTCCCAGGTTTCATCGTTATGGGTGTAGCCTATTCATGACGCCTGTTTTGAAAATAACAGGGATTTCACCGATTATGCCGATTAACGAATAGAAAAATCGGTGAAATCGGTGAAATCGCTGTTGCATCTTCATCGTTTGTGGCGTCCTCAGACATGATGCCTGATGGGAAAATCAACCACAAAGGCACGAAGTTCACGAAGAAAACCCTTCGTGTCCTTGGCGTCTTCGTGGTTCATTTTCATGGTTATTGGCGTAGCCACTTCATATGACCTGTTTTAAGAGAGCAACTCGGTGGCGCGGGGGGCGCTTTCCACGGGACGCGTCCGCTCAGAATTGATGGCGGCGATCAGCCCTTTCATATAGCCGATGGCAAAAATTTTGCCGCGCACCATGTAGCCGGGATTGTCGTTGGCTTCGCCTTCCATGGTGGGCGCATGGTCGGGGCGCATGGGGCCGTCAAAGCCAATGTCGCGATAGGCGCGCATAGCGGCGGCCATATCGGTCTTGCCTTCATCGTGGAAGGTCTCTTCAAAGAGCGGCACGCTGCCGCGCACATCGCGAAAGTGGGTGAAAAAGATTTTGCCCCGCCGGCCAAAGTGGCGAATGGCCGCCGGAATGTCAACATTGCCCATGGCCGCAAAGTTGCCCTGACAGAAGGTGATGCCGTTGGACGGGCTGTCGGCCATGGCCAGCACACGGTCGAAGGCTTCGACGCTGCGCATAATGCGCGCCAGTCCACGCACCGGCGACATGGGCGGATCATCGGGATGGAGCGCCAGTTTCACCTTGGCCGCTTCCGCCACCGGCAGCACTCGTTGCAGGAAATAGGCGAAGTTGTCCCACATCTGCGCATCGGTGGTCTCGCCGGCATAGGTCAAGGGAGCATTGGCTAACTGGCTGGCATCAAATTTGGTGACAAGCGCATCACCCCGTCCACGGGCCGCGGTGGAGGTGCGCAGCCAGTTGAAAACCGCCATAAAGTTATAGCAGTAGATCGGGATGCCGGCGCGCCCCATGTTGGTGATGCTCTCACAGAGCCGGACCAAATCTTCATCACGGCCAGGCAGGCCCAACATAATGCGATCCGAGAGTTGATAACCTTCGATGACCGAGAGGGTCAGCCCGGCGTCCGCCACCCGCTGGCGGAGATGGAGCAGATCGATGTATTGCCAGGCCGGCCCTTGTTCCCGTTCGGGGACCATCGGCACACCGGGCATGGTGGTGACAACATCGGTCATGCCCATCTGTTTGGCCAGCCGCAAGTCGGCCTCGGCCAGCGGTCTGGATACCATGGCAAGTCTCATCATTGCGCTCCGATCTGTTTTGTCAATTATCAAAGATTACGCAGATTACACAGATTTTTGTTCTTCAATCTGTGTAATCTGCGTAATCTTTGATTAAAATGGTCATGATCATCAGTGGATAAGAGCCGTGTTATCTACACTGTGACCCAATCTAGTCGTACCAGGGTGGTTACACATTTCTACCGGCTGAGGCGGTGATGGTTTTTATTGTAGTGCAGGCGCTTAGATGTGTCAACCAGGGAAAAAATGGGGCGGGCGCCCCGCTCTATCTGCCTGCTTGGCGCCCACGACTGGATGTGGTATGCTTGACGAAGAATCGGCGACTGCGAGAGGAGAGAAATCAACCTAGATGGCAACCATTCGACTGGTAGATGTAAATAAAGTCTTTGCCCAACCATTGGCCGGTTGGCGGGCGCAGCGCGACCAGCGGCTGGCCGGTGAAGAGCAACGTGAGAACGCCGGCCAGGTCAGGGCGCTCAACCAAGTTAACTTGACCGTGCCGAATGGACAGACAATCGCCATTGTCGGGCCGTCCGGCTGCGGCAAGAGTACGCTCTTGCGCGTCGTCGCCGGGCTGGATGGCGAATATAGCGGGCAGGTCTTTTATGATGACCGGGAGATGACCAACCTGCCGCCCAAAGAGCGCTACATCGGCATGGTCTTTCAAAACTATGCGCTCTATCCGCACTTTGAAGGGCATGGCAACCTCTCCTTCTTCTTCCGCCTGCGCAAGATTTCCGACCAGGAGACCGAAGAGCGCATCCGCATCACGTCCGAGATCATGGGCATCGGTTTTAACCAGTTGCTCTATCGTAAACCGGGCACGCTCTCCGGCGGGCAGCAACAGCGGGTGGCGATTGCCCGCGCCATTGTGCGCAACCCCAAACTCTTTCTCTTTGACGAGCCGCTCTCCAACCTGGATGCCAAGCTGCGCAGCCAAACGCGGGTCGAAATCAAACGGTTGCTCCAGCGCTTTCAGATCACGGCCATCTATGTGACCCATGATCAAGTCGAGGCGATGGGGCTGGGCGACCAGGTGGCGGTGATGCGTGCCGGGCGGATTGAGCAAGTCGGTCCTTTTCAACAAGTGCTACACAAGCCGGTCAATGTCTTTGTGGCCGGTTTTCTCGGCTCGCCGCCGATGAATCTTTTTCCCGGTGGCGTCGTGGCAGATGGCGTAGTGCAGTTGCCTGGGTTTAGCGTGCCATTACCCGACACGTTGAAAGCCTGGGTGCAGGCTGGGCAGAAGCTCACCGTTGGCGTGCGCCCGGAGGCGTTGCGGCTGGTGGATGGCGCAACGGCGCCAGGGGATGCCGTGTTGCTGCGCGGTGTCGCCGAAGTGGTCGAGCCGGATTTTGGCCGGCAGAGTCAACTGGTCTATGCCGCGAATGAGCAGCACCGCTTTGTGACAATGGGCGATCTGACAATTCCGATCTATGCCAGTTATCCGGTGGTTGCTCAGTTGGACCCGGCGCGTCTGCACTTTTTTGATGCGGAGAGTGAACGGCGGATTGGCTAAATCAAGTATCTCTTGAATCGTTTGACAAGGAAAATCTGTGCAAACAGAGCAAATCTTACATATTCCGTGTTTCTTCTATCCGTGTTTAGTTTTTTGATGTCGCATAAAGACTAAACACGGATAGAAGAAACACGGATGTACCTCATCGGTTCCTGGGCGGGATCCCTGGGCGCAAAGGATGAGGAGAAGCTTCATTAGACAGTTACAAATCAAGCAGGATATGCTGAAATGATTCAACCTTTACAGAAAGACAACAGTCTGCTACAGGACATCCACACCGCCAAATCAGCGCCAGATACCTTGCACCTTTGGTGGTTGGGACAGAGCGGTTATCTGGTGCAGTGGCAGGGTCAACACCTTTTGCTTGACCCTTATCTCTCCGACTCGTTGACGAAAAAATATGCCAATACGGCCAAGCCCCATGTGCGCATGACGGAGCTAGTCATTGCCCCGGAACGACTCAACTTTATTGATGTCGTCACCGCCAGCCATAACCACACCGATCATCTGGATGGCGAGACGCTAGGGCCATTGCTGCAAGTTAATCCCAATCTACAAATTATTGTTTCCGCCGCCAACCGGGCCTTTGCCGCCGATCGCTTACAGGTGGCGCCGGAACGGCTGACCGCCATCACGCTCGCTCAACCGATCAGGGTCGGCGCCTTCACCTTTCACGCTGTCCCCGCCGCCCATGAGCAGATGGAGCAGGATGAACAAGGGCGTCATAAGTTCATTGGACTGATTGTTGAGGTAGGGCCGTGGACAATCTATCATAGCGGCGACACAATTCTATACGATGGCATGGTAGAGACGTTACGCCGTTGGCGAATCGATCTAGCTCTGTTGCCGATCAATGGTCGCGACCCAAAGCGGGGGGTAGCAGGCAATCTTTCCGGCGCTGAGGCGGCGCAGTTGGGCAAAGCCATCGGCGCAAAGCTGGTGATTCCCTGTCATTATGAAATGTTTGCATTTAACACCGTAACACCCGCTGAATTTATCCAACAGGCCGAAGCAGTGCAACAGCCCTACCGTATTCTCCGGTGCGGCGAACAGGTTGAATGTTGCCGGTAGCTATGAAACAACAAAGCAGGGGCGGTAAGCTACGACCGCTCACCGCCCCTGCTTTGTTATTCAGTTGTCGTGCTATGACGGAACTAGACCCAAATCCAGCGCCACTTGATGCACGGGTAGTAGATGGTGACAAACCAAACCCGCTTGCTGCAAGTCGCCCAGTAGGGGACATAGATCCACAACGTTTCCAGACGTTCTTCCAGTTGTTCCAGGGCGAAGTCGTTCTTGTTCAACATGATTGGAGCCTTTCTTGTGAATGTGTGCGAGCCGTTGACTTGTTTTAGCGATTGAGCGTTTTGTATTTTCGCTCGTTTGTGTTCGCTTGTATGGCCCTATTGTAGCGTGGCCGATGGGCGAAATGTAGCGGATCTTTCTAAAAGTTGGCGCAATTTATCTACTAATTTCTGTAACCATTGATAGAGAAAGGGAAGTTGCGCTGTGATCGATGCTCCGCTCTTGTATAGCGCTTGATCGGTCGTAGAGGCTTTAGTCTTCAAGGCGCCGGGGAAGACCAATAAATGTTCGGTAAATAAACCGGCAATCAGCCGGTAGGGGCGCACCCTTGCGGTCGCCCTCTACCGAAGCGCGGGGCGACCGCAAGGGTGCGCCCCTACCGAAAGAACGAATGGTGAGGTTTGATGGCTACGCAAGCGCGTGTTTTTTGGCAAGAAACAGTCAACATGCCGGCTACCGCAGGCGAACCACCCAGCGGGCAAGTCGATGTCGCTGTGATCGGCGGCGGCATCACCGGGTTGAGTGCGGCGCGCACCCTGGCGCGCCAAGGGGCCAACGTTGCGCTACTTGAAGCACAGACAATCGGCTGGGGCGCGAGTTCACGCAACGGCGGCATGGTGCTGACCGGGTTGCGGTTGGGGGTGGATGTGCTGTTGGCGCGCTATGGTCGTGAGCGCGCCCGGCGCATGTTTAATGCCTCATTAGCCGCCATTGACTTCATAGAACAACTGATCCACGAAGCGCAGATCGACTGTGACTTTGCCCGCTGCGGCCATTTGGAACTGGCCTGCAAGCCTAGCCATTTCCGCCACTTTGCCCACCTTGCCGCTTTGTCGGCCAAGGAATTTAACCATCCGCTGCGCCTGATTGAGAAACCGGCGCTGTCAAGTGAAATTGGCGCCACCCTCTATCAGGGCGGACTGGTCGATGAACTGAGCGCAGGGGTCAACCCGGCGCGCTACGTAGCCGGGCTGGCGCGGGCGGCCCAACAAGCCGGCGCCGTCCTCTATGATCATGCCCCGGTTCAGCAAATTGGGCGGGAGGGCGCAACCTACCGGGTTGTGACCGAACGCGGCGAACTCGCGGCAACACAGCTCTTTGTCGCCACCGGCGGCTACACCGGGCGGGCCACGCCGGCCCTACAGCGCAAAATCTTTCCGGTCGGCTCCTATATCATTGTGACCGAGCCGCTGCCGGTTGCGCTGGCCCAGGAACTTAGCCCGCACAACCGGATGATGTTTGATGCCAAGAACTTCCTCTCCTACTTCCGCCTCACGCCGGACCGGCGACTGCTCTTTGGCGGGCGCGCCGCCTTCTACCCGGAAACGCCGGCGCGCGTGCGCGCCAGCGTCGAAATTACCCGGTGCGGGCTGGTGGCGGTCTTCCCGCAGTTGCACAATGTTGCGATCGACTATGTCTGGGGCGGCACGGTCGATGTCCCCTTTGACCGGATGCCTCACGCGGGGCAAATTGATGGTCTCTATTACGCGATTGGCTATGCCGGTCATGGTGTGGCGATGGCTACCTATCTGGGTGACAAAGTAGCGGCGACCATGGGCGGCGCCGTCGTGGACAATCCCTTTGCCGAGATCCCCTTCCCCGGCGCGCCCTTGGGGCTGTATGATGGCCGCCCTTGGTTCTTGCCCCTGGCCGAGTGGTGGTATCGCTTCTGGGATTGGGTGGGTTAATCGCGATTGATTGTCACCAATAGGACTTACGCAAGACGCCGGGCACCCAGAGGGTTCCCGGCGTCTTGCGTAAGTCCTGACCAAATTGTGCATTCCTTTTTGCTGCTTCTCATTCATCCGCTTTTTGTGTATACTTACTGCCAATTGTGAATGGTTCCTGGTGGATCGTCAGTGACAAACCGGGTTTCTGGTAGAAACCTGGTTTGTGCTATCCACCAGGAACCAGCAACGCCGACCTGTGCCAACCAAGAAAGGTGATAAACGCTCATGAAATTGCTCGAACAGATTCAACAACTCGATTTTCCGGCAGATCTCCCCAGTTCTCTCCTGTCAGTGAAACAGACCTTCCACGCGCCCGATGTGGGTGATGTGGGAGCAGCGGCCAAACGCGCACTCAAAGAAGGCGGCTTGCTGGCGCGCATGAAACCGGGCGCGACCGTGGCCGTCGGCGTCGGCAGCCGGGGCATTGCCAACTTGCCGCAGATTGTCAAAGCGACCATTGAAGGCTTACGGGAAGCGGGGTTGAAGCCCTTTGTCCTGCCGGCCATGGGTAGCCACGGCGGCGCCACCGCCGAGGGTCAGAAGACCATGCTGGCCGAACTGGGCGTCACTGAAAAGAGCGTCAACGCCGAAATCCGCGCCACGATGGAGGTCAAGGAGATTGGGCGCATTCCCGATGGCCCGCCCCTCTTCCAGGATCTGGTTTCAGCCGCGGCGGACCACTGTATGTTGGTCAGCCGCGTCAAGCCGCACACCGACTTCCGCAGCCACCTGGAGAGCGGTCCTTCCAAGATGTGTGTCATCGGTTGGGGTAAACAACATGGCGCGGCGATTATGCACGGCGGCGGCGGCGCCAACTTCCAGAAATATCTGGCCCCGGCGGCGCGTCTCTATGAAAAGAACACCAACTTTGTCGGCGCCCTGGCCGTGGTAGAAAATGCCTACGACGGCACCGCCAAAATCGAAGGCTTGACTGCCGACAAGGTCGGGTTAGAGCCGGAGGTAAAGTTACTGGAAGAGGCCAAATCACTCATGGCGAGCCTGCCTTTTCCGGAGATCGATGTGCTGGTGGTGCGCAATCTGGGCAAGAATATTAGCGGCACCGGGATGGACACCAACATCATCAGCCGCTTGCTGATCCCGCGCCAGCCCGAAGCTTTTGGCAATGTCGATATTGCGGTGATTACAGTGCTGGACTTGACCGAAGAGACCCACGGCAACGCCTGCGGCATGGGGTTAGCCAATGTGACCACAGCGCGTGTCTTCAAGAAGATCGACTGGATCGCCACCTACACCAACACCATCACCTCCGGCATCTTTGGCATGTATCGCACCAGTCTCCCCCTGACCATGCCCGATGACCGCGCCGCGCTCCAGGTCGCCCTGCGCGGTTGCGCCCGCCCGTGGGCCGATGCGCGCATGGTCTTCATTCAGGATACGCTGACCCTCGACCACATCTGGGTCAGCCCCAACCTGCGCAAGGATGTGGAAGCTCACCCTCGCTTGACCATCAAAGAGGAGACGCCACTGCAATTTGATGCACATGGGAATATGCGCTGTCCATGGACATTAGAAGGGTAAGGACGTTAGAAAGGTAAGTTGGGTGGATAGCTGGTTTGTTGGTCGAGCGGGCGCCCCCTGGGCGTGAAATCGACAAACCAGCTATCCACCCAACTCTACCTTCGCAATCTCATGCAACACTGCCCGCGCCAGGAGCGCATCATCTTTGGCGCGGTGGCTGTTGCGCAGGGGGATTTTGAAGCGGCTGCCGGCTTTTTCCAGGCTCTGCCAACGCCAGGTGTTGCGATGGATGTCCCACTCGCCATAGAACTGGGCGTAAATCTGCATGATGCAGAAGGGGGCAAAGGTGGGGTCGGGCCAGAGCAGACTATATTGTTGATGGGTCTGCTTGAGCAGGCGCAGGTCGAAGTCGACATTGTAGATGCCAACAGTCCGTTCTGCCAGGAGGGCTTGCACCAAGGGCCAGAGTTCGGGCCAGGTTGGCGCTGTCGCGACCATTGCGTCATTAATCCCATGCACCAGCGTGGCCGCCGACGGGATCGGCTGGCGCGGACGGACAAGTGAATCCAGCAGGATTTCACCCGTATGGTCAATGAGCGAGATCTCAATGATTTCGGCGGTGGAACGAACACCGGTTGTTTCTGTATCGAGAAAGATCGGCTGTGCGGCCAACCGTTGACGAGCCGACACAACCGCCTGTTTGCGTGTTTCAATCAATTCGCTTTGCTGCTCTGACATCCTTCCCCTTTCCTGAGGGGATCTGTAAGGGCGCACCCTTGCGGTCGTCCTGACCGTGGCAACCGCAAGGGTGGTTGCCTGCTAGGCGCCTACAAAGAATTAACCAAAAGTTGTAAAAAAAATTGTTATTTGGCTTTCTATTATCGGCGTCGCTTGCGCTTCTGTCAAAAGTTATCGTACTTGAGGGTGTATTTCAAGGTTGAGGGCGCGTTTGATCTGCAACCGGGGCGCTAACGCTTGCCGTTCGGAAATTGCCCAAAGTTGAAATACCCCCCTTACTTGTAGGATCGATTAACCATGAACAACCGTCCTTTACTCGCCATCACGTTGGGCGATCCGGCCGGGATTGGCCCGGAGGTCATTGTCAAAGCCTTACATCATGCTGCCGTCTATGATCTATGTCGCCCATTGGTGATAGGAGATCAACGTATTTTGGTACGTGCGTTGGATTGGATCAAAGGCGTTAACTTGGGCTTTGATGTTGTTACGACGCCGGCGCAAGGGCAATATCGCGCCGGCGTAATCACGCTGTTGGATCTACAGAATGCCGACCCGGCTGCCATCACGCCGGGGCAAGTGAGCGCCGCGGCCGGACAGGCCGCGGTGGAATATGTTTTGCGCGCCTGCGACATGACCATGGCCGGGGAGACCGACGCCGTGGTGACAGCGCCGCTCAACAAAGAAGCGATGAATCTGGCCGGCCATCACTACGCCGGTCACACCGAGCTGTTGGCCGACCGCACCGGCGCCACAAAGGTGAGCATGCTGTTGACCGGGCCAAAGCTGCGCGTCGTCCATGTCAGCACCCATGTGGCCTTGGCCGAAGCGATCCGCCGCGTCACCAGCCAGCGGGTGGAAGAGGTCATCGACCTGGCGCAGCGTTCCTGTCAGGCGTTGGGCATTGCCCAGCCTCGCATTGCTGTTGCCGGTCTGAACCCGCACGCCAGCGAAGGCGGCTTGTTTGGCGACCAGGAAGCCACGGAGATCCAACCAGCCATCGAACGGGCGCGCGCCCGCGGCTTGCAAGTGACCGACCCGCAGCCGCCCGACACCGTCTTTCTACGCGCCGTCAAAGGCGAGTACGACATTGTGGTTGCCATGTACCATGACCAGGGGCACATCCCCATGAAGCTCCTCGCCTTTGACAGCGGCGTCAACGTCAGCATTGGCCTCCCCATCATCCGCACCTCGGTCGATCATGGCACCGCCTTCGACATCGCCGGCGCCGGCCAAGCGCGCGAAGAGAGCATGGTGGAAGCGATCAAGGTGGCAGTACAGATGGTGCAGGCGCAGGTTACTGGTTAATTGGTTGCTTCGGTGATTTCGACTTCGGCGTGAGCGCTCAGTCGAAATCACCGAAGCAACCAATTAACCAGTGATCACCTCATCCCCAACGCTCAAATACGCGTTCATGTCGGCGGGGTTGAACATCTCGGCTTGGAGCATGGCGCGGGCGGCGCCTAGGAGGGCATAACGCACGCTGTCGGTGATGTTGTACCAGGTCGGGCTGGCCAGGACAAGGGCGCGCCAGGCAAAGAAGGGCGGAACAACCGTCAATAATTCATGGTCTTTGCTGGCGGCCAGGTAGGTGTTCCAGAAAATGTTCCATAACTGGGCAAAAGGGGCTGTCAGCCAACTACTCCGCTGCAAGGAGAAAAAGAGATAGTTGATCGCCATGCAGGCCACATCATCCGCCGGTTCACCCCAGGCGCCCCGGCTCCGATCCACGACGTGAAACTCCCCGCTGCGTTCAAAGTAGACATTATAGGGATGAAAATCGCCATGCACCTGGGCCAGCCGGTGGCTCTTTTGTTTTAAGCGCCAGCGCCAGGTAACACAAGTCTTTTCAAATTCTTCCAACCACGACCACTCCACCAACGGGTTGTCGGCGGCATAGCTGTCGGCCAGCCCCATGATGCCCTCACCGCTCCCGACCGTATCCCGAATTCGGCGCGCATAGAGTGAGGGCGCATCATGTTTGACGGCATGAATCTCCGCTAGATAGAGCGCGAGTTGGCGGGCGCGGCGCAGATCGACGCCGGTTACCTCGCCAGTGTCACGCAGGCGCAGCAGATCGCGCGCATACGGTTCACCGTTGACATAATCGGTTAAGACAAAAAACTCATCACCCTCCGCCAATGAAACTAATTTGTCATCGCTGGTGATCACACCAATATCCAACGCATGGGTGTGATGGGGCAGGGCGTTGTAAGTGTCATAACTCAGCAATATTTCGGCGGCGCGGTCGGCGCGCCAATCATGACCAAAGGAATTGGCCGCCGCCGTCTGCAACACCAGGCGCGATGGTTTGCCGTTGATCAGACATTCGACCAGGATCGGCTCCCCATAGCCAAAGGTCTTGAGCGCCGGCGCTTCGGTAACGTTAAGCAGCGCAGCGCCATTCATCAATGGCGCCTGGGGGACGCTGGCGTCGTTTGGGTTTCGTAAGCGCAGCACCTTCACCTCGGTCTGGAAACGTTGGGTGAGATATGCGGCGATCTGTGCAACCTCTAATTTCACAACCAGCCCTCCCTGCGGTTCGCCGCCAATAAGCGTGTCAATGGATAGGATCGCGCCTTCCAACTCTAACCAGGAGCTAAATAAGTACACCAGGAGAAACAACACGAAACTGGGTGGTCACTACCCCAGTTTCGCTTCACAACCTTCACACTAGCCTGCGTCTACTGTAAAACAGATTGTAGATCATGCCATCAGTCAACCCCTACTTACACAACCTGCGTATACGTCGTCTTTTCTATGTCAATAAATAATGAATAAAAGCAGATAATGGAAAACTATAACGCATGATCCATTAGCGGCATGGGTGAGGAAATCAGCTTGTCCCAATAAGTACGACAAATGCCCGATTGCAAAATTGGGGAGAAGCCGCGCATGATCTATGGCATGATAAAACAAAGTAGCGGAATATTTATTGGTGTTTTGATCACGCTGGCAGTCATTTGGTTTGCCCCGGCAGCGAATGCCTT
Source organism: Caldilinea sp. CFX5 (assembly GCA_021405325.1). The sequence goes on along the minus strand of QWII01000006.1, from coordinate 186,148 downwards.
TCCAGCGGCTGCGCCCTCCCTTGTTCCCTCCACCGGCCCGCGCCTGGAAACGGTAGCGACGACGCCTGCGCTGCACTATCAGGGCCGGTTGCTCGACCCGATCAATGGGCAAGCCAAAGCCGATGGCGCCTATGCCTTTACCTTTCGGATCTACAACACAGCTACCGGCGGCGCGCCTTTGTGGACCGAGACCAAGAGCGTGAATGTCAATAAAGGGCTGTTCAGCACCTTGCTTGGCGACATTACACCATTGGATAGCGCGATCTTTCCCGGCCAGGAGCTCTACCTGGGTGTCACCATTGGCACAGATCCCGAAGCCGCGCCCCGCCAGCGGCTGGCCCATGTCGCCTACGCCATGTATGCCGAAAAAGCTGGGAACGCCAACCTGCTGAATGGCCAGGGCGCCGGCGCCTTTGCCCCAGCCACCCACGCCCATAGCGGTGACCAGATCAACGCTGGCACAGTAGCCGAGGCGCGCATTGACAACGCCATCACGCGCGACAATGAGGTGATGACTATTGTACGCGCCAATAGCGGCTCCGGTTCAGGGCTGGACGCCGACACCCTCGACGGTTATGACCAATCCAGTTTTTACAAATCCGCCACCGGCACGCAAGTCAACCAGACCACGCCGTTGGCTGCCGGTGGCCAAGAATATTGGTTTACTTTTGGTTACTCCGCGGATCAACTGGTGGTGTGGCGGGTGAAACCGACGGTTGTCGGCGCCAAGATGCGGCTGGAGGTGGAAACCGAGCTGTCAACCAATAACACCGTGACCTATTGGTTGCGGGTCTACAATACCGGCACCGTCGCCTCCGGCTACCAATTAATCCGCCATCATTTTGTCCAATAGAAGGGTATGTATGGGAAAACGAACCAAACTCCGCTTTAGCTTCCTGGTTGGTCTATGCTTGTTCGCCGGCAGCAGCTATCGGTTGCAACTGGCGCCTGGCGCCTGGGGCAGCGCGCTGGCGGCGGAGCAAGCAACCGTTGTCTACAATGAGAACAGCGCCCTACCGCCCGTCATCGCCTATCAGGGGCGCCTGCTGGACCCGGTCACTGGGCAACCCAAAGTGGATGGCGCGTATGTGATGGCTTTTAATCTTTACCCGGTTGCTACAGGCGGCGCCCCTTTATGGACCGAATCAAAAAGCGTCCAGGTGAACAAAGGACTCTTTAGCACCCTTCTGGGCGACGTTGCCCCGCTCACGGTAAGCATCTTTACCGGTCAGGATCTCTATCTCGGCGTCACCGTCGGCGGCGACCCCGAAGCAACGCCCCGCCAGCGGCTTGGGCATGTGGCCTATGCGATCTACGCCCAGAGCGCCGCGGCAGCCGCCACCGCCGGCAGCGCCGGCAATGCCGACTTGCTCGATGGCCAGGAGGCAACCGCCTTTGCCCCTGCGCTCCACCAACATGACAAGTTTAGCGGCAGCAGCACGGAGCCGATATTGCAAGTAATTCAAAACGGCGCCGGCAACGGTCTTCAGGGGACAACGGCTGCCACCGGGGCAGCCAAAGCCGGCGTCTACGGCGTTGCCGGCACCGATGCCGGGGTGAGCACCCCGGCCAAAGCCGCCGGCGTCCTGGGGCGTTCGTTGAATTCCTTTGGCGTGATCGGCTATAGCACCAACGATGATGGCGTTTACGGCCACAGCACCAACGAGTTTGGGGTGCGCGCCGAAAGTAGCGGCAAAGCGGCCCTCCTGGCCCTGGCCTTTGGCAGCGGCGCCACGAATTATGGCGTTGAGGCGCGCAGCAGCAGCACACATGGCGTCTATGCCGACGGCGCCACCTATGGGCTTTACACACCGGATAAAGTCTTTGCCGGCGCCGGCTATAACGATATTGCCGAACATATGCCGGCGGCGGCTGATGTCACGGCGGGGGATGTGGTGGTGATCGACCCTGCTAATGACGAGCGGGTCATCAAATCCTACAAGGCCAATGACCCGACCGTGGCCGGCGTCATTTCGACCGACCCGGCCCTGTTGATCGGCCAGGCGGATTCGCCTTCCCCGCTGGCGCTGGCCGGTCGTGTGCCCGTCAAAGTCAGCGCCGAAAATGGCCCCATCCGCCGTGGCGATCTCTTGACCACGGCTGCCACCCCCGGCCATGCCATGAAGGCCACTCCGGTTTTGATCAATGGCATACCGTTCTATACACCGGGGACGATTATCGGCAAGGCAATGGGCGAAATCGAGGCGGGCGTTGGCGTCATCATTGTATTGGTCATGCCGCAATAACAAACGTGGGAACTTTATGAAACGCAACGTCTTTACGCTCGGCGTTACCGTAGCCGTCAGCTTGTTCTGCGTTAGCCTGGCGCTGGCCCAGTCATCGGCCAACTTTGCGTTGTCCTGGACGGCGCAAAGCAGCGGCGGCGGCCAGCGCACTTCCGCCAACTTTGTCATTCAAGATGAGATTGGCGCGCTGGCCGACAATCCCGCAACCAGCGCCAACTTTACCCTCCAGGCCGGCTTTCCCGCCGGGTTGGATAGCGCGTCCCCCGGCAGTGCCACGCCCACCGCTACCCCGCCGCCCCCCCAACCCGGCGGCGACGGTTTTGAAGACGACGATGTCTGTGTGCGCGCCCGCCCCATCGCCATTGATGGCACGAAACAGAATCACACCTTCCATGACAGCGGCGACAGCGACTGGCTGCGCTTTACGGCCCAAGCCGGCAAGACCTACATTATCAAAGTCAACAACCTGAGCGCCCAATCGGATGCCGTCATCAACTTTTTTGATGCCTGTAACCAGACGCTGGCCGGTCAAGGCCAGAACTCCTTTGGCTCGGAGGTGGTATTGGAGTGGGACGCCACCAAGAACGGCGACTACTTCTTCCAGTTGCAACAATTTGACCCTGCGCAATTTGGCGACAGCGTGACCTACGAAGTTGCCGTGACCGCCGATGCAACACCCCCCGTGGCGCCGCAAAACATCCGCTGTATTGCCGTCGATGCCACGACCTTGGGCGTCCAGTGGAAGCGCAACGCCGAGCGCGATGTCAAGGGCTATCGCGTCACCTATGCCGGCAATATCTCCGGCGTGGATGATGTGAGCGGCGGCGCCACCACCTTTGCTCAGATCAGCGGGCTGACCACCGGCCAGAGCTACAATGTCAGCGTGCGCGCCGTCGACTTCTCCAGCAACCAGAGTGCGCCGTCGGGTGAAGCGCCCTGTCTGCTGGCGCCGCCGGCAGACACCACCAAACCGGTTGTAGCGCTCGATTCGCCTACCAACAGCAACAACGTGATCACCATCACCGGCAACACGCTCACCTTTAGCGGCATGGCCACCGATAGCGGCAACAACCTCAGCCGTGTGCGGGTGCTGAACGAAACCCTGAATGTGCGCGGCTGGGACTACAGCCTCACTGGCAACAACGACAACTTCCGGGTTGAGAATCTACAAATGGCCGTCGGCGCCAATACGGTCAAGGTGGATGCTTTTGACACCGAAGGCAACACCACCCAACTGGCGCTCACCATCAACCGGCAGGGCAATGCCCAGGGCGCCGTCCTGATTGTCGCCGGACGCAATGAGACGAACGGTTTACAGGGCAATATCTACAACGCTGCCAACCGGGCCTATCGCATCTTCAAGACCGCCGGCTTTAGCGAGGAGGCCATCTACTACATTGCGCCCACCCAACAAGATGCCGACAAAGATGGACTTACCGATGATGTCGATGCCGTCCCCAGCACCGCCGCCGCGCTCCAAAACGCCGTGTTGACCTGGGCCAGCGACAAGGTGGGGCCGGGCAAGCCGCTCTTTGTCTATATGATCGATCATGGCTTTGAGGACAAATTCTGCCTGGACGGTTGCGCCACCGGTTCAATCACGCCGGCGGATCTCAACGGCTGGCTCACCACCTTGGAGACGAACACCGGGGTTGATCAGGTGACGGTTGTCATCGAAGCCTGTCTCTCCGGCAGCTTTATCACCCGCACCAGCGGCGCCGACAACAACAGTCTGGTGAAGCCGGGGCGCGTCATCATCACCTCGACCAGCGACAACAAAAACGCCTACGCCTCGGCCGAGGGCGCCTACTTCTCCGACGCCTTCTTCTCCTGTATCGCCGATAGCCAGGATCTCAAGAGCTGTTTCGAGGAAGGCAAGGCGGCTGTGGCGACGACCGGCGTCAGTCAAGTCCCGCAACTGGATGACAATGGCGACGCGGTCTACAACAGCGGTGACGGCTCCGTTGCCCAAACCCGCTTTGTCACCCGCTTCTTTGGCGCCCTGCGCCCGACCATTCAAAGCTTTACCGTGGAGCGCCAGGGGGCCAACGGCACATTGCGCGCAACGGTCAAAGAAGGGGCCGAACAGATCGGCGTGGTCTGGGCCGCCATCTACCCGCCCGGTTTTGTCGAGCCGGAGGGGGTCACGCTCAATCTCAATGTGCCGACCGTGCGGCTGGAGCCGGATCCCAACACCGAGGGGCGCTACACCTTCAACTATGTCAACGGCTTCACCGAAAGCGGCGACTATCGTATCGTCCTGTACGTCCAGGATCGCCTGGGCATTCACGCCACCCCCAGGCGCGCCGGCGATGCCCCGCAGGGCGGACTCTACTTGCCGTTGATTCGACGATAAAACATACGCGTCACGCATCGTAAGGGCACGATAGTTCGTGCCCCTACGATGCGCACCGCATGATTTGGGAAAATGAGCAGCAAGTGATGAGACGAAGCTTTTCTACCTACCCCCTGCCCTTTGTCATCGGTACTGCGCTGACAAGCACGGTTGTCTTGGCTCTGTTGGCGTTGATGGTCAACCGCACGCCGCCAAGAGTGCAGGCGCAGGTGCAACCGGCAGGAACACCAGCAGTCGCCCTGGCTGGTCCGGATCTAACCGTGGAATTGAGCCTTGACCCAGCAGCGCCTGGCGTCGGTGAAGCGGCGACGTTGACCGTCATCTACCGCAACATCGGCACATCGGCCAGCGGGGCGGCGACCTTGCACGCCTACAAAGATCCCGCCGATCAACCGCCGACCGGCGCCACTACGCCTAATCTCAATCTGGGGTTGGCGCAGATTCCCGCCTTGAGCGCCGGCGGTAGTGGGTCGGTGCAGAAGAGCGGCATCACCTTCGATAGCGTGGGCTGCAACCACATCATCTACGTCTGGATCGACCGCGGCAACAGCGTCGCCGAGAGCAATGAAAGCAATAACTTGATTGCGCTGTCCGTCTGTGTTGGCGTCACCTGTCAGGCGGATAGCTACGAGACCGACAATCTCTGTAGCGCCGCCGGCTGGCTGGTCGAGGGTGGGGCGCAGGCGCGCAGCCTCTGTCACCCCGGCAATGCGACCCAACCGGACGGCGACTGGATCAAGTTTACCGCCTTTGCCGGCGTCACCTACACGGTGCAGACGGCCAATCGGGGCATTCATGCCCAACTCAAGGTGCAGATCTATAACCAGTGCGGCGGCAACGCCCTGGCCGAACAGGCCAATAGCCTGACCTGGCAAGCGCCAAGCAGTGGCGTCTTTTATGCTAATGTCAGCCAGAGCGGCGCAGTCTTGGGGCCGTTGAGCGCCTACAGCCTCACCTTGAGCAGCAGCACCGGCGTCACCGATGCCTTTGAACCGGACAACCGCTGTAGTGACGCTCGCGACATCACCACTAATGGCGTGCGCCAAACGCATCGCTTCCAGGCGCCCAACGATGAGGATTGGGTGAAGTTTGCCATCAAGGCCGGTGAGAGCTTTATCGTGATTGCCGACAATACCGGCGCTGGCGTCAATCCAATTGTCACCCTCTTTGATTCGTGTAACCAAGTGCCGGCACAGAACAGTTTGGGCCAAAGCGCTCAACAGGTCGCCGCCAGTTCGCCCACCGACCGCACCTACTTCGCCCGCCTGACCAACCAGAACCCAAGCGGCTTTGGCGCCAACGCCCACTATGATCTCCATATCACCGCCTCGGCTTGTCTGGCGGATAGCTTGGAGAAGGATGACAACGCGACGCAAGCCAAAGCCGTGGGCGTGGGCGAGGCGGCGCAAACCCATAACTTCTGCCCGGCCAGCGATGAGGATTGGGTGAAGTTCAACGCCGTCGCCGACAAGATTTATGTCCTCCAGACCACCAACCTGGCCTTTGCCGCCGACACGGAGTTACATCTTTATGGCCCGGACGGTGCGACGGTCATCGCCCAGAATGATGACTATGGCTACAGCAGCGCCTCGCGCATTGTCTGGAAGCCGACCACCAGCGGCCTCTACTATGCCCGTGTGCGCCATGTCAACGCGGTCGCCAACGGCCCGAATACCCAATATGATTTCAGCATCAACGAAGGCTTCTGCCAGCCCGATCCGCAGGAAGGCAACAATGGCGACAACGGCCCCGGCGACGCTGTCTCCGTACCCGGCAACGGGGCTGCGCAAGCGTATAACTTTTGCGCCGATCCGCTGGATGTCAACCTGGGCGACCAGGATTGGCTGCGCTTTACCGCGCAACCGGGCGGCAGCTACCAATTGGTTACGACCGGGTTAGGGACAAACAGCGACCCCATCCTCGAACTCTATGCCGGTGACGGGGCGACCGTGTTAGCGCGCAATGACGATACCGGCAGCGGACGGAGCGCCACCCTAGCCTTTACGCCGACCGTTGGCGGGGCCTATTTTGTGCGGGTACGCCAATACAACTCAACGTTGAACGGCAACGACACCAGCTACAACGTCCAATTCTTTGCTGCTGAACCACCAACGCCGACGCCGACGCCATCACCCACGCCTAGCCCAACGCCGACGCCGACGCCATCACCCACCCCGCCCCCCTCGACGGCCAAGACGCTCATCGTGGTCAACCGGGCGCGGCTGGCGACGCTCTATGGCGCCGAACAGACGACCACGTTGATGAACAAGTTGTTGCAACTGGCCGATGACAGCGCCGTCAGCGGGTTGGTCTTACAAGTGGAAAGTGATCCCGCCGTGGCCGGCGCCTATAGCGCGTGGACGGCTGACGCGACGACGCTGGCCGACAATGACAAAGCCAACGCCGTCGTGGCGGCGATTCGCAACCGGCTCATCGCTTTTGCTGACAATGCACCCCAACTCGCCTACGTGATCATCGTCGGCGATGACCGGGTGATCCCCTTCCGGCGGGTGCTGGATCGGGTCACGCCGCAGGGGCCAAACAGCAACTCGGTCGAGACGGCGTATGCCCCCAAACTGCTGGGCGGCAGCACCATTCAGACCGCGCTGGCGGCCAATATGATCCTCACCGACGATTATCTGGCCGACCGCGAGCCGGGTCAGTGGCAGGACAAACAGAATAACCAATACGAACTCTACATTGCTGACTATGGCGTCGGGCGACTGGTCGAGACGCCGGCGGCGATCAGCGCCTTTATCGACAATTTTCTGGCCGGCGACAAGATCATCAACACAAGCAAAGTCCTCGTCACCGGCTATGACTTTGTCCAGGACGCCGCCAATATCATCAAGACGCTCTACAGCAGCGACGGCCTCAACACCGACAGCACCTTGGTCGGGCCGCAATGGCCGGGCGATGATCTGCGCACCCGCTTCTTGCAGGCCGCGCCCCGCTTTGACATCTATGCGATCAACGGTCACTCCACCCATGTCGCCCAGGGCGTGCCGGATGAGAAAGAATTGACCGCCGGTGAAGTCGTCACGGCCACTACCGATCTGAGCGGCGCGTTGATCTACAGCCTCGGTTGTCATGGCGGCCTCAATGACCCGGCGGTGCTCGATCTGCCACAGGCATACTTGCAGAAGTTGGCGAACTATGTGGGCAACACCGGCTTTGGCTGGGGCGGCGGCGGCATCATCTACAGCGAGGCGCTCATGCGCAACTACAGCCGTGAACTCTTGCGCGACACCAAGGCGACCATCGGCACAGCTCTGAGCCAGGCCAAGAAAAAATATTACAGCCAGGCGCAGACCTTTAACGCCTACGATGCCAAAATCTTGATGCAAGTGACGCTCTATGGCCTGCCGATGGTGGCCGTGACCAGCGGCGGTTCGCTCAACAACGATGATCCCTTTCCCAGCGCCCAGTCCACTTTTACGCCGCCGACCGCCTTTGGCGACGTGGCCGAGGGCGCGACCGGCTATCAACTGCCCGGTTCTTTTGGCGCCTTTGGCGAAGCGACCAGCACCCAAGGCGTCACCTTTGACCTCGACGGCAATGTGGTCTTTGCCGCCGGGGAACCGGTGCAGCCTCAATACTTTGCCAACGTCACGGCGCCGGCGGCAGGGGAGTTGCGCGGGGTGGTCTTCCTGGGCGGCCTCTATACCGACGTGGTCAGCTTTGACCCGGTTATTGCCCTGGCGGAAAACGAATACATCACCGACAAAACTGAGCCGACCTTTCGCAGCCCCACCTTCTACCCGGCGATCCCTTTTACCATTCGCAACCATGCCGGTCTCCCCGGTGCGGCGGATATGGTGGTGATGAATCTCGGCCAGTTCAAGGGCAATACCGCTGTCAATGGGGCGGCGGTTGGTAGCGCGGGTGTCAACCGCATCTATGACCAGATGTCCTTTGGCACCTACTATTCGCAAAGCCCGGATCGCAACGCAGCCAATATTCTGCTGGTGGATGGTATTCTGGACCCGGCCACCAACACCGGGCAGATCAAAGTCGAGGCGCGCGATTCGTCGGGCGTCCATCGCGTGGTCATTGCCTACACATCTGGGCAAGGCAAGTGGCAAAGCGCCAACCTCACCTTGGATGCGGTCAGCCAGAAATGGACAGGGGTGATTTCGGGTACGGTCAACACACAGTTCTTTGTCCAAGTCGTCGACAAAGCCGGCAATGTCGCCATCAATGACAACAAAGGGCGTTATTACCCATTGACGCCGCCGCTGCCGTTAGCTACCGGTCGCGCGATTGAGCGGCGGCTCTATTTGCCGTTGGTGACGCGGTAAGGGGCTGCGGTTAACGTGATGCTTGGGCTGAAAGCGCTCGCCTGGTTGCGCGGCGGCGTCATAGGCCAGGGTTTTGTGATGTGTACTATTTTGTTACATAAACTATATTTGGAGGAGGATTTGCGGTATGAGCAAACAGTTGTTAGGAAGACAACGTTGGAAAGCTACGCTGTTACGCGCGCTAACCTTCACGCTGGTGACTATGCTACTGCTGGCGCCGGTGGTGCAGGCCGGTGATCCGCCGCCGCCAACTGATGGCGCTGATGAAACCATACAGGCCAGCGCAGTGACGGCGGACGACGGCGGCGCTTGGGAGTTGGGGGTGCATGGTAGCGCCGGCAACTTGACCCAGGCCACGGCCGCTGAACGCTATGGCATGTGGTATTGGCTCAATGGCTGGTTTGTCCAGCGCTACAGTTATAACGAAGCCAGCGCTTGGGAACGGGACTTCAAACGGGCGGCGCTAGGCGGCACCGAGAATAGCTATATCGACGCGGTTGACTTGCAATTCTATGTCGGTCACGGCGCGCCTGGTCTCTTTACCTTTGACAACGCCAATTGGACGGATGGCACGTTACAAACGCCGGGCGACTGTAATACCAGTTGGGGCGACGGCGACAATGAGTGGCTGGCGCTCACCTCTTGCCAGGTGCTGGCCGATTCGGCGCTGGGGTCGCTGGCGCAATGTATGAATCGCCAACATCTGATCCTCGGCTTTGTCACCAACGCCAGCGCCCACAACAATTTCTGGGACACCCAATCCTATCACTTTGGCCGCTACCTGCGCGCTGGTTACAACATGACCCAATCGTGGTTCAAGGCGTGCGATGTCGCCCAGCGCGGTCGCACGACGCGGGTCATTGCCGAAGAGACCGCCTGTTTCAATGACAACCCCTACTACGGCAGCACCTGCGCCGATACTCTGGATAGCGATTACTATTGGTACACCCACAACTGCGGCACTGAAAGCGCCAGCCAGATCCCGTTGGCCCAATTAGCGGACCAGTTGCCGGTCTACAAAGTGACGCCCTACAGCCTGGACCAGGCATCCAAAGATTATCAGAGCTTGGGCGCGATCTTTAGCCTCCCGGTCACGGCCACGCTACAAGCGGCGGCGCTGAACGAGGATACCAACCCGCCGCCGCCGCCCGGCACGACTCCCTTCTTTGCCACCACTGCCCTGAGCAAGACGCTGGAAATGGACAAGGGCAGCGGCATCTTCAACTATACCGATCTGGGGCAGATGTGGAACAGTGCACAGGTGCAAGCGGCGTTGGCCGTCAAAGCGTCCGCCGCCAATGTCATCAGCAATGATGACGCCCGCCGCATTGCCGATGCCTTCTTGGCCCAACACAATCTGATGCCGGCCGATGGCGTCTTCTACGAAGTGGTCTCCGACACCGTCGGCACGCAGCCCAAAGCGGCGGTGACGAACGCATCCGTCGTGGCGGCGCAGGAGACACCGGCGCTGTTGCAGGTACTCTACACGCGCAAGCTAACCGTTCCGGTGGTGATGGCCTCCGGCGTCAGCGCTAATCTCTCCTTTACCGTCGTCGGCCCCGGCGCCAAGCAGAAGGTCTACATCCCCGCCACCGGGCAGGTCAACGCGGCCGGCGTGCTTGTCGCTGACCCGGTGGGTGTCCAAGGCGGCTGGCGTGCTGTGGACCCGGCCGTCAATGCGGCCAGCGGCGAACAGATCATGACCACCATTATCGATGCCGAGACGGCCAAGGCGCTCTACCTGGCGCTCGACAAAGAAGTGACTATGAATGCGGTGCCGCTCGATGTCAAGAGCCGCACGATTCTGACGCAAACGCTTGCCTACTGGGAAAATGCGCCGGGCAGCAGCCAGGGGGAGTTGATCCCGGTCTATGAGCTGAAGGTGCGCTTTGTCGAAAAGAACACCAACGCCGTCAGCGAAGAGTTGGTCTATCTGCCGGCCAGCGCCCAGTATATGCGTCCTTTGGCGCGTATTCTCAATGCGCCGGCCAGTGGTGTCGCCACCGGCGCCCGCATCACCTTGACGGCAGCCGACGCATCCAAGACGCTGAAAGCGCTGGGGGTGGGCAACTTTGATTTTGTCATGGGCTACAATGGCGCCGATGGCACCTACACCTATGAATGGTATCTGGGCAGCGTGGCGCCGGAGAACAAGATCACCGATCTCAACCCCAACGACGGCGCCACCAATGTCACCTTCGTTGTCCCCATGACGGAGGATGATCATGGCGGTGTGCTGGCTATTCATCTGGTAGTTAAAGACATCAACAGTCCGAACGCCGATTCCGCCGGTACAGCCACGGCTACGGCGCAACTCACCGTTGTCCCGCCCGTTTTCTTGCCCTTGATTACGAAGTAGTGTTTCGCCAAATAAGCAGTGAGGGGTGGGCACGAGGGCGTGCCCACCCCTCACTGCTTCCTTCACACAATAGTCCTCTAGCTACATCAATAAGGAGTGACAATGATGAGTAGTCGAAGTGTCAGCCCACAACGCAAGTGGTGGCGTGGGCTAAGTTGTTTGCTAAGTCTTCTCATTCTCTGTAACCTGGCGCCGGCGGCGTCGGCCAATGATGATGGCGTGAATAAGCCGCAAGTTCCCACTTGGGCCGATGATGGCGCGCTGGAGGTGGGCGTCTGGTATGTGGTAGACTATCCGCCGGCCGGCGCCGGTGGGGCCGATCTGCCGGCAACCGCGCCGGATGCCTTAGGCTTGCGCGACCGGTTGACCCAACAATATTATCCCTTCTTCCCCTTTGAGTTTTTCCCCACCCCCCGCTGGTCGGCGCCCTACGCCTATGGCAACACCAGCGCCTGGGAGAGTGACTGGACAACCAACGAAGAAATCTACATTGACAACGTTGACCTGGCCTACTTTTCCGGGCATGGCTCACCCACCGGTTTCTACTTTGGCGTCGGTGGCAATACCCGCAATAATGATGTGGCCGCCGCCGAAGATGTACAATATCGCTGGGGCACCAAGGATAACGACTGGATCGGCATCGCCGCCTGTAATGTGCTGGACGACCCCTATGCTAATCTGCAACGCTGGGCGCGGGCGATGAACGGCACGCGTCTCCTCATGGGCATGAAAACGGTCATGTCCGATGTTGATTTTGGCACAGCGCTCGGCTGGCATATGCGCTGGGGCAACAGCATGGCGCAGGCGTGGTTCAAGGCGACCAATGAGAAGTTGCCCACCTGGCAGATCGCGCGTATTGTGGGCGAAGAGACCTATAACTACAATGATCAGTGGCATCATCATGACGATTTCCAACCGGTGGATGATGATTTCTTTTGGTGGACGCACCAGGCCGGGACAGCCGTGGCGTTAGCCGTCAATGTGAACCAATTGATGGCAGCCGGCGCCGCTGGCGCCAGCACGCCGCTGGCCGAAATGCCGATCTTCACTATTCAACCGCTTAGCCTGAGCGAAGCGCAGGCGCAGTGGAAGGGGTTAGGGGCCGCCTTTGGCCTAACCAATACGACCATCATCACGCAACCGGCGACGGTGCTGGCCAGCGGTGTTGACGCCCTTCAGGCCACCGACAATCTCTTTGTCTCCACCAATGGCGATCTGATCCAGAACAGTAACACCGGCCAATACCAGTACCACAACCACAAAACCTTGTGGAGTGAATCGGTCATCTCCGATGTCATGTCGATCCAGGCCGCCGGCACGGCGGGGCGCTTGATGATTGACGCCGATACGGCGCGCGGGATTGCCGATCAGTTCCTCAGCCAAAATCAACTAATGCCGGGCGATGTGCGCTTTGCCGCAGTGACGCAAGATGTGTTGACATCAGCGCAAGACACAGGGCGGGCGCCGGGTGGGGCTAACGCTGCCGGCAGCCTGCGCATTCTGGCGGAAACGGTGACGAATCATGTCGTCTCCTACCAGCGGGTCATCAGCTATACGCCGCCGGTGCAAGGCGCGGCGGTGGCGGCGCCGGTGCAGTTCTCGGTGGTGGGACCGGGCAGCAGCGTCACCGTTTATGTCGCGGCCAGCGTGGCGCCCAGTGGCCGCAGCTTGCAGGCCATTCCGCTCAATCAGTTGGTATTGGGTGGCACCAATGGCAACCGCCCCCTCTTACAAGCCACCGCCGCCGGCACGAATCAGCCGCTCACTACACCGGTGCGCCCCTTTGCGACGATCAAAACCCTCTTTGAAAAGGCCGAAGCCCAGGTCGCGCTGGACTACATCCCCGTACTGGGAACCAAGACCATTGTCAGCAACACCTTGGGCTACTATGAAGGGTCGATTACCTGGAATCAAGATCAACTGATCCCGGTCAACATTCTCATCGTCAAAGCCACCCCGCCCGGTGGCGTCGAGCAAACCTATCAGGTCTACATCCCGGTCAACGAGACCTATATGGCGCCCTATGCCAAGATCACCTCGCTGACCAACGGGGCAACGGTCGTTCCCGGCAGCAAGATCACGCTGGAAGCCGCCGACGCCAGCAAGACCCTGAAGGAACTCGGCGTCGATGCGTCGTTGGACTTTGTTCTGGGCAGTGGCGGCACCTATGTCTATAACTGGTATCTCAACGAAATTAGTGACGCCACCAAGATCGGCAGCGGGCGCACGGTGCAATACACTGTGCCCGACAGCGCCACCACCGACGGCAAACCGGCCGCGGCCAAAGTGATCCTGGTTGTCACCGATGTCGATTCGCCCCGTTCCCCCGGCTTCGCCAGTGATGAGGTGGTCCTCAACCTGAGCAAGGCCTTCCTGCCGCTGGTGACCAAATAGCTGGATGCCCTAACGGCCTCATCTAGCCTGCTCATAGCCGGTCCGTGACCGGCGCCTGGGAGCGGTCACGGACCGGCTATGAGCAAGTAGGGGCTTAGTCGTTACACAAAGTCTAGCGTTGCAAGAAGTCCAGTACAATGTGATTGAACTCCTCTGCTTTATCCAACATGGCAAAATGGCCGACGCCCGGGATAAGATGCAAGTCAGCGCCGGGAATCAAGTCGGCCATTTCTTTGGTTTGATTGGTGTCGATGACCTCCTTGCTCATTTGATTTTGCATACATGGTTGGAAATGCGATACTGTAGGAGAATAGTATCGCATGAAGCATAATGAACTTCCTATGCAATCCGTCATAACACCCATAGAAAGAAACTATCCCATGAGCATCGCCATTGCCTCCTACGCCTTTCACGGCCTGCTGCGCGCCGGCCAGATCGATCTCTTTGGCTACCTGGAAAGTTGCCGCTACCGCTACGACCTGCGCACTGCCGACATCTGGAACGGCATGTTGACCAGCCTCGACGATGGCTACCTGGCCAAGGTCAAAGCGGCGCTGACCGAACGGGAGTTGACGCTGGTCAATCTCTGTGTCGATGGCCCCCACATCTGGGAAGACGACCCCGCCGTGCGTGAGCGCCACTATCAACAGGCGCTTCGCTACCTGGACGTGGCCGAGTTTTTGGGCGCACAGACGCTGCGTATTGACGCCGGGGTGCGCGCCGACACCTTTACCGATGAACAGTTCGACGGCATTGCGACCCGCTTCCGCGAATATGCCCAGCGCGCCTACGACCACGGCTACAAAGTCGGCCCAGAAAATCACTGGGGCGCCGAAGTGGTGCCGGAAAATATGCAGCGCCTTTGCGCGGCGGTCGATCACCCCGGCTTTGGCGTCCTGCTCCACTTCCGCGGCAACGATGGCGATGCCCTCATGGCGCCGTGGGCCATGCACACCCACATTTCCTGGGATATTACCGAAGGCGCGCTGGAAGATCCGTTGACCATGCTGCGCAACGCCGGCTATACCGGCTGCTGGTCGGTGGAACATCATTCGGGGCGGGATGAATATGCCGAGGTCGCCGTGCAACTGGCGAAGGTGCGGGCTGTACTGGCGCGCTGGTAGGCGAGCCGGCGCATGAACGTTGCTTGGGATTGGTGGCTGGTAGACCGGCAGGGCGGCTTGCGCCGCCGGCTGGCTGGTCTACGCCTCCTGCTCCTCTTTCCCTTACTCTGTTTTCTCCTGGGCGAAACGGCGCTTCTTCTGCGCACGACGCAGGAAAGCAGCGCACGGTTGGTGGCGCCGTTACCAACGACGGCGGTTGCTTTGCCTTTTCTCGGGATTACCGTTGCGTTAGAAACGGCTTCGCCTGCCGAACGGCAAGCCGCCCTCCAGCGTTTGCGTCAGGCCGGCTTTGGCTGGGTGCGCCAGCGACTGGACTGGGGGCAGATCGAAGTGCAACCGGAACGCTTTGACTGGCGCGCCAGTGATGCCCTGGTGGCTGATATGGGCGCGTCCGGTCTTGTGCCGGTACTGGTGCTGGACGGCAGTCCGGCTTGGGCGCGGGCCGCGCAAGATCGGGGCGCAACCGATAATCCACTGGCGCCGCCGGCGGATCCGGCCACGTTTGCGCGCTTTGCCGCCAAGGTCGCTGAACGATACGGCGCAACGGTGCGCTTCTATCAGCTTTGGGACGAACCCAACATTGCGCCCCACTGGGGCAACCGTCATATTGAGCCGGTGGGTTATGCCCGGTTGCTCAAAGCTGCCGCCCCAGCCGTCCGGGCGGCTGATGCCGATGCTGTGATCGTGTTGGCCGCCCTGGCGCCGACGCCGGATCGCGGTCATCTGGCCGTAGACGAGGTCTACTATCTGCAACGGCTCTATGCCGCCGGCGCCGCGCCCTTTTTTGATGTGGTGGCGGCGCAACCCTTTGGTTTTGGCGCGGCCCCGGCTGATGAACGGGCGCGGCTCCCTGTACTGAACTTTCAACGGGTCAAGTTGTTGCGCCGCGCTATGCTCGCCGCCGGTGACGGGGCGACGCCGATCTGGGCGGTGCGCTATGGCTGGAATACGCGCGGCGACTCTCCCTGGCGCACGGTCACGCCGCCGGATCAGCGTGCTTTCGCAACCGCAGCGCTGACCATTGCCCGCCAAGAATGGCCCTGGCTGACGGCAATGGGCTGGGCGATTGACCAACCAGATCAACCAGCGACCAATCCACAGTGGGGCTTTGCGCTGACCCCGGCTTTATCGGCGGCATTTCGCGCCTGGCAACCACCCGGCGCCCCAACACCCACCCGGAACAGCACGCCTGCCCCCCTCTTCTGGCGTTGGGGTGGCGTGATCAGCGCGTTGCTGTTGGTTGGCTGGCGGATCGGCGCAACGTGTAATGTGTTGCCGTGGGCAGTGTGGGGACAAGCTTACCAACAACAACCCTTGTGGGTGCAGGGGATCGTGTGGCTGCTGCTGGTGTTGGTCTACTACTTCGCAACCTGGCCGCCCTTGCTCTTGCTCTGTTGGCTTGCGGCGACGCTGTTGCTCCTCTCGTCACCGTTGGTTGGCCTGGCATTTACGGCGCTACTGCTGCCCTTTTATTTTCAGCACAAGGAGATTGCCGTCGCCGGCTTTGAAGTTGCAATTCCACCGGCTCATGCCATGCTTGGGTGTTTGGGCGGGGCGCTACTGATACGGGCGCTGGTGCAACGGACGACGCTCACCCAGCGTACTTTCCAGGACGTAAACCAACTAGATGGGCTGGCGCTGCTCTGGCTGGTGATCAGCGGCTTGAGCGCGCTTTCAGCCTGGTCGTGGCTTGGGGCTGGGCAAGGGTTACTCAATCTGGCGCTGTTGCCTGGCCTAGCTTATGTTGCGACCAGAGTAGTTGTGACAACATCCTACCAGCGTACATTGCTAAGTATAGCCCTTTTTCTGGGCGGGCTACTGGCCGCATTGGGCGGCCTGTTGCTCTGGTGGCAAGGGCTGGGCACAGCGGCAGATGGGGTGCTACGCCTGGTCGGCCCCTATTTTTCGCCGAATCACGCGGCGCTCTACCTGGAGCGGATTGGCTGGCTAGGCGTGGGTTTGGCCCTTTCCTATCATGGTTGGCGGCGGCGCTGGGCGTGGGTGGCGATTGGGGTGATCGGTGTTGCGCTTTGGCTGACGGCCAGTCGCGGCGCGTGGTTGTTGGGGATGCCGGCGGGGGCTATCGTTTTCCTCTGGGCCGGTGGCTTGTTACGTTCTACGCCCTTTGTTGCCTTATTGACAGAGCGCCGGCGCCGGTTGGTAACGGCAGCCGTACTTGCTTTTCTTGTCCTAGTCGCGATCGGGTGGATTGCGGGGCAACCGCGGTGGGAACGGCTCACAAACAGTGCAACTGTAGCGGAACGGGTACAGATTTGGCTGGCCACCAGTCGCCTATGGGCTGATCATTGGTTCTTCGGCGTCGGGCCGGGTGGTTTCTTCTGGCACTATCCCCGCTATTGGTTCGGCGGCGCCGAGAGTGATCCAAATCTTCTGCACCCGCATAACCTCTGGCTGGAATTGCTGGCGGGGTGGGGGGTGCTGGGGCTGGGGTGGTTTCTGCTACTGGGCCGGCAGTTGGGACGACACTTGCGCTGGGCCAGAAGCCAGGCGATCCTGCCGCCTTGGCAAACGATTGGCCTGCTCGCCGCCTTCGCTGCCGGGATCGCCCACGGGCAGGTCGATACCTTTGGCGCCCTGCCCGACTTGGCGCTTTGGCAATGGATCGCGTTGGGATTGCTGGCGGCGGAAGCGCCAGTGGTCTCCGCGTCTAGCCGCGAACCAACGAAGCCGTTGAATTAAAGGGCGACATTCTAGTTTACACCGATAGGAAGGAACACTGTTTTTAGCAACTACGCAGCTCCTAGCCAGTCCGTGACTGGCTAGGAGCTGCGTAGTTGCTGTTTTTAGAAGAAATCTGTGTTTGCTCCTATCGGTGTAAAGTTATTGGGGGCTTTGGTTCGCTTCGACGCTTTGGCGCAAGGTATGCAGTGAGGCGGTCAGATTGGTGCGCGCCTGTGCTTCAAAGCGGGCTTGAAAGAAGGGGGTGCGGTAGATGGTTGGGCGTTGCAAAAAGCTTTGCAAAATTTGCGCCCGGCCAGTGCAAAAGGCCGGCCACGCTACCCAGTTGTACTCCTGGCGCACCTGTTGTTCATATTCGGCAAAACGCTCTTTGTCCGCCCCCAGAATGGCCAGATCAATGTCAAGTAAGAAAGCGCCATCGGCATCAACCGGCTCCGCCATATGTTTGGTCAGCCGGATCCAATCGGTGATACGCTGGCTCGTTGCCGATGGCGCATCGGTTTCCTGCAAAAGTTGTTGCGCCCACTGTGCGCTGGCCTCTTCGTTGTCACGGCGGTGGGTGTCATAGATCACATCATGGCACCAGAGCGCCACCTCCACTTCATCGGGGTATTGCAGCAGCGAACGTACAGCATCAAAGTGTTGCAAACATTCGGCCAGATGTTGTAGGGTATGGTAGGCGCGCTGGGGGGCATTGTACTGTTGCTGTAATTCAAGCCACCACCGCGCCGCCGGCAGCCGACCGGTCAACCGCAGCCAGCATTGTTGCCAGCGTTCAAATTCGCTCATACGCTTCCTTAAAGAATCGGTTATTGCTCAGTGCGCGTCCGTGACGCGCAACCGGCTGGGGCGAATCACGGACGCGCACTGAGCGAAGTGTCCAGCTATATTTTACACCTACCTCTTTTCCTTCTCCGCCGCATACGAATGGCCGCCGAAGATAGCGCGTAATTCGGCGGCGGATTTGGCTTTTTGCAGGCGGCCCATGCGGTCGCTCTCTTCGGCGCGCAGGGCGCGGGCGTTCATCAGCACCGCTTCCAGCTTATCGGCGGGGAATTTGCAGGCGCCATTCTCATCCATGTGAATGATTTCACCGGGCGCGACATCCATGCCGCAGACCGAGACCGGCACATTGACCGCCTGCACCGCCTGTGCGCCATGACCGGGGGTGATGCCGGTGAGCATATACTGGAATTTCATCGGGCGCACTTCGTCAATATCACGCGAGGGGCCGTTGGAGAGCAGCCCGACACAGTTGATCGCCTTCATGGCCGAGACCATGTTGCCGCCGGCCAGCCCGACCTTGCCGGCCAGATGGGGCGGGAATTTTTGTTGTAAGACCAAAATCGTCGGCTTGGGCGAAGCGTCGAGGGCATCCAGCACATCCATAAAGGTCAAGCGCTTAAAGTTGGGGTCGGGCAGGCCGTAGACACAAGTGACGGCATAGCCCACCAGCGCACCCAGTTCGGGGTACATACAACGCAGCGTCTGGTCGGTGTACCAATTTTCCGTCCACGGATTATAGAGACCGAGACAGAGCTTGCTTTCGGGATAGGTGGCGACGACGTTGGTGATCGACGGCGTGTCATATTGGCGCAATTCGTCGAGCATCTCCTGCACGGAAAGGGTAGACATTGATTTCTCCTTTGTCGAAGGTGTGAATAGTTGGTTGGTGCGTTGGTGCGTTGGTGCGTTGGTTCGTTGGTTGAGCTTGTCGAAACCAACGAACCAACGCACCAACCACAAATCTTTTTGGTAATCACGCGACACTTCGAGTATATTGGTGATTGTCTTGCTAATCATAACACACGACCGGGTTGTCATGTCAACGCCTTTTTCAGCAACGGAAGCACCCCAACCACGACGCCGTTATCACATCTTCCTTAGGCATACAAGACGTTTCTTGCCTTGGTTGGTTGGGTTGCTCTTTTTCTTGCTCTATGCCCTCACCGCGGCGCCCAGCATCACCGAACTGTATGACGACAGTCTGGAATTCCAGTTGGTCGGCCCCACCTTCGGCCTCGCCCACCCCACCGGCTACCCGCTCTATATTTTGCTCAGTGGTCTTTGGAGTCGCGTCCTCTTTCCGTTTGGTAACTGGGCGTGGCGGATGAACCTTTTCAGCGCCTTGGCTGCCGCCACCACCAGCGGCTTGCTCTTTGCCCTGGCCCAACGCCTTATCAGTCAGACCGTTCCCGCCAAAACGCCAATCCTCTGGCCCGCCCTGGCGACCGTTCCGGCTTTCGCCCTTGGCCCCGTCTGGTGGAGCCAGGCCACCATTGCCGAAGTCTACGCCCTCCACAATCTTTTCGTCGCCGCCATTCTCATTGTCACCTTCAATCTCTCCCAATCTTCCAATCTCCCAATCTCCCAATCTTCCAGTCACCGAATCACCCTTCTCACCCTCCTCCTCGGCCTCGCGCTGACCCACCACCGTACCATCGTGTTGCTGGCGCCGGGGTTGTTGCTCATGCTGTGGGGGCAAAAGGCGCTCTGGCCGCCGAGTCGCAAGTGGTTGGGGTGGGGGCTTGCCGGGCTGGCGCCGCTGCTGCTCTATCTCTTCATTCCGTTGCGCGCCGCAATGGGTGTCAGTGATTTGCGGGGCAGTTATGTCAACAGTTGGGACGGTTTCTGGGAACATGTGCTGGCGCGGGGTTACACCGGCTTCTTCAGCCAAAACAGCTTATCGGTAGCAATGGGTGTTGGCGACTGGTGGCGACTCTGGCAGGCGCAGATGGGCTTGGTGGGCCTGGGCTTAGGGCTGCTTGGCCTGGGTTGGGTGTTGACGGTCGGCCAGGCACGGCGCTGGTGGTGTGGCCTGCTGGTGATCTTGTTGACCAACCTGCTCTTTGCGGTGAGCTATCAGGTGGGCGATCAACCGGTTTTTTTGTTGCCGGCGTGGCTCTGTTTTGCACTTTGCTGCGGGGCTGGGGTCGCCGCACTGACGCAACTGTTGCACCGCTGGTCAGTGGCAGCGCAGGGCATCGCCGCCGGTTGTTGCATCCTGCTCCTGCTGGGCATAGGGGGGCGCGGGCCGCTGGTCAACCGGAGCCAGGATTGGGCTGTCCATGATGAAGCAGTGGCCGTCGCCAAAGTCGATTTTCCACCGACGAGTCGGGTCATTGCCCTGGAAGGGCAGGCGACGGCGCTCAAGTATATGCAAGCGGCGGAAGGCTTGGGGCGCGCTGCCACCGCCGTTGTCGCCGATCAACCGGCTGACCGCCAGGCGGCGGTCGATGCGGCAATGGCGCAAGGTTATCCCACCTACCTCACGCAGGAAGTTGCCGGGATTGCCGAGCGCTATAGCTTTAGCGGTGAAGGGCCGTTGGTGCGGGTTTGGCCGCGGGGAGAGGCCCAAGCCGGCGTCCCCCAACACCCGTTGGGCCAACCCTTTGTCGATGGCGCGTTGCAACTAGTTGGCTATGATCTAGTCTGGCTGGCCCAAGCGGGCGGGCCGGCGCTGCGCTTAACCCTCTACTGGCGCCCGAACAGCGTCTTGACCGAAGTTTATAAGGTGTCGCTACGCTTTATCGAGAATAATCAAGTGTTGAGCCAGGAGGATCGCTATCCGCTACGGCTGGTTGCGCCGACCACCAGTTGGCTGCCGGGGGAAACGGTGCGCGATGTCTATTACCTGGCCGCACCGCCAGCCGGCGCCTCACAAAGCACACAGTTGCGCATCATCCTTTATGCCGAACAAGATGGCCGCGCGGTCGGCGCCGTCGATTTGCCTACGTTTCCATGACAATGTTTTGCTTTGCCCCTCATCCCCTTTTGCTGTCAGCGGTTTCACCATAAATGACGATTTGCTTTAGTGCAATCAAGTTTGTCATATGGCGAAAAGCGTGCCATAATTCACAATCGGATTGGCCCCACCCCAACCCTCCCCAAAGGGGAGGGCGTTGTCCTAGCGACAATGAGTCTTCTCCAAAGGGAGAGTGTTGTCCTAGCGACAATAGTTCCTCCCCTATTGGGGGAGGTTAGGAGGGGCTGCTACACCCGAATAACAACCCTGCGCTTGTTGCAAGTGCATTTTTATTGCTATGCTGCGCCCAACTTAGCTGCGGACGACCGCGCTAAGCCATTGCAGCCAATCTGTTTGAAGGAGTTTGGAATGAACGTGCGAGTTTTTACCTCTGCCCTCGTCGCCGGCCTGCTCTTGGTCGGCCTGATCAGTGGTTGTACCTTGCCGCTTGCCACGGCAACGCCGGAAAGTGCAGCCAGTAGCGCACCGGCCACCAACACGACGGCGGCGCCGGCGGAAGGCGGCGCCATGGCAACCGTATCGACCCGGTCGTTGCGCGTGCGCCAGGAGCCAAATGAAGCCAGTGAAGTGGTGGCGGGGATTGCGGCCGGCGAAACTTACCGCGTCCTGGCCCTGAGCAGCGATGGGCAGTGGATTCAACTGGCGATCGATAGCTCGCCCACCGGCGCCGGCTGGGTCTCGGCCAACTTTGTGACGGTGGAAGGCGATATTACCGATCTGGCGGTGGGCAACAGTGTATCCGCTGCCGTGACCACGACCGCGACGACCACCGACAGCGCCGCAGCGCCAGCCGTTACGTTGGTGCCAACGCCCCAACCCGGCTATGCCTTGGTCAGCACCGATGGCATTCGCTTGCGCGTGCGCAGTGAACCGACCACCGATTCACCGATTGTCGGCTACGCCTACGATGGCGAAACCTATCAGGTAATCGCCACCAGCGGCGACGGTCTCTGGGTGCAGATCCCGCCGGCCACGGGTGACAATACCGATAACCCGGATGGTGGTTGGGTGGCCGCTGAATTTCTGATCATCGGTCAGTAACAACGAATTTCACCGGATGAAGCGCTAACCGGGACAAACCAGAATCGCAAAGTTTACACAGATAGGGAAAAACACGGATGCTTTCGGCACATCCGTGTTTTTCCCTATCTGTGTAAACTAAAGTTCTTGCCGATCCTTTACGCGTTTCGTTGGTTCGATCCGATAAGATGGCACTGCGATCTGCGCCTCAACCAATGACCCTTCTGTTTGTGTACCAGCAGCGTTTATTGGTCGCCGGTTTGCAACTCATCGCGATCGTCCTGTTTGTTCTCCAATGCTACGTCCGCACCCTGCCGCCCACCCCAACCGCCATGCCTGAAGCTGACAGCGCCGAAGCCGCCTGGTGGGGTCTCTGGCCGGCCACCTATTTGCCGACGTGGGTGATGATCACCGCCGCTTTTCTACTGGTTGGCTGGCTTGTCGTCTGGTGGTGTAGCGAACTCTGGTCGTGGCCGAAATTACGAATTCCGAATTCCGAATTACGAATTCCGTCTACATTCTTTCTGGCTGCTATCGTTCTGCTCCTGTTGCTGGCTTTTTACACCTTTCCTATCGTTCATACCCGCTGGGGTGATGCCTATTTGTTGTCAAAAGCCATGGCCTGGCCCGATCCGGCGCTGCGCTTGACGCATTCCTGGCAGGCGCCGCTGGATGTCTTTTTGCACAGTCAACTCTGGCTGGGCTGGCATGAGCGTTTTGGCTGGGAAGACGCCATACCGGTCTATCGCCTGCTCAGTCCGGTTGCCGGGCTGTTCTATCTATTAGCGCTTTGGGGCTTGGTGCGCGACCAAACGGCGACGCCGGGCTGGCTCACCTTTGGTCTGTTGACTAGTCTGGGTGTGTTACAACTCTTTTTTGGCTATATCGAAAATTATAGCTTTGCCGCCGCCGGTATTCTGCTCTATCTTTGGCTGGGCTTGCGGGTGATCACAGGCAAGGCGCCGTTGTGGCTGGCGGCGAGTCTGCTGGCGCTCACCCATGCCTTTCACCCCAGCACCGTCATTCTGGCGCCGTCCCTCCTTTATGTCGGCTGGATCGATTGGCAAAAACAGAGGCAAAGCCAGAACAAATCACGCTGGCCGGCCGTCTTATCTACCGGCGTCGCCATTGTCCTGCCCATGTTGATCGGCGGGCTGGCGGTGATCGGTTTGATGGAAGGGGGCGGCCACGGCCTGGCGGCGTTGCTGAGTACGGATCGTCCCGGCGGCGGCGATGGTCGCCCTTTTGTGCCGCTCTGGGCCGTGACCACGCGCTGGGAACACTATACCATGTTTAGTTGGCTCCATCTGCGCGACTTTCTCAACCAGCAACTGCTGGTCGCGCCGGTGGTGTTACCGGGCTTGCTGCTGGTGGCCCTGGCTGGCTTGCGCCAGGAGAGGGGATTGCGCGCAAAAAAGGCGCCGGCAACCGACGCCGGCCCCTCAACAGCCCAGGCTCTCCATTTTTTGCTTGTGGCCGCTTTGAGCTATCAACTCTTTAGCTGGCTTTGGAATCCGGATTATGGCGGCCAGCGGGATTGGGATCTCTTTAGTCTGGCCGCCATACCGGCGGCGCTTTTGTTGGCGACCACGTTGCCCCGTCGATTTGCTGATCCACGCTACCTGTCAGCGGGGACAATTCCCCTGCTTATGCTACAATGGTTCCATTTGGCGGCGTGGATCTATCAAAATACGCTGCCGTGGGATTGGCCGTCTTGAGTGAAGCTAGGGGATTAGCGACTGGAGACTAGAGGCTAGAGACAGAAAATCTCGTGTCTCGTATCTCGTGTCCCCTTGATGAACAGGTGAACTATGTATGAACTAAGATCCGCTCCGCCGCCCCGGCCCCGACCGCCGCGGAGTGAGTTTAACCGGGGCATGACCATTGGGTCGGTGACCTTTTTGATTCTGGCGCTGCTGAGTGTTGCCGGGTTGCTTTTTGCCTATGCGATGGTGGCGCGCGCGTTACCGTCGGCTGATGATTTAAAAAATAGTCCACAAGTGCCACCGCAAAGTATGCGGATTTTGGATCGTGA
The DNA here is from genome assembly GCA_021405325.1 of Caldilinea sp. CFX5. Next base: position 161,847 of record QWII01000006.1, on the reverse strand, counting down.
AGGAAACCTGCTGAATGAAGCCTTCGATCAAACCCGCGCCGATGCGGGTCGGCGCACCTATGTCTCATTAAACCGGATCTCACCTTACCTGCGGCAGGCAACCATTGCCACCGAGGACGCGAACTTTGAGCGGCATCGGGGTATCGACTTCTTTGCTCTGGCGCGCGCACTTTATTATGCCGTGCGAGAGGGTGGTGTTGTCTCCGGCGCTTCAACAATTCCGCAACAATTAGTGAAGATGCGCCTCTTATCACCTGAACGTTCGATTACCAGAAAGATCAAAGAAGCAGTTCTCTCCGCTGAAATTAGTCGTGTGTATAAAAAGGAAGAAATCCTCGAACTCTACTTGAATGATCTGAATTACGGCAATTTGGCCTATGGCGCTGAAGCAGCCGCCCAAACCTACTTTAACAAAGATGTTCTTGATCTGACCTTAGGGGAAGCAGCTTTGTTAGCGGGGCTACCCCAGGCGCCGGCCTATTATGATCCCTACACCAACCCCGATCGCGCCAAAGAGCGACAGGGCGTCGTGCTGGCGTTGATGGTGGAAGCGAACTTCATTACTAAAGATGAGGCAGATCGCGCCTGGCTGGAACCGCTGGTTTATGCGCCGGTGAGTTACGACCTGAAAGCGCCGCACTTTACCCTCTTTGTTCGTCAGCAGTTAGAGACGCTGCTAGGGCGCGAATTGATCAACCAAGGTGGTTTTAGCGTCACCACCTCGCTCGACCCGCGCTTGCAAGCCGAAGCAGAACGCATTGTGGCTGAGCAGGTGGCGCGTGTGGCCGATCACAATGTCTCGAATGGCGCATTGGTTGCCATGCGGCCCGACACCGGCGAAATTCTCGCGCTGGTCGGCAGCGCCGATTTCAACAATGTCGAAATTGACGGTCAGGTCAACATGGCATTGGCGCCGCGCCAGCCGGGCAGCACGATCAAGCCGCTGGTTTACGCTATGGCCTTTGGAAAGAATGACGTACCGGTCGAGGAGCGCTGGACGCCCGGCACCTTGGTGGCGGACATCGAACAGGAATTTCCCGACGGCGCCAATCCGCCCTATGTGCCGACCAACTACGACAAAAAGGAGCGTGGTTTGGTGACAGTGTGGTCAGCATTGGGGATGAGCCTCAATATTCCGGCGGTGCGCGCCATAGAGCGCATTGGCGTACAGAATTTTGTGGCGATGGCGCCCCGCTTTGGCATTACCACACTCACCCGCCCCGATTATGGCTTGAGTCTTTCCCTGGGCGCCGGCGAAATTCCGCTGGTAGAAATGACCGGCGCCTTTGCTGTATTGGCGAACCAAGGACGCCGTGTTCCACCAGTGACGATCCTGAAAATTACCTATAGTGATGGGCGCGTCTTTTGCGAACAAGACTCGGCCACCCCTTGTCAGGCCGACCCGAACAGCGGACAACAGGTGATCAGCGCCGTCGATGCTTTCTTGATCACCAGCATCTTGAGCGATAATGATGCCCGCACACCAGTCTTTGGCGCCAACTCGCTCTTGCGCTTGGATCGACCGGCGGCGGCCAAAACCGGCACCACCAACGACTTCCGCGATGTGTTAACGATGGGTTACACGCCGCAACTGGTCACCGGCGTTTGGGTGGGCAACAGCGACAACAGCGAGATGCTCAACATCTCCGGCATTACCGGCGCGGCGCCCATTTGGAATGAGTTTATGCGCACCGCGCTGGCTGATCAACCGGCGCTTGATTTTACCCCGCCGCCGGGCGTCCGTCAGTGGGAAGTTTGCGCCGACACGGGGACACAGCCCAGCGTTGCCTGTCCTGAGAAGCGCACCCTCTGGTTTGCCGACGATCGACCGCCGCTGCCGCCGGAAAAGGATTTGCACCAGCGTATCAAGTTGGATAAGTTGACCGGCAAGCTGGCGACCGAGTTCACGCCGCCGGATGCCATTGAAGAGAAAGATTTCATTGTCTACCCGGAGCAATACCGCCAGTGGGCCGAGAGAAATGGCATCCCCCAACCGCCCACTGAGCAGAGCGATGTCTACACCGGTGAAGCCAATGTGGTCATTCGTGAACCGGTGGAAGGGGAGATTGTCAGTGGCATTGTCACCGTGGTCGGCAGTGCCGATGCGCCGGCCTTTGCCAGCTATGAACTGCAATATGGCATCAGCCATGATCCGGGCGCCTTTAGTCCGCCGGTGAGTGGTCCTTACGGCAGCCCGGTGGTTGATAATGTCTTAGGCCAGTGGGATACCAGCGGTTTAGAAGAAGGTCCCCACACCTTGCGGCTGGTTGTACGCGATCAAGCCGGGGCGGAACGGGAAACACGGGGACCGATACGCCGGTTGTCGTGCTACCTACGCCGGAGCCGACCTGGACCTTACCGCCCCCGGCGGAGACGCCCACCGCAGCGCCGCCGCTGGAACCCTCGCCCACCTGGACGCCCGAAGGCGGCGCGCCGCCAACCGAAACCCCGTCCGGCGGCTCTAGCGGTGGTGTAATTACGGATACGAGTGGGATTACCGAAACGGGAGCAGTGACAAGTAGTGAGGTTCTTACGTCAACACCGTAACGAAAAAGAGATTGAGCGATAAAGAGATTCAGCGACTCTATTGTCCTAATCGCTCAATCTCTTTTTCTCAATCCCCTGAAGTTAATTACATACAACCACCTCAACGTCATCCACAAAGAAATCAGTGGCGGCGGCGGCGTCGGTGCGGGCGTGAAATTGGAGTTGAACGGTTTGACCGGCAAAGGGGGCAAGGGACAGGATGCGTTGTTGCCATTGGTTGGACATTTCGCGGCTGGAGAGGGTGGCGATGTTCTGGAGGGCTTTGCCCTGTGCATCAGCAACCACAACCGTTAGCGTGTCCTGAAAACGGCTATGCTCCTGGCTTTGGATCTGCCACCAGAAGGTTAAGGTGATCGACGAAGAATCGGGTGCTAACTTGAGCGTTGTTGCCAGCAGATCTTGGGCATTATTGGCGCCGGCCAGGTAAGCAGACTGTTTGCCCGAATGAGCCAGCCGGGTACTCAAGATGGGATAGTTGCCGCTGCTTTTGGTGAGCCAGGCGCTGCCCTCTTCCAGGCTGCTGTCCACCACCACATTGGCGCAAGTGGCCGCCTTGACCGGCGTCTGGTTGTCTAATTGCAAAACGGCGCCGATCACTACGGCGCAAAGAATGAGACGCGCCCAGCGTCGTGATGGCGCTGCCAGAGGCGCACAAAGGAGCGGTGCGCGGTTATTGAGAAAATTCATCTCCTCCTCCTGCGGTGTGAAGTGATGGGGGGCGCGGTGTCAAGCAAAGTTGAATGGCAAAAGATGCGCCAACCCGTATCTTAAATCACTTTTACTCGATTTGCTGCACGTTCAATTGGCGATTCGCCAGCTTTGCGCTACGTATTTCTGCGGTAGACTGTTGGTCGTTCAACGACCGGCTCGACCGCAACAGTACGGTTGCCCTACGTACAGCAACCATTAATTCTATGTCAAAGTAGTAACCGGTGAGTTACAGAACTCGACCTTTTTCCAAAATGCCAGCATCCTGGCAGAAAATGACCGTTAGAATGGATTGATCTCATGTCAGCACTACAGCTATTTCCTGTCCCTGGTTTACCATTGATTCAGCCTGGTGATCCCTTGGCCGCCTTGATTGTGGAGGCGTTGACCCGTAGCGGGGAAACGCTGCAACCGGGCGATATTGTGGTTGTCGCCCAAAAAATTGTGAGCAAGGCCGAGGGACGCTTGGTGCGGCTGGCCGCAGTGGAGCCGGATGACGAAGCCAAACGCATCGCCGCCCTGGTGGACAAAGATCCCCGTGTCGTCAAGGTGATTTTGGACGATAGCAACGCCATCATCCGCACCCGGCGCGGCCTGTTGATTACCGAACAAAAAGGGGGCTGGATCTGCGCCAATGCCGGGGTTGATCGCAGCAATGTCCAACCGGGCGCCGGTGGTGATGAGTATTTGACGCTGTTGCCGGTTGATGCCGACGCCAGCGCCGAACAGCTCCGCCAGGGGCTGGCCGAACTGACCGGCGTGGCGCCGGCGGTGATCATTACCGATAGTCATGGTCGCGCCTGGCGCATGGGGACGGTGGGCATCAGCATTGGGTGCGCCGGCCTGCCCCCGCTTTGGAATCAGCGGGGGCTGCCCGATCTCTTCGGCTATCAATTGCAACATAGCGAGGAGTGTATTGTCGATGAACTGGCGGCGGCGGCCAGCCTGGTCATGGGCCAGAGCAGGGAAGGCCAGCCGGTGGTCATTGTGCGCGGCTACCAGTTGCCGACCAGCGCACCGCCCGCCCCGGCGCGGTCGCTCCAACGCCCGGCCGCAATGGATGCCTTCCGTTAAGTGATTCTTGGTGAAACAGAACAAATATTCTATAATTGAGCAGTTGTCAATTTCTTTGAAACTCGGCAGGTGTTTTGTATGTATACAGAAATGAATGCCTGGCGCGAAATTCTCGCCCGCACCTTTGAAGGTTTTCTGGAACAGGACAATGTCAGTCCGGAGTGGTTGATCAACCCCTCGACCAAACGGCGGCTGAAACTGGATAAATATTACCCGGACGCTGGGCTGGCGATCCGCTTTGTCGGCCTGGTCGCTAAAGGCCAACGGCGCCAGAGCGATTGGGAGGTGATGGAGACGGAAAATCGTGATGAAACACGGGTGGAACTCTGTCGCCAGCATGGGGTGCAATTGGTGCTGATCGACCCGGTCGATGACCCGCGCAAACAGTTGGATCAGTTGCTACAGGCGCTCACACGGACCAGTCGCACCCTGGCGCAAAGCCAACATAGCCTGGCCCACAAACAGAAGTGGATGCCGGCCTTACACGAGGCGCGTAGCCGGGCTACACGGATTCATAGCAACCTGGGCAAAAACACCGAGCAGGTGATGAGCACCCTCGCCGAAAGCTGGCGGGATCGTGAAGCTGGTCTAGCCCTGGAGTTGCAAACCGGGCCGGCCCCCTTACCCAAGCACAGCGGTCCCGCGCCGACCTTCACCGAGGGGCAGCGCGTGCAACATGAACGCTTTGGCCCCGGCACCATCACCCAAGTCAGCGCAGACGGCAAACTCTCCATCAGCTTTGATGGCAGTCAGGAGCGCACCTTTGCCGTCGAATTTGTACAGGATAAGTTGAGACTGCTGGGGCAGCCGGCGTAGGGGCCAAACACAGACGCGGATTCAGGGAACGCGGATCGTTGTCAGACAAACCGATGATCCGCGTTCCCTGAATCCGCGTCTATCCGCTACCGTTCAAATGGGTCGCTGGCAAAGCCGCCGCTACCGCCGCTATAGGTCGCGCGCGGATCCGTCTGGTGGCTTTCCTGGTGCATCCGCAGCAAGAGGGCGGCGGTTAAGCGGGTATTCTCTTCCAGGGCCAATTGTAAATGCAAACTTTCGCCGGCCGCATAGATGATGAGAAAATAGATGAGTCCACCGAGTAGCAGACCAATGCCGGCCAAAATCCCGCCCGCCGGGCCTAAAGCGGCTAAAGTTTCTGGCGGCAGCAACTGTCCAAGCAGATTGGTCAATAGGTCAGGATTTGTACTTGCCAACCCCAGACCGATGGCGCCCAAGATCGCCACAATTAAGATCAGCCAGGCGATCACCTTGAGTAATGTCCCCATAACCCGTAAGACACCGAACCGCTTCGGTACACTCATAATACCCCTCCTGTAGGATGATGAAGTATAACATCTGAGAACTAACGACGCTCCAAAAGCCGAAAAGTTATGGAGCCACTTTGTGCGTCTGTGCTACTACCCAAGCAAAACCATGTGCGCGGGCAGTGGCGGTTGCCAAAGCCACAGCAAATTCGGTTAGCAAATAGGGAACGCGCCGGCCTTAGGCCGCTTCGCTCTTTGCTTCGCTTTTACTTTCACTTTTGGTCTCGCTCTTTGTTTCGCTTTTGGCGCTGGTGTCAGTCGTAGCGCTGGTTGACTCGCTCTTCTCGTCGCTCTTTTCAGTCGTCTTCGCGCTCGACCCGTTAGATGAATCTTTGTTCGCCTTACTGTCGGTGATATACCAGCCGCTCCCCTTAAAATGGATGGCGGGGCGCCCGACCCGGCGTTCAACATTCTGGCTATTGCACTTAGGACAGTGCGGTATGGTTTGTGCGGAAAAGGATAATATTTTTTCAAATTCATTGCCACAATGCTGGCAGGCAAATTCATAAATCGGCATACAACGAACTTTCTTCTTGGTATTCTAGCAAATCAGGTGCGGCGGCGCTACTGGTTTGTCGCAGTTGGTTCGTTGGTTGATGCGTTGGTTTCGACAAGCTCAACCAACGCATCAACCAACGAACCAACTGCCATAAATCCGCCGGTAATATAGTATAATCAAAAGTATAATCGGCAACCTGATTCTTGTCGAATTTTGAAGAAGTATACCACCAATTGGGTCAACGCATGAGTTATAAATTTTTAAACCGTCCTTTTGAAGATGGCGCCTACGAACCGGAGGGGATCTACTTGAGTTTACCGCTGGATGGCGATTGTCTGGTGGTGCAGCTTTGGGGGGAGAACAGCGAGCACTATGGCCACTTTACCTATAACGGCGTCCCCTTGAAAGGGCACAACGGGATCGATTTTCTGGTCAACCCGGGTGTCAATGTGTTGGCGGTCGATCCCGGTCGTGTCACCGCCATTGGTGAAGAGCGGGGCGGGCTGGGGCGCTATCTGAAGTTGGAACATCGCTGGGGCGAATCGCTCTACGCCCATGTCGATGTCATCTTGCTCGATGCCGGGCAGCAGGTGGAACGGGGAATGCCCATTGCCGGCATCGGCGATCCCGTGTTGGTGGACTATACCAACCGCGCTACCCTCCGCCCCACCTATCTGCACTTTGCCATTCGCATCAAGCCCTATAACCGTTTTGACGGCTGGGGCGGCTTTGTCGATCCGCTGCCCTATCTGAATCCGGCCAGACTGCAATTTGTCGCCGATCTGCCGCCCGAACAGACACCGACCTTTCCCCCGCATGGCATGATCCGCGAACAAGGCCAGAGCCGTCGCCCGTGAACGACAGGGATGGAAGCTTGCGTTAGTGCATTCCTTTCGGCCTTTATACTGATAGGAGATGTCGTGATAGCCGAAAGGAGTTGTACTGTGGAACGCGCCTTTATTGAACCGCCGGTGCATGACCCCGTCATCCTATTCAGCCCGTAATTGACGCCAATCACGGACTGAATAGGAGTGGCCTGAATCGTTACAATCTCTCGATACTATTGTTGGATCAGCGGCAGGAATTGTCGCTTATTTTCTACGCTTTCCGTCAAGGTGATGGTGACAGCCTCCTCTTCAGCGGCCAACGCCGTTGCTTCCAGGGCAAGCCGTTCCGTCTCGGCGGCGGAGAGAGCGGCAGTACGGTAGGTTTCCAACTCGTAGAAGGAATAGTTGGTCTTGCCGGGGGCGCGCGTCCGCATTAACACACCGACGTAGCGGGCCGTTTGTGTCCCCAAGTTGTGATTATAGCTGCCGGCCGCGCTGGCGGTGAACCAATACCCCGTGTAGTTGACCCCATCATTCGACCAGCCGATGAAATAACGAGCGGCATAGGATGCGTGCCAGCGCACCATCACCCGGTCAAAGGTTTGGTTGCCCACATCCACCCACCACCATTGATCACCCAGCGTACTACTGCTACGCGATGACCAGCGGGTGCTGGTGCTGCCGTCATTACCCTTGGCCGGACTATAGCTGGCGCTTTGTTGTGTGGTGGCAAATGACGGGCGGTTGAGCGCCAGGTTGCTGTTCGTGACGCGGCGAATGCGGATCGAGGATGCCCGATCATTGCCGATCGTATCGTTGGTCAAAGTCGCATCATCCGCCCGGAAGGTGGATGAGACGCCACCGTAATTCGCATGTTCATAAAGCACCGCTTCCCAGCCGGTTGCATAGCTGCCGACAAAACGGATGGAGGAGGCAGTGTCGTTGAAGTTATTATCAACGAAATTGAAATCATCGGCGGTAAAGGTGACACACCGTCCGCCATAGTTGCTATGCTCATAGAGCACCACACCATTGGCGCCGGGCGTACAAGCGTTCACCGGAGTAAGACTCAAGCTGATGGTGTAACCGCCTGCGCTACCCCCATTGAAGCTGCTTGCAACAATGCGATAACGTCCCGTCTGCGTGAGCGTGGCCTGGTTGATGAGTGCGTTAGTATTACCGCCGCTATCATCGTCACGCGCTATTTCATTCCCATTAGGGCCATAAAGGATCAGATAACTATCCAACGTAGTGTTCGTCCGATTCATCCGGATCGTCGCCAGTTGCGCCTGGGTAATATCAAAGTAGTAGGTATCCTGGTCGGTGGCCGGGTCAATCGTCCCATTCAAGGTCTGCCCTGATGATAGCGCACGGTTATCGTCAGGATCGCCGGAGGAGCCGCCAAGGTAGGACTGAATCCAACTGCTATAATTGGCGACAACGGTATAAACGCCATAGAAATTCGGGCGGGCGCAACCATTGCCCCAACTGACGACGCCGGCCAGCTTCCAGTTGCTGCCGTTGGGAACAATCAACGGGCCGCCGCTATCACCTTGGCACGAGTCTTTCCCGCCTTGGGCCAGGCCGGCGCAGAGCATATTTTCGGTGATGTCGCCGCTATAGGATTGATTACAGGTTTGTCGGCTCACAATGGGAACTGACACCTCTTGCAAGACGGACGCCAACGAGCCGCCCTCTCGCGTTGCACCCCATCCGGTCACGGTAGCTAAGACGCCAGGTGCAAAAAGCGAACTGTCAGCGCTAGCAGCCAAGGGTACTACTCTTACACTTGTGTTCAACACCGCTGCCGTATTTAACTCAATCAGCGCAATGTCATTGTCTTCCGTGGTGCGGTTATAGTTGGGGTGAATGATAGCGCGACGGGTAGTAATGACCTGACGGGTTGACTCCCCCGTTTGCAAAAGATTATGGGCGCCAAGGATCACCTGTTCGACGCTGCGACCGTCAACGCAGTGCGCGGCCGTCAATACCCACTTCTGGTCGATCAAAGAACCACCACAAAAGCCATTCCCAGAGAGCAAGAGCATAGCCTGCCAGGGGTACTCGCCAGGCGTCGCGGGCTGACCGCCAACAATTCGTCCCTCATCGGGCGCTTGGGTCGCACCGGCGCCACTGCTGGCCGCCGCCAAGATGGCGTCAACATCAACCTCGGTGGCAACGTTTACTTGCAGCTTGTACCAGGAACCGCCGTTGTCATAGACCACGCCACCTGACACAATGGCGAAATAATAAGCTTGGTCCGGCTGGAGACCCGTGAGCGTCACGCGATGCTGTGTTGTCGCTGTCTCTTGCCCTGCCTCCGCATAGGCAAGCTGATCGAGTGCATCCAGCGTTGCGCTATAAGTGACCCAACCGGTCTGCGGGGTAGCCGTCTGCCAGGCAATTTCAACCGTCGTTTCATCGACAGTGTTGGTTAGTACGCCCCAAGGACGCGCATCAGCGGGTTGTTCCTCCTCGTCTTGGGTAGCAGCCGGGCGCTCTGCCCCTGGTCCGCTAATAAAGGGTAGGTAAACCGGACTTTGGGCCGAGCTCGTGGCCGGCAGCAGAAGGGCAGTAAGCAACGTAATGAGCATGAACCAGCGAAAAAGCTGTGAAGGTTTTGGGCGCATAAAAAATTCTCCTTGGGTTTGGTGTGAACTTGACGGCTCTTTGGGAAGCCGGGGGTGACAAGTCAATCTTCGACTCGCACCTAAAAATGGATACCCACCCTTGTATCTTACCATGAGTTCAGCAATTCGTCTTATTTCGTAAAGTCCTGAAAATCTGTTTACTTTTAAACTTCCTCCAACTGACAAACCACAAAGTGCTTATTGCATAACGACGGCAGTAACAGCGTTTTTAAAGTGTTTGATCAGAGGTCTGCTGTTCTGTAAAATAAATCTTGATCCGTTGGGGTGCCTGCCCAATATCACCGCGAATCTTTGGATTAGCGAATCTTTTTTCCTGGTGTGATTCGCTAATCCAAAGATTCGCGGTGATATGCCTGGGCCGCCTCGACCGATCATGACTTACTTTACAGAACACTGCCATGCGTTCCCGGTAAGTTTTGTGGCAGTTGCGCCCACGGTGGCTTTATGCTACTATCCCGCTAACAATGACAACTTGGTGTAATAACTTGCTGTCATATCGCCTGTGTGAACCGTAACAGCCAGCGGTATAAGGTTGATGAATGATGAAGGTTGACCGGTATCGTACGGTTCAACCAAAACGTAAATCGCAAACAGACGATCACCCAACGAGGAGGAATATCAGATGACATCGAACGGAACCATCGCCACGCGCCCTTACATCATGGACAAAAACATGGGCAAAGCCGTCGATCTCGACAAGATCGATCTGCCCACGACCAATGCCGACGGCAAACCCGTCATCGAACTGACTGCCGAGCAGAAATATCTCTTTGATCTGCGCGGTTGGTTGTTGATTCCGGGGGTGCTGAGTGAGAGCGAAGTGGCTGCGATGCGCGACTTTGCCGTCCGGCTGCACCATGACCCACAGTCGATCCCCGCAGTGGAGCGCAACGCGTTGGGCGGGCCGCTGCAAAAGCTGGCCGATCACCCGCTGGTGGTGGGCTTTATGAATGAGTTTGTCGCTTATCCAGGGTTGTCCAACCAAGATTGTTATGGCTTCCGCCAGGAATCGTGCCACCTCTTCTATCGCACGGTGGGGCAGGGGAAATTCGGGCCGCACAACGGTAGCGGCATGTTGCGTTTCCCCGGCGATTCGCACACCTATCACTGCATCCCCGGCAAGGCCAACGCCGGTCTCGTGCGCGTGGTCTGGGAGTTGAACCCGGTCATCAAAGGCACGGGCGGCACGCTGCTTGTCTCCGGCACCCACAAAGGGGTCTATGCTGCGCCGGAATCGATCAATGACCCTGATTCGGGCATCTGGGAAACCTATGGCTGCCCGCCCGGCTCCTTGCTCTTCTTCACCGAAGCGTTGACCCACAGCGCCACCACCTGGACCAACGCCCAAAATGACCGGGTGGCGATCTTCAGTTGCTACAACACCGTCAACGCCAAGTGGCATCACTGGAACCCCTCACCGGAGCAGATGGCCACCATGCCGTCCAAACGGCGCACGCTCTATCGGCCCGTCCATGCCCAGGATAACCTGATCAACGGCGTCTATCACGGGTGAGGCTGGCGAGGGGCGGGTGGTGGGTGGCGAGCTATTCGTTTCCAAACCTTGCTCTCCCTACAAAGACTTTTGGTATTAATGGACCAACGAAGCATTGCCCCAAACCGCTGAATTACCGCCGTGTTCCTTCCATCCGTGTTTAGTCTTTTTGCGCTACCCAAAGACTAAACACGGATGGAAGGAACACGGAGTTCTTGAAATTTGCTCTGTTGGTACAAATTTTCGGTTGTCAAATGGTTTAAGGGATGGATCATGCAAGCGAATGCGGTTGTTTTTACTGCACCGAATACGGTCGAATATCGCGCCGTTACTTGTCCAGAACCAGGGCCGCGCGATGTGGTCGTGCGGGTCACTCACTCGTGGATCAGCAATGGCACCGAAGGCTCGTTTCTGCGTGGCGAACGGATTGCCGGCGACACCCCCTACCGCCCCGGCGATCCCTGGCCCTTTCCTATTGTGGCCGGCTACCAGAAGATCGGCATAGCCGAATGGGTCGGGTCGGAAGTGACGGATATTGCCGTCGGCGAGACGGTCTTTGCGGCGCTGGGCAAAATCGAGGGGATGTTTTCGCCGTGGGCTGGTCAGCTTTCGCCGTCGGTCAGCCCACGCGAGCAGATCTGGCAGATTCCGCCCGGCGTTGACCCGTTGGCCTGTGCCGGGTTGGTCTTAACCCAAGTCGGTTATAACTGTGGGGTGCGCGCGCCTATCGCCATCGGCGAAGGGGCCGTAGTCATCGGCGATGGCATGGTGGGCCAGTGGGCGGCGCAAACCCTGGCCTGGCGCGGCGCTGATGTGGTGCTGGTTGGGCGGCATGAAGAACGGTTGCGGCTGTTTGGCAACGGTCCGCTGCGCGGTTGCGTCAATGAGCGCCAACAGGACTGGGTGCAAGTGGTGCGGGAACGCTTCCCGACCGGCGTGCAGGTCGCCGTCGATACGGTTGGTTCCACAGCGGTGATCGAGCAGTTGATGGGGGTGATGAAACGGTACGGGCACATCGTCTCCGCCGGCTTCTATGGCACGCAGGATCAGGTCGCCCTCCAGCCGCTGCGCAACCGGGAACTGTCACTCGATCTGGTCTCCGGCTGGTCGCAGCCGCGCATGGATGCCACCCTCAATTTGATCGCCGCCGGCCATCTGCAAACGTTGCCCTTGATCACCCATCACTTTCCCGTAGCCCAAGCCGCCGACGCCTGGCGTTTGATCGCACAGAAGAGCGAGCCGGTACTGGGCGTTATTCTGGATTGGTAACAATCGGTAGGGGGTCCGCTCGTCATATCACCGCGAATCATAGGATTAGCGAATCTTTCAGCGTTTGATTCGCTAATCCTATGATTCGCGGTGATATGGGCCAGACGACGCAATCTGTCATTCCTTAGGTAACATAACATTCCAGAGAAACCAATATGCCGAATACAACCATGAAACTACTCCAAATCCTGGCGCCAGGGGAGGTGGTCTGGCGAGAAGCGCCGTTGCCGCAGCCCAGCACCGGTGAAGTGTTAGTGAAGGTAGCGTCAATCACCACCTGTCCGCATTGGGATTTGCATCTGATGTCTGGCGAGCCAATGTTTCCCGGTGTGCCGCTGCCCTATCCCTACACGCCCGGCCAACCGGGTCATGAGATGGCGGGGGAAGTGGCGGCGGTGGGGCCGGGGGTGACAGGCTTCGTCGTGGGCGACCGGGTGGCGGCGTGGCGCGATGCGGGGGCCGGTCGCCAGGGTTGTTATGCGCAATATGTTGCCTTTCAGGCCGAAAATCTATTGAAGATTCCCCACACGCTGGCGCCGGAGCAGGTGGCCTCACTGGAATTGGCGATGTGTGTGCAGGTTTCGTTTGACCAGTTGCAAAGAGTGGCGGCGGTACAGGGAAAACGCTTTGGCGTCAATGGCCTGGGGCCGGCGGGGTTGGTTGCGGTGCAGATGGCGCGGGCCTATGGCGCAGCCCAAGTCGTTGCCATTGACCCGCTGCCGGCGCGGCGCGATCTGGCTTTGCAGTTGGGCGCCGATCTGGCCCTGGCGCCGGATGATGGCTACTGGGCGACTGCGCCGGCCAAGCCCTTTGCGCTGGAGGTCGCGCTGGATTGTACTGGTTTGAAGGTTGCCATTGAACCGCTGATGGCGCACACCAGGGAAGTCGTTGCGCTCTTTGGCGTGCTCCGCGAAAATGTGAATTTTGGCTGGGACCACTGGCGGCGTGGCTTCCAGTTGCTGGGCTATGAACGCCATAATCGCGCGGCAGCGGAACAAGCGTTACACCTGATTGAGCAGGGGCAATTGGATCTGACGCCGCTGGCAACGCATAGCTTACCGCTCCAGCGTTATACGGCGGGCGTCGAACTTCTGCGCGCAAAGCAGGCGATCAAGGTGCGCTTCCTGCCTTGGGCCGAGTAACGACACCGTTTTTCAACACCCTTTCAACACCTTGACGGGATCGATAAGTCATCCTATATCAACAGCCTCAACTTTTCCGTCGGCACGGTCATTGTGAGCATCATTTGCAGCACCCTCTCGTCCTATGTGCTGGCGCGCTATGATTTTCCGGGCCGTGAATTTTTCTACATGGCAATTCTGGCGCTGCTGATGATCCCCGGCGTCTTAACGTTGATCACCGCTTTTGTGGTGACGGTGAATCTCAACCTCAACAACACCTATTGGGGCGTCTGGTTGCCGCTGGCCGCCGGTGCGCAAGCCTTTCAGATTATTGTCCTCCGCACCTTCTTTGCTTCGCTACCCGGTGAACTCTTTGAGGCGGGGCGCATTGATGGCGCCGGCGAAATGACCATGTTGCTGCGCATTGCCTTGCCCCTGGCCAAGCCGATCCTCTCGACGCTGATTGTGTTGCAAATTCTCAATGTCTGGAATGAATTTATCTGGCCGATCATGGTCCTCTCCGATCCGACGCGCTATCCGGCCATTCTGGGGATTTTGCGACTGGGGCAACTGGTCACGCAGCGCGATCCGGGGGCCATGTATGCCGGCTATGTCATCTCCGGCATCCCCTTGTTGTTAATGTTTGCCTTCACCAGCCGTAGCTTTATCCGTGGGTTGACCTCTGGGGCAATCAAGATGTAATTCGGCGCGTACTGGCAGTCATGGGCGTGGACGATTTGGGCGGTACGGTTATTCGACGGTTGTCACCAACACCGGCTCCACGGTGACGCCACTGGTCGGCTCGTGATAAAGCGTTTCATACTGGGCGCGCGTGGCGTCATCGACTGCTGCTACAAAGAAAACAATGGTTATCGTGGTTAGTTGGAGTTGTTGGGCATAGCGCGCTGCTTGCTCTAGGGCGAGGTTGTATTCAAAGTCGCTGCGAAAACTTTTTAGCTCTACCCCGTAAGGGCGTCTCTGGTAACGGATGAGTAGATCAATTTGTCCGTTACCGGTGGGGAATTCAGGATAGACGCGACCGCCGGTGCGTTGGAGAAAGCGGGTCAACCACATATAGAGATTGAAGTGGTAGACCGCCTCGTACAAGCGCAGATCGGTGCGACGGGGCGCTTCTTGGAAGAGCCAGGTGTGATTTTTCTGTACATATTGTTCGTAGAGCCGCAGTAAACTCTTGACCGCCAGCCCCCCCTGTGTCAAGATCGGGGTCAAGTTGGTAAAAGGCGGGTAGAGTTCGCCGATATCCCGAAAAATCTCACGAGCAAAATGGTTAAAGAGCCGTTTCTGCACAAAGGGACAGGGAAACTTTACATAAAATTCGACGCCATCGACAATCTCCTCATCGATGACGCCATTCATATAGAGAAAGTTGATGCTCGGATCGTCGTATTTGAATTCAATCTTTTCCTCAGTCTGAAAGAGTTCAATCAAAAAGGTGCGATGCGGTTCTTCATTGGCTTTGCTGATAATGTTCAGAATATTGGCGTTGGGCAACAGGCTACTGGCGGTCGCCTCGACAATCTCAAAGTCATGCAAGGTAATCGCCGGATTCTGTTTGTTGTAGGTTTCTGTGAGTAACTCGCCAAACCAGGAAGTCAACCCCGGTTGGCCGCGCAACTGGGTGTAAACGCGGTCAATCACCGCCGGTTCGACGGTTTGCCCACTCTCGCGCTCATACCAGTGAAACATGGCAGCGACTTCGTCAAAAGTAAGATTCGGGATTTGCAAACTGCGTTGAACATTAAAAGGTGAGCCGCGCGGGTTGTCCAAACCCAACACACCGCGCACACCAATCAACGCCATACCATGCAATAAGTAATCCTTTTCGGCGCTCGTTTTGCCCAGTTGATCGCGTCGCGTGTTGTAGATGTTGCGAAAGACGCTCACCAAGCCATTGATCGTCTGCGGCGTTAATGAATCAAACTCGTCCAGGATCAAAATCAACGGGTTTCGTAAAACATCGCGCTTGAAGACAGCATAAAAGTCTTCGAGTTGCTGTATGGCAATTGGCGGCAGTTCTAATTTCTCACATAGTTCATTCGTAATGAGTTGAGCAACACGCACGCTGTCCGGCGTCATCTTCAAATGTTCCAAGTTGATCTTGAGGACATCGAAGGGTTCAACAGCAGGCGAATTCTGCAATTGCCACATCGCCTGCTGCATGATCCAACTTTTCCCGCGCTGACGCGGCGCCCAGACCGTTATGTAATGACCACCCTTCACCGGATCATCACCCACCAAATGATGTACAGCGCGATCAATTAACGCCTGACGGGGTACATAATAATGCAAATCCGTATCAACCGGGCCGTATGATGAAAATTTACGCATCAACGTTCCTTTCTCCGCGCTTGTAGTCCCATTGCCGCAATCATACCACAAGCCGCCGACTTTGTCATTCAGTCGCGTGCGTTGCACAGGCCAAGACTATGTTCCATCGGTAGCTCATTTGGGCTAGGACAACACACGCTGCTCTACGAAAAATGGAAATCGCCAAGAATATGGTATAATTTCTCTATGACCATACACATTTTAGCGCCCGATGTCGCTGCCAAGATCGCCGCCGGCGAGGTGGTGGAGCGACCGGCCAACGTCGCCAAAGAGTTGATCGAAAACAGCCTCGACGCCGGGGCCACCGAGATTCGCGTCGAAATTCGCGAAGGGGGCCAACGGCTCCTGCGCGTCATCGACAACGGCCACGGCATGACCGCCGAAGAGGCGCCGTTGGCCCTCTTGCGCCACGCCACCAGCAAGATCGAGAGCGCCGACGATCTCTATCAAATTGCCACCTTTGGCTTTCGTGGCGAAGCGCTCTACAGCATCGCCGCCGTCAGCCAGATGACCCTGACCACGCGCCACAAAGACGAACCCTTTGGCACACAGTTGCGCATCGAAGGGGGAGCGGTTGTCGCCCAGCAGCGCGCCGGCACGCCGGTGGGCACCATTATCAACATTGAGCATCTCTTCTACAATGTGCCGGCGCGCAAAAAATTTCTGCGCAAAGCGCCCACCGAAGCCGGCCAGATCACCGCCGTCGTCCAGCGCTATGCCCTCGCCTACCCCGACCGCCGCTTTAGCCTGGTCAACGAAGGCAAACTGATCTTCCAATCCACCGGCAGCGGCGACCTGCTTGATGTCCTGGTCAAACTCTACGGGTTAGAAAACACCAAACAAATGACCGCCGTCGGTGTACCGCCTTGGGCCGCTACCCCCCCACAGGATTTTATTGAAGACGTTGATTTCATGCCGTCGCCGGAGGCCGTATCATCCACCAGCCACCAGCCACCGTCCACCATCCGCGTCTTCGGCTACACCAGCCTCCCCACGCTGACGCGCGCCAACCGGAGCGACATTGATATTTTTGTCAACCGGCGCTATGTGGAAGACCGTAGCGTGACCCATGCCATTGTGCAGGCGTACCATACACTGCTGCCGGTGGGGCGCTATCCGCTGGCGGTGATCTTTGTGGCGATCGACCCGGCGCAGGTCGATGTCAATGTCCACCCGCAGAAGGTGCAGGTGCGCTTTGTTGACGAGCGGGCCGTCTTTAGTGCGGTGCAAAAGGCCGTGCGCCGGTCGATTGTCACCGTGGCGCCGCCACCGAACCTGACCTTACCCGCTGCGACCCCGCCGGTCGCCACTGACGATGCCTGGGAGTGGACAGAACCGGAAAGCTTCAACGCTTCGACTTGGGTGGAAGAGCGGCCGATTGAGCGACCAATCGCGCAACCGGCCGCACAGAGCGCCTTCGATCTCTATACGCCACCGCCGGCCACCGCGACAGGAGCGCTCAATCGCGCTCCAGCGGTGCCAACGTCATCGTCCCAATGGCAAGACGCCGATCAATCACCCAATCACCCAATCACCCAACCTTCGGCTGAGCTCAGGTCGAAGCCACCCACCCCAGAGCACCAGCGTGACGTACAAGTCACTGCGCAAAAGCGCCAGATCCCACCGTTGCGCGTCGTCGGCCAGATCGGGGCCATGTACATTGTGGCCGAGGGGCCGGAGGGCATGTACCTGATCGACCAACACGCCGCCCACGAACGTATCCTCTATGAAAAATATCTGGCCCAGCGCTATGGCACGGTCGCTGGCGACATTGCACGGCAACACCTGCTGGAACCGTTGACCTTGCATGTCGGCCATGAGTTGACCGGGCTGGTGGCCGAGCATCTGGCGCAACTCAACCAGGTTGGCTTCGAGGTGGAAGCCTTTGGCGGCGACACCTTCCTGGTGCGCGCCATTCCCAGCGTCCTCTCCGGTCAAGACCCCTTACGCACGCTGGAAGAGATTGTCAGCGCCATGACCAACCGGCGTAATCTGGTGGGCGAAGAGCTGGAAGCGCGCATGGTCAAGATGATCTGCAAACGGGCCGCCATCAAAGCCGGTCAACTCCTTAGTGACTTGGAAATGCAGGAGTTGATTCACCAACTGGAAGCGTGCCAATCACCCCGCACCTGTCCTCATGGTCGCCCGACGATGATCCAACTTTCGGCCGGTGAGTTGGAAAAAGCGTTTGGTCGCCTCTAACACGACAATAGGAGAAGTTGTAGCACAATTTCGCAGATATAAAGATTGTGGTATAAACACTTTTAAAAATTCATCTTTCTATGATACAATGCAAAATGAGCAGAATCGTTACTCATCAACCCAAAAGCGTGACCAACAATCCTGCAACAGGACAATCCCGTATTACTCACCTTTTGTATGGATGAGGCTTGTTTATACAGTTATCTTATCGTCTTTGAACATCATCAATCATTGAGGAGAATCATTGCAATGAAAAGATCTGCCATCATCCGTTGGGCAGTCGTCTTGACGACTGTTGCCCTAGCCATAGCTTTCCTCTTGCTGCCCGGCTTAGGCGCCGTGCGCACTGCTTCTGCGCAAGATCAAGTGCCGGCGGTTGAAACGACAGTCACCGAAGTGCCAACCGCAACCTCCACGAATACCCCCTTGCCGCCGACGGTTACGCCGACGCCGACCAATACGCCGGTCGGGCCGACCAATACGCCAACCCAAGTGGTGACGCTGCCGCCGGATACGCCAACGCCGACGCCGATTCCGTCCGGCCCTGTGCCGATTCCCGAACCGGTGACGGTTGTCCTCTTTGGGACAGGCTTGGCTGCCCTTTCGGCTGCGCTTGCTTCGCGTCGCAAAACCGAGGAATAAGCGTTCAATCGTTCTTGAACTTTCCCCAAAAAACTAAACACCGCCCATTTCAAAGGAGCATTCCATCGCAGTTGAGGAATGCTCCTTTTTGTTTTCCGGGTACCGCCTAACCGGCCCGCTCTTCGCCAGTCCATGACTGGCGCCCCCTCGCCAGCCACCGGGAACCCCTGCGGGGATGTATCTGTGCCTGTAGGGGCAACCGCAAAGGATTGCCCCTACAGGCAAAAGATTTTCCGAAGGTCTATCGTGGCTTTGACGGTAAAAGCTATCAGATCGGGCTAGACATAAGTCTTATACTTTTTGTCAACAGATTGCAATGTGATCCGTAAGCAAAATGTCGTTAAATGACAGTAACTTCATATTTCTATCAACGTCAACACAATCACGTGAAACGATCACATGAAAAAGCGCATGTTGATTTTTGCAAAGACCCCATAAAATGATATGGTTATTATCGGAAACATCGACTGCACCGCCAGCCGGTCGATGATGTATGGAAGTTAGGGAGGAAATGGCATGGCAAAAATTCGTCTGCGACTGATTCGTCGCTTGTTGCTGTTGATGACCTTGCTCCTCTGCGTTACGCCGCTGCTGCCGGCGACAACGTCAGCGGTGCAGGCCCAGGTTACAGCCCAGTCGGCGCCGTCAGGTCACATCACAGACGCTGTCGCCATCACAACGACCGCCACCGATCTCACCATCACATGGCCCAATCCGGCGTTAGTCACCGCGTCAGCCGTCGATCTGGTTGCACAATTCCCGCAGATCCGTTTTCAAGGCTACTTGTTGCCCATGCAGTTGCTGACTGTCGAGCTACCAGAAGGGCAAAAGCTTGAACTTCAGCTCCAAAAGGTCGCAGCCCAGGATTGGGCGCGCGACCTGGCGCCGGCGCCGGCGCTTGTCCCTCGCGCCATCGGCTGGGAGACAATGGCCGATGCCAGCCAAAGCGTAGAAACCGTGGCGCTCCCCACCACCCCGCTCTTTGTCTTACGCCAAGGCAAGCTGCATGGTAAGTCAATGGCGGTGATTGCCTTTAGCCCACTCTACGCCGAGGCCGGTGTGACCAAAGTGGCCACTGCCTTGACGGCCCGTGCGCCCCAAGCGCGCTTGTTGGATGACCAGGCGCTACACAGTGCAACGACCACAGCGCGCGCCGGCAATCAGACGCGTTTTAACGACGCCGTCGCGCCGGTCAATGGTGATGCGTTGCGCAAAGCCTTCAAGGTGACCGTCAGTGAAGTGGGGATGCAGCAAATACGCGGAGAAGCGCTTGTTGCCGCCGGTCTGAATCTGGCGGTAGTGGAGCCAAACCGCCTACAACTACACCATCAGGGGCGCGAGGTTGCGCTGCACCTGGATGGGCTGGTCGGCGGCAAGTTGACCGCCAACAGCACCCTCCGTTTCTATGCGTCTCAGGTGGGCGACCGCTGGAATGTACAGGAAACATACTGGCTCACCGAAGGGGAGAGCGCTGGTTTACGCATGGCCGCCCGTGCCGTTACACCCGGCGGCGCCGCCGTCCGCACGACGGCGCTGGAAACAGGTGTCTGGGAAGAGAATCAACTATATGATTCACGCTATGAAGGCAGCGACGGTGATCACTGGTTTCATAGCAACCTGCTCACCGCCCAAAGCGCAGCGACCGTGAGTGCGGCCGCCCCCCGTGAAACAGCCGTGACCAACGTCACCGACAGCACAGCCGCCTCGGCAACGGTCGTCTCACGCCTGCCGCGTGTGGCCGAGACGGCGGTCTATACGGTGGCTGTCACCACCAACATCCGCGGCCAACATACGTTGCGGGTCAAGATCGGCAGCGACCAGCGCGATGTAACCTGGAACAGTGTGCCGGCTACGGAACTGGTGCGTAACTGGCAGCATGTGATTTCCAGCACAGTGCAGAGTAATCTGCTGGACATTGCCATGTTGGCCACCCCCACCACCACGGATCGCGAGGCGACCATCCTACTGGAAAAGGTGGCGTGGCAGGCGCCCGTCTTGCTTGATTTCGGCGGCAATGGCGCTCAGTTTACCGGCGTGGTCGGCGATTGGCGCTATCAATGGTCGAACCTTCCCGCCGGTTACACCTTTTATGATGTGACTACGGTCACAACCCCGCTCATTTTAACCGGCGCTGATGTCACTGGTTTCCAAGATGGACCAACCGCGCGCACCTATGTTGTTACTGGCCCTGGTCTGTTGCACACACCTACGGTCATAGCCAACACGCCGATCACCCTGACGAACAACAGCGGCGCCGACGCCCTCTATATTGGCCCGGCGGCCTTTTTGGCTGGGTTGGGACCATTGTTACAATTGCGCCGTGATCAGGGCTACCAAGTACAGACCGTGGATATTCAGGCGATCTATGATGGCTGGAGTTATGGTCAGGTTTCGGCTGAAGCGATTCGGCGCTTCTTACGCTACGCCGCCGCCAACTGGCCGCGTGTCCCTCATGCCGTGACTCTGGTGGGGGATGGGACGCTGGACCCGCACAACTACGAGAAGAAAGGGAATACTAACTTTGTGCCTCCCTACATGGCCAAGGTCGATCCCTGGTTAATCGAAGCGGCCTGTGAGCCTTGCTATGGCCAACTGGATGGCGATGACCCGGTGACAGGCGACGACCCGGCCGGTCATTTTTTTGCCGCTGAAATGTGGGTGGGGCGGCTGCCGGTGAAGAACAACGGCGATCTGGCCGGCGTGGTCAACAAGCTGGTGAGTTATGAGCGCACAACCGGCCTGACCGGCTGGCAAAATGTCAGCATCCTGCTGGCCGATAATTATATCAAGAGCGTTGACAACAACGGTCAGCCGCTCAAAGATCTGGCCGGTGATTTTGCCAAAATTTCCGATGGCCTGGCCGAAATTGCCCCGCCCACGGTACGCAAGCAGCGCATCTACTATGATCCCTTCCCCCACTTTGCCGACCCCGGCGGTCTGGAACCGTGGCGCATCGAAGATGCCGTTCAGGTCCGCAGCGCCGTTCTCAGCCAACTGAGCGCCGGCGCCGGACTGGTGGCCTACAACGGTCATAGCCATCACTGGCAATGGGCCATTACCGATGAGCGGCCCAATGTCGAGCAGAATTGGTTGCTGGGTCTCTATGATACTGACCTGTTGGCGAATAAGGATCGCTACTTTGTCAATCTCTCCATGACCTGCTTGACTAGCCAATTCCAGAAGCCGGCCTTTTCCGGCACGGTGATTGATGAACGCCTCTTCCTCAATCCCAACGGCGGCGCCATTGCCGTTTGGGGGCCGTCCGGTCTGAGTGTGGCCTATGGTCATGACATCTTGCAGCGCGGTTTCTACAAAGCGCTCTGGAACGCCCCGCCCCTTACGGCCAAAATCGGCGCCTTGATCGAAGCCGGTAATGTTGAACTGCTCACCCAAAGCGCCTGCTGTCAGGATACGCTAAAAACCTTCCTGCTCCTGGGCGACCCGCTGACTACGGTGCGGGTCTATCCCGGCGCCATCCCCCAGCTTTATCTGCCGCTGGTTCGGCGATAGGGGGAGTTGGTTTGGTAGTTGGTTGAATGGGTGGCCTTTGGGCGCAAAACCAACGCACTAGAACGAAAAGAGCAGTGTGTCCTTGCCGTCGAGGACACACTGCTCTTTTCGTTCTATGATGACCCCTTCTCTCACCAATAACAGCATGGTCAGGTGCGATAATAGGGGGCAGCGGCAAGAGAAGGAGCGAGGGACGAAACCGGCATCATTTCGCTCCACAGCGCTCCATCGTTCTCTTAGAATAGATGCGGCCAAATGTAAAAATCTTTCATCATAGCCATTGGTAGGGCATTAGACAGCAATGACCTGGGTCGCCACCAATTGTTTTGCCCAATGATCTGCCCGTTCAAGTTCACCCACCTTGAGCGGTCCTTCCTTCCCTTCGACATAGAAACCTTCCGGCGGCGCGACCAATTCCCCGCCGCGCTGTTGGAGCAACTCGGCAATCGGTTTGGCTGCGTACCCGCCCCATTTGACGATGAACCGGAAGATGGCCGGTTTGATGTCACCGGCGGCAATGCGCGTATCAAAGGCCGCCACCTTGACCCCTTGCAGGGCCTGGGTAGGCGCCCGCTTGAGAAAAGTTGTGATGGCGGCCGTTGGTCGAAAGCCCTGCGTCGGTGAGCCGACAACCAGCAAATGGTAGTCACGCAATTGTTCCGGCAGCGCATCGCGCACCTGCTTGATCACGACCTCAGCCTGGTTGCCCAACGCAGCCCCAATCGCCTGGGCCACTTGGGCGGTATTGCCAAAGGCGGAATCATAAATGACTAAGGCTTTCATGGTGTTCTCTCCTTATGGTATCAATAGAGGCGCCGCTCTGCGCACCCTCTCAATGTCGCCCACCGGCAACCAGTCATCCATATTGCCATAAGCGCTCTTATCAATGGCAAAGGGTTCAACCGGCGTCGCCGGATCGACTTCGACCAGAACCAGATAGCGCTTGCCGGCCCACCGCTTCACCTGCGCCGCCGTCAACTGTAACTTGGGCTGATACTCTTCGATCACTTGGACCGACTCGGCTGCGGAAAGTTTCCCCAATTGAAAGACATGCTTGACCTGCGTCTTGGCCTTGACCAAGCCTTCGGCATTGTTGTTGATCAAATAGAGCCGATCCCCCGGCTGAACCCGATCATAGGGGATTTTCCGCCCGGTCGCGCCCCGGATAATCATGCGTTTGGCGCCGGTGGTTAACTGCTCTAATTCCTTCGCTTTTGCATCCACGTAGACAACATGATCCATTGTCGATCTCCTATTCACTTGTAGTCAGGCGATGCGGTGACGACTGGCAGCGCCAGTGTAGGATTTATCCTCGCTACAGCAACCCGGCCACCAGTCCCCACAGGACATGCCAGACCACATCAGTCCAAAAATGAACGCCGATCGCCGCCAGGAAACCATAGTTGCGCAAATAAAACGCCGCCAGCAGCGACAGCACGCCATTGAGCAAGACAATCTCAGCTAACAACGCGCCGGTGATCTGTTGCTGTCCCAGGAGAAATAGGAGCGAAGGCAGATGCCCCACGGCGAAGGCCACCGCCGCCACAACGGCCACGATCCAAAACACCTGCTTCTGCCGGCGTCCTTGCAAGAGTACAGACGAAATCAGCCAAACCCAGAAAGAAATGAAGAAGAGCCGGAAGATGATCTCTTCCCCAATTCCGGCCGTTGCCGACGCCACTACTGATGTGGGAAAGGGTGGGTGCGGCAGTGGCCCCCAAGGACGAAAACGGCTAAAGAGGGTATCGACGAGAACAAAGAAGAGACCGGTTGCGCCACCCACTAGCGCAGGAAGCAACAGGCGTTGACGGTGCGTGATCCCTGGCTCCCAGAGATCAGCAAAGCCCAACTTGCGCGCCAACAACAAACCTAGCCAGCCCAACCCGCCATAGAGGACAAGCATCAGACCGGCTACCGCCAGCGCCATCACCGGTCTTGGGGCTGGTAGCTCTTGGACAGGGATGGCCGGCATAAAATCGCCTTGCGGCAAAAAGAGATTGGCCGCGGCCAACAGGGCCAGGAGGACCACCAAAGCCCAATACAATCGATTGGATAGCTGTCGCCCGCCCGGCCACGGCTCGCCGTGGCTTGCGTTCGCCTTTTGCATGGCTAAGGATTGCATACGCCTCCAGTGCATTTCAAGGGGCAAAGGTAAAGGTCGAAACCACCCGTTGCACTACGTCGCTCAAAATTAGGTCAACGCCGCCTCCGCATCTTGGGCGAAGTCGGCGCTGGTGGCGCTGCTGGGGTCGCCGGTCGATTGGCCGACACCGCGATCGTCATAACGCAGGACGGCAATGCCCTGGCGGGTCAGGTGGTCAGCGATAAACTGGAATGGTTTGTAATTGGGAATCATGGGGAGCGCTTCATCGCGATCCTGTTGACCACTGCCGGAGATGAGAATGATGGCAGGATGTGGGCCTGCACTTTTGGGCAGCGTAAGGGTGCCGCCGAGGGTAATGTCGCCATTGGTAAAGGTGACTTCTTCAGCAACATAGTCTGTGGGTTGCTCAGTCACCGGTTGAATTGGTTTGATACAGCCGGTCACGAGCGTAAAGACAAGCAAGGTGGTCAGGATGCGCCATGAATAGGCGTTCAATTGTGTACGAATCATACGATGACTCTCTTTCATCAGCGTACTACACAAGACCTGACAGGTTTTCGAAACCTGTCAGGTCTTGTGGACCCGTGGTGTTGCCCACGGTCCATTCACGCCAGGCCAGGGTCCACAGGGTGGAAAAGTAGGCCGCCACGGCGCCCCCAATCAACAACAACAATGGCCAGAGCAAGAAACAGAGCGCCATGACCAGCCCCGGCCCGATCATGCTAATGCCCAGGAGAATGGACAAGCCAATTTGAATCAAGAAGAGGATGATCGCCGGCCCCAGGTTGTGCGTCAACACCTCCCAGCCCCGGCGGTAGGCCGCAAACACGCCTACATTTTCCAGAAGGCAGGCGCGTTCGGCAAAGTTACGCAATAGCATCAGCCCCAGCGCAACGGGGACGGTCAAACAAGCCATTGCCACCAGGGTGACGCCAAAGCTGGTGCGCAACGGAAAGTCCAACTCGCCGCGAAAAAGGGCGGTAAAGCCTAC
This sequence comes from Caldilinea sp. CFX5, assembly GCA_021405325.1. Next base: position 136,539 of record QWII01000006.1, on the reverse strand, counting down.
TAGCGTTCCTACACTTGTCAACCCGGCCGCCAGCAAAAGCAGGATTGGCAGAATCGGCAACAGGGCAATGCCGAGCAGCGTCCACACTTTTTGCCAACCGGCGTTCCAGGCGGTCAGGAAAGTGGTCTCGCCGCCACGCTCAATCGTATCAACGCCGGCAATCAAGCCGCCACGGGCGACAGTGCTAACCACCCACAGGATCAAGCCCAACGCCAGCAGAAACGCAACGCCAAAGACAAGCAACCAGACCGGGATGCGTGTAAAAACGTTTTCTCCCCAATCAACAGTGGGTTGGTTATCGCCATTGCTGCCACTCATCTGCCAACTGATGTTATTGCCACCCTCACCACCACCCAATGCCGCCAACACACCGAGGAAGATCAGAAATTTGTGCGTCCAGACAATCGTCCAGGCGCGGTTGAGTAAACGACTGTAATCCATAATTACCTCGTCTCTACGCCTGCTTATGTGCTGCGTGCTGCGTGGCCTTCGACAGGCTCAGGCCACGCAGCACGCAGCACGTAGCACTCACGCCGGCGCCAACACCAAGGGCGGTGCGACCGGTTTGGCAAAGCGTTCACGGAAAACCAGCCACATGGCGCCCAGGCCAATCAACGTCACGGCGATTTCAAGCAGCACGCCAACATAGGGAATGCTGCGCAGCAACACAAAGAAGAGAATGCCCACGGTCAGTGGCACAATCCGGTAGGCGTTCCACTGGGGCAGGATCTTCTCCAGCAGCGTGTGGCTCAACGGGTAGAGGACGACCAGTTTGCTGCCATAGGCGCCCAACAACAGGAAGAGCGTGAAAGCCACACTCCAAGTGCTGAAGCCCAGCCCAAAAACGCCGGTCGCCAACCCGGCCAGGGTCAACGCCGCCAGGCCAGCCACCACCAGAATGATCAGGAAGGCCAATAGCAAGGCGCCGCCATAGCCGACAAGGCCGACCAGCATACCCCAGGCTGCCGCCAACCACGGCTGTGCTTGCGTCCGTTCGGCCACGCGTTCAAAGAACGCCGGCAGCAACCAGAGCGCCAGCATGCCAATCACCAGCAGCGAGATAAATTCGCGCAGCCGTGCCCACGCCCACTCAGCGGTGGCATTTGGCGTCGTGACCGGTGTTGCCGGTGCGCCGGTGGTTGTCGTTTGCGGCAGGCTATAGACAACGCCGCCTGCTGGTGTTACTTTGATCGCGCTGCTCTGTTCCAGCGGGCTGGTGTACATCAACTTGCCGACGATTTTGGCTTCCGGCCCAATGCGCAGACCGGGGGCAACGCTCGGCGGCAGTTCGGGGCCGCCACCCCAGGGCGCAAAGAATTGGGGCGCGGCGGCGCCCGGTTCCGCCACATTCGCCATCACATTCCGGCCAATGGCGCCGTTCAATTCGAGCGCGCCCAGCGTCGCCAGCAAATCACGCTGAACTTCGCCCTTGAGGATGGCCTGGTAGCCGGCCAGCACATTATCGCGCCCAATCACGCTGCCGGATGCGGCTGTGTAGCTATAGCCGGCAAAGAAGAGGTTGCGCACAATGTTCGCTTGCGGCCCCACGTCGATCGCGGCGCCGGCGCTGTACACCGTGCCGCCGACTTGGCCGTTGAGCGCCAGGCTACGTCCTGCCATGATCAGGCTGCCATTGACCTTGCCGTTGACAATGACGTTCTCACCGGCAGCGACCAGATCGCCGTTGATCACGCCATCGATCACGACCGTGGCGCCACCTACCACCAGATCGTCATCGATCACTTCGTTCTTGCCGATGGTCACGGTGTCGCCGCCACGAAAATCGACGGCCAGCGCCGTGCCGGTCAGCCCCAACAGGAGCAACAAGGCCAGTCCCACGGCAAGCAACCACGGCTTGTGTTGTTTGGTATGTCTTTGCATAGGAATTTCCTTTCTGTTGCCCGGTTGTGGACAGTTCGTCGCGCCAGTGGCGGTTGCCAGGTGAGCCGTCCCCCAAACGGGCAAATATCAGCACCTTTTACCATACCACAAAAACGCCCCTGGTGAACTAGTCACCAGGGGCGCCCGAACACTGGTCAAAGGGATAGTTTTGGAGGAGCATCTACAGCGGTTCAAGTTGTTTGAGCGTAGCAACGGCCTGCTGCTTGCCAATCACAATCAGGCGGTCACCGCCGGCCAGCTTCATGGTGGGGCCGGGCATGAGGATCTGCTCTTCACCACGCTGAATGCCGACCACCGTGACCCCATGTTGTTGCCGAAATTGCAGATCGGCTAATGTTTGCCCGGCACGGAGTGAAGCAGCAGCGACCGATACTTCGGCAATCACAAATTGTTCCAGGGGCTGGGCTTCCTGATCGTCGTGAGGTTGGTTGAGCAGATGTTCCGCCTGGCGCAACCCTTCCGGCGCGCCCATGAGCACCAGCCGGTCGCCAGGAAAAACTTGAAACGTCGGTCCCGGATCGTAGTAAACGCGACCCGCCCGGCTGACAGCCAGAATCGACACCCCGCTTGATGCCGACTGTGCTTGCTCATTCGCTGCCGTCACTAAGGCGCGCAGCGGAAGCTGTTGGATCGTTTGGCCGGCGAACACGGTTCCCGGTTGGATACGGATTTCCTGAAAATCGACCGGCCAATTGACATTTTTCGGCAACATCTCCATGGCATGGGTCAACGCTTCAGTTGCCTGTTCCGCCGCGTCGATAAAAGGTCGTAACACGACCTGGGCGCCGGCCTGCTTGTAGAGTTCGACTTCATGTAAACTGGCCGCCGCCACGGCCACGCGCCCACTGTAACGGCGGTTGCGTAAGAGTTCCAGCAAGGCGAGATTCAGCTCCGGCAAACGGACGGTGCTGACTACCCACTTAGCTTTGTGTAAAGGTAACTGTTCGTGCAACTCCGGGTCGGCCATATCGCCATAGACCACCGGGATGCCATGCTCGCCCCAACGCGCCAGCGCATTGGGGTCAAAATCGACGCCGATGATGGTTTTGTTTTGTTGGAGCAGCTTTTCGGCAATGCCGCTGCCATAGTTGCCCAAACCGACCAGAATCACATCGACTGCTGACGGTTCCTGGGTAGATTCAAGCGCCATTTCGCGGTAAGGGTGCCGCCGCTCAAAGAGTTTCAACGGCTCGGCCAGGACGCGGTAGAGTGGCCCCGAATAGAGAATCATGTAGGTCGAAACAAAGATCGTCACCACCCCGACGAGGGTGATTAACCCCATGATTTCCGCGCTGAGATGACCGAGGCTGAGACCCAGCGCCGCCACAATCAGGGAGAATTCGCTGATCTGCGCCACGGTCAACCCGGCTAGGAAGCTGGTGCGGCGCCGGTAGCCCATCACGCCCATGATGACGAGAACGATGAGCGGGTTGCCAACCAGCACGAAGAGGGCAAAGATCACCGACGCGCCAAGCTGGCTGCCGACGGTCGACCAATCCAAACGCGCGCCCAGATCGATAAAGAAGAAGAGGAGCAGAAAATCGCGCAGGCCGGTGAGGCGCCCGCCAATGGTATCGCGATACCCGGTCGAGGCCAGGGAAATGCCGGCCAGAAAAGCGCCCACTTCTTTGCTAAAGTCAAGCGCCTGGCTGGCGGCGCTGAGGGCAACCGCCCAGGCAATGGCAAAGAGGGTGAGTAGCTCCGGCGAGTAGGCTAACCGTTGCGTCAGGGACGGCAGCACATAGCGCATGAGCAGGCCGACCACCGCCAACAACCCCAGCCCTTTAGCGACGATCAGCAGGACGGCGGCAAAGAGCGAATCACCTGCGGCCAGCTCAATGCCAAAGGTAGTGAGGATGACCAGCGCGAGAATGGCGGCAATATCTTGCACAATCAAAAAGCCAATGGCGATCTGGCCGTGGAGTGCGTCGATCTCCTTTTTGTCCGAGAGCAGCTTGACGATGATGATTGTACTCGAAAAGGTCAGCGCCACCGCCACATAGGCGGCGCTGAGCCAGGAAATGCCCAGGGCTACCGCAATCACAAAGCCGATGGCCGAGGTAAAAATAATTTGGCCCAGCCCCGTGGCCAACGCCACCGGGCCGGTTGTGCGGATCAACTGAAAATCCAGTTTTAACCCGACGATGAATAAGAGGAGGGCAATGCCGATGTGAGCCAGTAACTCAATCTGTTCATGGCTTTGAATCAGACTGAGCGAGGCCGGGCCGGCCAGAATGCCCGTGGCCAAAAACATGATCAACAACGGTTGGCGCAACTTCTGCCCAACCAGACCCAACACCGTCGCTAAACTGAGAATGGCGGCAATTTCAAAGAATGGATCGCTCCACATTGTCTACCACTCTTCCCGTTCATGCGGCTCGCCCACACGCACAAGCAAGACAGGAACCGGCGCTTTGCGCACAACCCCATCGGCGGTGCTGCCCAACACCCAGCGGTTGAAGCCGCCGTGGCCCCGTGTACTCATAACAATCAGATCAATGCCATGTTGGGTAACATATTGGACAATGGTTGGCGCACATCCAGTGCCGCCCCCGCCTTCGACGCTGGCAATCTGTACATCAACCCCCGCGGCTTGCACTTCGGCGGCAATGGGCGCCAATGCTTCTTCGACTTCCGCTTTGACCAGCGCTTCCATCTGTGGACTGCGCGCTTCCAGCAGCGGCGGAACGACCTTGAGCAGAATCAATTGGGCGCCAAAGCGTTGCGCCTGGGCAATGGCATAGGGCAACGCCTCTTCCGCCAGCGCCGAACCGTCAAGCGGTAGTAGAATCTTGTTATACATCCTAACTTTCTCCTTTTGCAAAGTTGCAGTATCACACAAAGCGCTGATCACTGTGCATTGTTGGCTGTAGCAAGTTTTCCAAGAATTAAATGGTCAATCCGCTGGTCAAGCTTTAGGACTCACGGCTACCCTGCGCCCGCGCCCGGAGAGCGGCAGGCGCTGACGCACCCACTTCTCAAACTCGATGATCAAATAGGTACCGATGCTCACGCCCAAGATGCGCCACCAGGCCGCGAGCGTAATCGGGGCGCTAGCCATGACGCTGTTCATAAACGGCGCATAGGTGAATAACAGTTGTAACAACAACATCACCACCCAACCGCCCACCAACCAGCGGTTAGAAAAGACGCCGATGCGGAACATGGATTGGGTTAGCGAGCGACAATTGAACAGATAGAACATTTCGACGAAGACTACCACATTCACCGCGACCGTCCGCGCCTCGCTCAGACTGGCGCCGCTGCCCAACTCCCATTCAAAGAGACCGAAGGCCCCCACCAGAATCAGCGCGCCCACCACCAAGATTCGCCAAATCAGCTCCCCGGTTAGAATGGGCGAGCGGGGGTCACGCGGTGGGCGCTGCATGATGCCAAGCTCCTTATCTTCCATGGCAAGCACCAGCCCGAGGACAGCCACGGTGGTCATATTGATCCACAGAATTTGCACCGGCAGAATGGGCAGGGCAACGCCGGCAATGATGGCGGCGAGAACCACTAACCCTTCGCCCAAATTGGTTGGCAGGGTCCAGACAATGATTTTGGTCAAGTTGTCGAAGACGCTACGGCCTTCCTCAACCGCAGCTTCAATCGACGCAAAGTTGTCGTCGGTCAAGACCATGTCCGCGGCCTCTTTGGCCACGTCTGTGCCATTTTTCCCCATCGCTACGCCAATGTCCGATTGTTTTAGGGCGGGGGCGTCATTGACCCCATCCCCGGTCATGGCGACAATATGACCTTGCACCTGCAACGCTTCGACTAAGCGAAGTTTTTGTTCGGGGGTGACACGGGCAAAGACCGCTGTTCGTGCAGCCGCTTTGATGAACTCTGTATCCGATAGTTCGGCCATTGCCTTGCCGGTCAGCACCGCTGGCGCACTTTCATCGGCCGCGCCAGCGCCATCCAAACCAATTTGCCTGGCGATAGCGGACGCCGTCAGCGCGTGGTCGCCCGTGATCATCTTGACGCGGATGCCGGCGCTCTGGCAGGCGTGGACGGCCGCCACCGCTTCCGGGCGTGGCGGATCGGACAACCCTTGTAGACCCAGAAAGGTTAGACCGTTGGCGATATGCGCATGGGTCAGATCCGTTGTGCCGGCGGGCAATTCGCCGCGCGCAAAGGCCAGCACACGCAAGCCTTTGGCCGCCATTGCCCCAACCACGGCATGGATGCAAGTCGTGTCCAGGGGGATCGTCTGTCCCATTTCGTCAAGCGCAGTGCTGCATTTCTCCAAAAGCACCTCAACCGCCCCTTTCACATAGACCAGGCGCGGTTGCGCCGGGCCGGTATCGTGCAGGGTCGCCATATACTGGTGCTGGGACTCGAATGGAATCACATCCAGGCGCGGCAATTGCGCTTGTTGCGTCTCCGTCGTAAGCCCGGCCTTGTGTGCGGCGACAAGCAGCGCGCCTTCGGTGGGGTCGCCCTCAATCTCCCATTGACCTTGTTTTTCCACCAGACGGCTGTCATTGCACAGCAGGCCGGCTTGCAGACAGGCCAGCAGGGCGCCACGCGAATCCGGCTGCACCGGCGCGCCTTGCTGCACAAGCTGACCCGCTGGCTGATACCCTGTTCCCGTCACTGCATAGTGTGCGCCAACGACGGCAATTTCTTGTACCGTCATCTGGTTTTGGGTCAGTGTGCCCGTTTTGTCGGAACAGATGATGGTTGTGCTGCCGAGCGCTTCTACGGCCGGCAATTTGCGGATAATGGCCCGGCGGCGCGCCATCCGCGAAACGCCAATCGCCAGGGTGACGGTCACGGCCGCCGGCAGCCCTTCGGGAATCGCCGACACCGCCAGGGCAATGGCGGCCATCAGCGTATCGATGAGCGCCTGTTCGCGCCATAAGCCCACCAGGAAGGTCACGCCGGCCAGCGCCAGAATCACATAGAGCAAGGTCTGGCTAAATTGCCCAATCTTGCGCGTCAGGGGGGTCTCCAATTCCTGCGCGGTAGAAATGAGCTGAGAAATTCGCCCGACCTCGGTATTGTCGCCAGTGGCCACGACGATCCCTGTCGCCTGACCATAGGTAACCAGCGTTGAGGCATAGGCCATGTTGCGCCGGTCAGCCAGCGCCGTGTCCGAAGGTAAACGGAGGTCAGCATCTTTTTGGACAGGCACCGATTCGCCGGTGAGGGCTGCCTCCGCGACCTGTAAATCACGGGCGCGCAGCAGACGCAGATCGGCCGGCACCTTGTTGCCGGCCTGAAGCAACACCATATCCCCTGGCACAAGCTCGGCGGCGGAAGTGCGCACGGTTTTCCCAGCACGTAGAACTGTAGCTTCGGTGATCATCGTTTGGGCGAGCGCCTCAATGGCTCTTTCCGCCTTGGCTTCTTGGATATATCCCACAATGGCATTCACCAGCACCACACCAAAGATGATGGCGGCATCCACGGCATCCTTCAAGATCAGGGTAATTAGGCTCGCCGCCAGCAGGATATAAATGAGCGGGTTGTGGAATTGCAGTAAAAAGCGCAGTAACGGGCTTTTTCCCCGCTTTGCCGTAAGCACATTCGGGCCAAAGCGTTCTTGGCGGCGCTTGATTTCCAACAAATCCAACCCACTTTGCGGATCGCTTTCGAGCAGTTCAGTAACCGCAGGGTGAGGAAGGTGATGCCACTGCTTATTGAGCAACGTTTGCATGGATCGAAATCTCCTTATTCCTTGCGCTATGGTGTCGTTAGCGCATCGTTGTTTATTGACGAAAGCTTAGAACCCAGGCCCCAATGAGGAGTGCGATAAGAATGGCCATGGGGGAACAGGCTGCTTCACCAGCTTTGCAAAATCAGAACAAGGTAAAGCCCATACAGCGCCAATAGCAGGAAGCCCCGCCCCCGCCCGATGACCGCACTCCTGAAAGGGAGGATGACGAGGGTGGTGAGCGCCCCAAAGAACAGACCGATAGTAACATCGTTCCAAACCACGGTGATCGGTGAAATGATCGCGGCCAGCGCCACAATGAACAACCCGTTAAAGATATTACTGCCCAGAATGTTGCCCAGCCCAAGCTGCTCATGGTGACGCACAACGGCGATCAAGGTTGTTGCCAACTCAGGGGCGCCGGTGGCAATGGCGACGACGGTCGCACCAATGATGAATGGGTCGATGCCATAGGCGGCGGCAATGCCTTTGGCCCCGTCGACGATCAGCCGACCGGCGACTACTAACAAGGTTAACCCGATGGCGCTGAAAAGGAGGGCGCGGCGGCCCGCATCTGTGGCAAGCCGTTCGGGCGAAGCCGCGCGCTGGGCGCGGGCATGTTGTATGCCCAGGGTGAGCCAGACGCCAAAGATCACCAACAAGAGCAAGCCATCGACCCGTGAAAGGCGCCCATCCAGCGCCAACAGCGCCAGGACAAGGGGTGTCAACAGGGCGACGGCGAAATCGCGCCGCACGGTTGCCAAGGCGGTTTCAATTGGCGTCACCAGCAAGGCCAGCGCCAGAACGAGACTGACATTGACCACATTGCTGCCCAGCGCATCACCCAGCGAAATTTCCGGCGCCCCCGCACTGGCCGCCGTCAGCGCAACCGCCAACTCCGGGCTGGAGGTGGCAAAAGCGGCAATGGTGGCGCCGATCAGCGCGGCCGGCACGCGCAGCCAGCGGCCCAGATCGACGGCCCCGCGCACAAATAGTTCACCACCAAGCCCGGCGCACAAAATACCAAGCGTGACAGCTAGATAGTTGTTCATCGCAACGCCTCAAATCATCTGTAACACCAGATTGTTGGAAGACAAAAAAGACTGCCCTTTGTGGCAGTCTCCTCCGGTGCATTCAATCATGCGTTTGTGTTCAAAACTCATCATGGTTGGCAGCAGCCCCCAGACAGCAGCGATCCATTGATGTCGAGCAACCGGCCTGTCGCCCAACAGTCGCGTTCACTATACCACAACAACATTGACAACCGATTGGTCATCTGGCTAGTTGCCGCGCTAGCCAGATGGGTAGGTCACGCGCTTTGCCCCAACGCGGTGTGGTGGATCAGTAGTAAAGGACAAGTGACGCCACGCAACACCTTGTTGGCGACGCTGCCGTAGACCCAACGGCGTAGACCGCTGCGCCCGTGTGTACTCATCACCAGCAGGTCAATATGTTCAGTTTCGGCACTGTCAATGATGGTCGGCGCCACATCGCCCAGGAGCGCTTTGTAGAGACAAGTCACACCCTCGGCCTGGAAGGGTTGCGCTTGCTGGTGCAGATAGGCTTCGGCGTTCGTCCGCCACTCAGCAAAGGCCGCTTGCGCTTCGGCGGCATCCTTGAACAGGATCTCCTGGTTGCGGTCATCCAGCGGTTGCATCACCTGGAGCAGCAGCAACTCAGCACCGGTGGCTTTGGCCAGCGCGGCTGCGGTAGGCAGCGCTTGCTCGGCCAAGGCGGAACCGTCCAGCGGCACTAAGATCCGGTGGAGCTTGTCCGTGGGCAGGGCGGTTGTTTCACGCACCAGGAAGACCGGCAACGCCGTTTCGCTCACAATCCGTTCGGCCACACTGCCCAAGGCCCAGCGCACAAAGCCGGCGCGCCCATGCGTCGTCATGGCGATCAAATCCGCCTGCGTTGTGGCGGCGACTTGTAAAATGCGACCGGCGGCGTCACCATCCGCGACATGCGCTTCAACGCGAAAACCGGCTTGTTCCAACGGCCGCCGTTGCTCGGCGAGATACTCCTCGGCACTGGCGCGCAGCCGGGTGAAATAGTCCGGCGGCAGATAGCGGCTGTGGGTCGCCACATAGTTGGCCGTATTAATGACCGTTACCAGCACAAAAGTTGTATCGGTCGGGGTTGCCAGCCGCGGTAGATGGGGCAGCACCTGTTCTGCCAGCGTCGAGCCATCCAATGGCACTAAGATTTTGTGATATAGGCCGATCATGGCGCCTCCTTTCAAAGGGTAAGGGTAACTACTAAGCCCGCTCTTAGTAGTTACGGGACTGTCATTTGATCACCAACACCGGACATTTGGCCCGTTGGACAACGGCCATGCTGGTGCTGCCGAGAATCAGCCCACTCCAGACGCCTAACCCCCGTGCACCCAAAACAATCACATCCGGTTGGCGGCTTTCGGCGACATCAAGAATCACGGTGGCCGCTTGCCCTGCAATACTATCTTCTTCCACGGTGTCAACCCCAAGTAGGCGTAGTTTGTCCCCGGTGGTGTTGACCAGGGTTCTGGCTTCCCGCAGCGTTTTGTCGAGCGCCTGGCTGTAGTTCGGTTCCCCCAAAAGCGTCGAAACCGGGGCAAAGGCATGAATGACCGTCACCTTGGCGCCGTAGCGTGTCGCCAGTGAGGCCGCGTAATCGGTTGCCCGTTCCGCCGCCGCCGAACCATCAGTCGCCAGCAAGATATGGGTAAACATCGCATCATTCCTTTCCTGAACCACTGGCCCCTGAACCACTGGCCCCTGAACCACTGGCCCCTGAACCATTGGTGGCGGTGCCGTGGCTCGCCTGTTCCGTATGGTTAATGAAGGGACGTAACAACGTGGTGAACTCCATGGGCAGAACAAACTTGGTGGCCGGACCGGCGCCCACGGTGCGCAGGGCATCCAGATATTGGAGACTCATCGAGTTGGCGCCAATCGTGTTGGCCGTCGCTTCGATCTTCTCCAGGGCCAGGGCGTAGCCTTCGGCGGTGAGGATGCGGGCCTGGCGATCCCCTTCCGCTTTCAGAATCGAGGATTGCTTTTCCCCTTCGGCGACTTTGATGGCGGCTTCGCGCTTGCCGTCGGCTTCCGTCACCAACGCACGGCGGTTGCGTTCGGCGGCCATCTGGCGCGTCATTGCATCCTGGACATCTTTGGGTGGTTGGATCTCGCGGATTTCGACCATCGTCACTTTGATGCCCCAGCGGGCGGTCACATCATCCATCTTGATGCGCAAGACCTGGTTGATCTCATCGCGCTTGGCTAAGACATCATCGAGCGGCAGATCACCGACCACGGCGCGCAAGGTGGTTTTGGCAATGCCTTGGGCGGCGCTGCGATAATCCTCCACCTCGACGACGCTGGGGACGGCATCCATCACCTTGAGGTAGATGAGCAGGTCAATCGAAACAGGGGCGTTGTCTTTCGTGATGCAGGTCTGTGGCTCTACATTGAAGACCACTTCGCGCAGATCTTGCCAGATCGCCCGATCCACCAGTGGGATGAGCATAACCAACCCCGGCCCGCGTGAGCCGATGCTTTTGCCCAACCGCAAGACAACAATGCGCTGATATTCCGGCACAATCTTAATGGCGGCCGACAGAATAAACAACACGAGGAGCGCGACGAACAACAACGTAACAAGGTTTCCATCAAACATTTTTCATCTCCTGTTGGTGAATAGGGGGAATCTTGGTGACCGGACGCACACGCAAGGTAAGCCCTGCCATGGCTGTCACCACAACTTTGTCACCGGCGCGCACTGGTTCGGCGCCGTCGGCAACCACAGTCCATAGTTCGCTCTCGATTTGGGCGGTGCCAACCGGCGTCAGGTCGGTGGTGGCTATGCCGGCAACGCCGACAAGCCGGTGCGCCACGTCACTGACCGGGAGCAGCCGCTGCGCCTGCCAACCACTCCTGACGACCAGGAGCAGCAACAGGGCCGTCAGCCCGGTGATCGTTGCGATCAGCCAGGGGCTAATGGTCACCACCGGCAGCGCCGGCGCCGTTGGGGTGAAGGGGCGATAGAGCATGAGCGCGCCCAGGGTAAACATGGCTAAGCCGGCCAGGCCCATCGCGCCAAAGCCGGGGGTAAAGGCTTCGGCGCCCAGCAAGATCATGCCGAGGACAATCAAGCCGACGCCGGCCCAGTTGAGCGGCAGACTGCCAAAGGCGACAAAGGCGAGGACCAGCGCAATGACGCCCACCCCGCCCGGCAGGCCAAAGCCCGGCGCCTGAAATTCGATGATGAGGCCGTACAAGCCCAGCGTAAGCAGCAAGAACGCAATGTTGGGGTCGGTGATCAGATGGAGCAGCCGTTCGGCAAAATTCATCGGCGTCTCGGTGATGGTCAGCGCCCCGGTCTGCAAGATGACCTCACCGGCGGCCGTCTTGACGGTTCGTCCGTCGAGTTGGGTCAACAGATCCGGCAGATCGACCGCGACCAGGTCGATTAGCCCATGTTCCAACGCTTCGGCATAGGTATAGGAGAGACTGTCGAGGACCGCCTTCTCGGCCCATGCCGGGTTGCGCCCCCGCTCCAAGGCCAGGGCGCGCACGGTGGCGGCGGCATCCTGGGCCACCTTGCCCGCCATCACTTCATCCTGGGTTTGCCCGCCTAGGGCAACCGGATGGGCCGCCCCAATGTTGGTGCCGGGCGTCATCGCGGCGACATGCGCCGCCAATGTGATAAAGAGGCCGGCCGAGGCAGCGCGCGCACCAGCCGGCGTTACATAGACCACAACCGGGACACGGGCGGCCAACAAAGCCTGACTCATTTCACGCGTGGCGCTGTCCAGGCCGCCGGGGGTGTCCAGCCGCAGCACCACAAGCGTCGCCCCGGCTTCTTCGGCGGCGGCCAACGTCCGTTCCAAATAGCGGGCGCTCAGGGGGTTGATCACCCCTTGAATGTCGATGACATGCACCTGACCGGTTGACGCCCGCGCCGGCAAGGGGAAGGCTGCTAGGAGCAGCAAGGCTGCCAACCCGAATGTACTATACAGACGAATGAGCCTGACCAAGATTGGTTTCAAGGTACACCTGCTTCCGGCAGAGCGTCATCGGCGGGGGCGCTACCGACGAGCACGTACAAACAATCACGACAACCCTTCCAAAATGATTCGCTCCAGAAAACAAAAAAGACTGCCCTTGTTTGACAGTCTCCTCCCGTGCATTTTTTGTCAAGAATGCGCTTGTATTGAGCTAAACAGGACCAGATATCTGGTCAATCCGCAAGAACTACCTGCCCGTCGTCAGGCAATTTATACTCACGAGCAGCACAGAAAGTAAGCCATTACTTCTGTACAAAGTACTACTTTCTGGCGCTCGTCAGTATAGTTCATTATATCACACGTAACTTACAAATGCACTATCCAGCTAGCTAGTTATTGTACTATCTAGATGGATAGTTCACTAGCGACGGCCCATGATGGTGCAATGACCAAAGCCCCGTTGGGTGGGGAACCACAGACCGGGGCAAAGGCGGGGTGAAGCGTACCCCTCCCGCTGGTTGACATTCTGACCTGGCGCTGGCAGCGCTGGGAATTAGAGGTGCCCCATCGCCAAATGAAAAGCGGCTTGGGCGAAAAGCAATGTGGGAACCCACACGCCACCCTGGCCACCGTGCAGTGGTCGGTTTGGGTCTATGCCCTCACTCAAGCGTCCCTACGGAACAAGGGAGGCGCAAGAGTATCTAGACCGCCAGCAAATTTAAGGCTGATCCTGCCTGGAACCAGGTTACCTGGGCAGCACTATAAGAATGGGCGAGATAGATGGTCTCAGTCTGCCCATCGCTATGTTGCACCTGACAGACCACGGGTTGCCCCGGCGCCAGCGCTGACAACCCGATCAGACTCAGGCGATCATCTTCCCGAATGCGATCATAATCGGCAGGATCGATGAAGGTCAACGCCAGCAATCCCTGCTTTTTGAGATTGGACTCATGAATGCGGGCAAAGCTACGGGCAATGACGGCAACCCCGCCCAGCAAGCGTGGCGAAAGGGCCGCATGTTCTCGGCTGCTCCCTTCGCCATAGTTGTGATCGCCCACCACCACCCACTGGATCCCCTGCGCTTTGTACTGGCGGGCCACCGTTGCGACGGGAAGATCACGCTCATCGCTCAACACATTTTTGCTCTGGCCGACGGCGCCGGTAAAGGCATTGATCGCACCCATCAGCAAGTTATCGCTAAACTTGTCCAGGTGGCCGCGATAGCGCAGCCAGAAACCGGCGGGCGAGATGTGATCGGTCGTCGTCTTGCCCTTGGTCTTGAGCAGCACCGGCATCGCCAGAAAATCGTGGCCATCCCAGGCCGGCCACGGTTCCATAATCTGGAGCCGCTCACTATCCGGCGCGACAGTCAATGAAACTGTGCTACCATCCGCCGGCGGCGCCACATAGAGGTTACGCCCGCGGGCAAAGTTTTGCGCGGGAACCTCCGGCGCCGGTTGGGGAGCGGTCAGTTTGAAGGGTTGATCGTCGGCGCCGATCAGCGTATCGGTCAACGGATTGAACGAGAGGCGACCAGCCAGCGCCAGCGCCGTCACCACTTCCGGGCTGCCGATAAAGTTCATCGTCGTCGGTTGACCGTCGTTGCGCCGCGGGAAGTTGCGATTGTAGGAAGTGACAATCGTGTTGGGGGCGGCAGTCGCCTCCTGACTGCGCCGCCACTGACCGATACAAGGGCCGCAGGCGTTCGCCAGCACCACAGCGCCGATGGCTTCCAGCGCAGCCATTTGGCCGTCCCGTTCAATGGTGGCGCGCACCTGTTCCGAACCGGGCGTTACCAGGAAAGGCGTCGCCGCTTTGAGGCCATGCGCCTGGGCCTGACGAGCAATGTCAGCGGCGCGGCTCATATCTTCGTAGGAAGAGTTGGTGCAACTGCCAATCAAGGCACTGGCAATAGTATCCACAAAGCCGTTTTGTGAATCAACCACTTCGGCAGTAAGTTGCGACAGTGGCCGGGCGCGATCCGGCGAGTGTGGCCCCACCAGATAGGGTTCCAACGTAGTCAAGTCCAGTTCGATGACGCGATCATAGTAGCGCGTCGGGTTCGCTTCCACCTCAGCATCGGGCGCCAACAGTTCTTGGTGACGGTCGGCCAGCGTCGCCAGTTCGCCTCGCCCCGTCGCTTGCAAGTAGACGGCCATCCGTTCGTCATAGGGGAAGACGGAAGTTGTTGCACCCAATTCAGCGCCCATATTGGTGATGGTCGCCTTGCCGGTCGCGCTCAAGGTGCGAGCGCCAGGGCCGATATATTCGACAATGGCATTGGTGCCGCCGGAAACGGTCAGTTGACCGGCGACATAAAGGATAATATCTTTCGGCGCGGTCCAGCCGTTCAACTTGCCCGTCAAATAGACGCCAATACGTTTGGGGTAGAGCAATTCCCAGGGCAGGCCGGCCATCACCTCCACGGCATCCGCCCCACCCACGCCAACGGCACACGCGCCTAGCCCGCCGGCGTTTGGCGTATGTGAATCGGTGCCAATCAACAACTCGCCGGGAAAGGCGTAATTTTCCAGCACTACCTGGTGAATGATCCCGGCGCCCGGCGCCCAAAAACCGACGCCATAGCGCGCCGCCGCCGAGCGCAGAAAGGCATAGACTTCCTGATTCTCCACCAATGAATCTTGTAGATCCGCCGCGCCGGCCACGCGGGCCTGGATCAAATGGTCGCAATGGATGGTGGTGGGCACAGCAACGCGGTCGCGTCGGGTTTGGCGGAATTGCAGCATGGCGGTTTGTCCCAACACATCCTGTAATACCACCCGGTCGGGGCGTAGCGATAAATAGCTCTGCCCCGGTGTTAACTCCTGTTGCGCCGGGTCATCCAGGTGGCCTAGCAAAAGTTTCTCCACCAGCGTCAATGGTCGGTTCAAGCGGTGGCGAACTACGGCCAAATTTTGCGCCATCGTCGTATAGATCTTGGCGGCCATTTGGGGTGTTGATTCAATGGTTGTCATCTTCTTGCTCCTCCTGTCCTGATCGATTGAAGAATGCTCCTCCGCTCAGTATAGAGGGCGCAGACGCGCTGTACATCGGTTGACTTACCCAATCGATTACCCATTTGTTCATGCGCCGGCGGGATGGGTAGGATTACCTATGACAGAAGATAGAGATCAGAAGACCGCGCAACAGTGTTTGAATGGTTCACGCAACACGCATTACGGAACATGGCCTATAGTAGATTGTGGTCAATCGCAAAACGGGTGGCGGCGTGGCGCGAGGTGACTTGCAATTTGGTGTAGATCGAGGTAAGGTGGCGGTTGACTGTGCGCGGGCTGATAACCAAATGTTCGGCAATGGCGATGTAGCTCAGCCCTTGGGCAAGGAGCCGCAGAACTTCAATCTCCCGTTCGCTTAATGCGGCTGGCAGTGCAGCCGAGACAGGCGGGGCGGGGGCCTGGGTGGCATCAATGCGATTGGGTTCAGGCGCAGTCAGGGCCTGGTCAAGGGGCATTGTGGCGCCTTCTGTCCACGCGGCCGTAAAGGCAATTTCACCCAAATGGGTGCGCACGGCAGCCTGACTCTGTTCATAGACCCTGCGTTCATTTGGGTCCATCCGGGCCGCAATGTTGGCATAATGGGCCGCCGCCACCCCCCACAAACGCGTTGCGCGCGTTGGGTGATTCTGCGCCCAAGCCGTGGCCGCCAACCCGGCCAGACAGCGGGCGAAACCAACTTTGCTGGCAAGCTGATGGTAGCGCTCAGCGGCCTCGGCAAACAGGCGTTGCGCCTCGCCATAGTCGCGTTGGGTGTAGGCAATCTGCGCCAGGCTGTGCAGCGCAACGGCGATGGTGGCTGTATCGCCGGCCTGTTGGGCAATGGTCAGGCATTCACGGTAATAGTGCGCTGCCAAGGGGTGATCCCCCTGTGCTTGGGCCACCGTCGCCAGGTTACCCAGACAAGCGGCAAGGTCACGGGGATTGCCAAGCAGCCGCACCAAATCCAGACATTCAGCATGGTAGGCGGCAGCCCGCACATAGTCGTCTTGGAGCAGCGCCAGCGCACCCAGGTCATTGAGCGTCCAGGCAACGCCGCGCGTGTCGTCCAGTGTGCGAAATCGGCTCAGCGCGGCGGCATAATGGGCGCCGGCTTCGTCAAAGTTGCCTTGCACCAAGGCGACGAGGCCCAGGCTATAGCGCGACCAGGCGATGCCATGTGGGTCGTCTAAGCGGCGGAAGAGCGCCAGGTTGGCGTCGCTGGCGGCTTGTGCTTGTTGATAGTCGCCATAGGCGCTGGCTAGAAAGGCGGCGCGATCATGGGCGGTGGAGCGGGCGTGCCAGTGGGCATGGGTCGATTGGGTAGAGCCGGTCAGCGCCAACAGATTTTCGAGCCAGGCGCGCCCGGCGCTGACATGACCATACACCCACCAGAACCACCAGAGCGCGGTCGCCAGCCGCAGGCCAAAGTGGGCGCAATCGGGGAGTTCTTTGCTGGCGGCCAGGGCGGCGCGCAGGTTGCCCTGCTCTTGTTCCAGCCGAGCCAACCAGACCCCTTGCTCCGGCCCACTCAGGGCCGGTTCGGCGGTTTCGGCCAGCGCCACGTAATAGCGCAGATGGCGTTGGCGCAAGAGCGCTTCCTCGCCGCTGGCGACCAACCGCTCATGCAGATAGTGGCGGATCGTCTCCAACATGCTAAAACGTATTTCGCCTGTGGGCATCATCTCCTGGTAAATCAGGCTTTGATCGACCAATGCCGTCAGCCCGTCAAGCAGGGAGACGGCAGTCGGTTCATCGGCCGCACTACAGATCGCTTCCGCCGCCTCGAATGTCCAGCCGCCGATAAAGACCGCTAACCGGCGTAAGAGAATCTGTTCGGTGGGGGTCAACAGGTTGTAGCTCCAGTCAATGGTAGCGCGTAGCGTCTGTTGGCGCGCCGGCAGATCTTGGGGACCAACGGCTAAGGTCTGGAACAGCCCGCCACCCTGGTTTTCGCCCGATCCAGCAGCGGCGGTCAGGCGGGTGAGCAGCGCTTGCGGGGTGAGGATCTTACAGCGAGCGGCGGCTAATTCAATGGCCAACGGTAGCCCATCCAGGCGGCAACAGATGGCGGCCACAGCGGCGGCATTGGCGGTGGTCAGTTGGAAGGCCGGCCAGGCCGCCTGCGCCCGTTCGACAAAGAGCGCGACCGCAGCATACTTGCTCAACGCTTCAACAGCGGGCAGACGGGCAAGATCGGGAAGCGCCAATGGTGGCGCCGGAAACTCATATTCACCGGTGAGGTGCAAGATACTGCGGCTGGTGATCAGCACCTTCAACCGGGGTGCAGCGGCCAACAAAGCCGCGATTTGGGGCGCCGCCGTCACCACATGTTCAAAGTTGTCCAGCACCAGCAATAGCTGTTGGTTGCGCAAATGCGTCTGGAGGAGGGCCAACATTGGCTGCTCAGGCAGCGCTTTGATCCCTAACACTTGCGCAATGCTGCCCAACACCAAATCGGCGCTTTGAAGCGCAGCCAGCGCCACCCAATAGACGCCATCGGCAAAGTGAGCCACCAATTGCGTCGCCACTTCCCGCCCCAGGCGTGTCTTTCCCGCCCCACCCGGCCCCGTCAAGGTGAGGAGACGCACCTCCGGCCGGCGCAACAGGGCAAGCAGCGCCGCCACCTCCTGGGCGCGACCAATCAACGCTGTTGGCGGAGCCGGTAGATTGGTGGACAAGGACGCAGACATTGTCTACACTCCCGCGGCGACGCGCTTCCTGGATCAATCAAACCATTTGTTGCATTTTGCCACCCTCGCCATCAGAATTCAACTTTTCAACAGACAAGATCAACCACGAAGGCACGAAGACCACGAAGAAAAACCTTCGTGAACTTTGTGCCTTCGTGGTTGATCTTGCGGTAGAATTTCCCAAACCCGCCAGCCCACTTACCGCAACTTCGGCAAAAAGCGCCCTGTCCGTTGCATATAGGTGCGGTATTCATCGCCAAAGCGGGCGATCAAGTTGGCCTCTTCAAAGCGCGCCCGCCAGATCAGCGCCAGTAGCGCCGGTAACAAGAGCAGGGCCGGCCACCACAGGGTTGTCAGCACACTCAACGCCAGAAAGAAAAGGGCGCCAAAGGTGTACAACGGGTGGCGAATCCAGCGGTAGGGGCCGCTGGTGATCAGTTGATGGTTGGTGCGTGTGGCTTCGGTGGGCGAGATATTGTTGCCAATCGTCACCAAGACTGCATAAAGCAGCGGAAGCATAGTGATCGCGACCAGCACGCCACCCCAGCGTACCCACAGCGGCAGATCAAAGCGCGCCCACGCCACCCAGTCGGGATTGATGATGTACCCAAACAACGGCAACACCGCGACCAACCCCAACAAACGCAGGGGGATCAACAGCCGTTGTCCTTCGCGCCGATTCAGTTGCCCACCGTGGCGTTCAGCTCGATGGCGAAAGTAGATACTGATAGAAAAGATAGTCACAAACAGCGTGCCTGTGAGCAACCGGAAAATCAGCTCGCTTGTCATCGTTATCTCACTTTCTTGTTGCGATAAAATAAATTTAGTTATAACTAAATTTATTTTATCACAACAAGAAAGTTTGTCAAGCCCCAATTTTAACGCACGTGTGCCGTCCTGGAGCTTATGCCATTAGCGCTGTCGTGGGGTCATTCGCCTTGCTTACTCGTGCGCGCCGGCCTTACGTAGAATTTCTGCAATCGCCGTATGACCTCGCTGTTGGGCATGAGCCAGCGGCGAGACGCCATTGCCATCGGCCAAATTGACATCGGCGCCGGCTTCGACCAACAGGCGCACCACTTCCGTGTGGCGGGCGCCGCCGTCACCAAGGATAATGGCTTCGAGCAGCGCGGTCCAGCCCAAGCGGTTAATGTGGTCAAGTTTGATCGGGGTCTCCAGTAGCACCTGGATAATCTCGACATGGCCGCGATCGGCGGCGCGGATCAGGCCGGTGCCATTGTAGCTATCGGTGCGCTGGACATCGGCGCCGGCTTGCAAGGTCAACCGCAGTAGATCGACATACCCCTCTGAAGTGGCGATCAAATACGCACTCTGCTGCGTGTTGTCTTGAACATTGACATCGGCCCCAGCTTCGATGAGAAATTCCGCCACCGCCAGATGATTGGCGTAGGCGGCGGCAATCAAGGCCGTCACACCGGCGCCATCGGCCGCGTGGATGTTGGCGCCCTGGGCCAGCCATTGTTGGACAGCAGCCAGATCACCCTGGCTTGCCGCGTCGATCAAGCGCATATCCACCTCTGTTATAGCGTTGTTGCTCCCGGTCGCCGCTGTAGCAGTTGGGGAGGGCGCCGGTTCTATAGTTTGGATCGGTGTAACGATACAAGCGGCTGTGAGCAAGGCTACCACACAGGATAGCAGCAGACCGCGTACGAACAAAAAATTTTGCATACCTTCTTTCCCCTCAGCACTAGTGGAAATCGAACCGATCTCCCAGTGATCGGCTGCTGTTTTGTCAAATAAATTGTATAGGCTCATCTACGGAAAGTGTGAACACCTGTCAGGTTTTGGAAACCTGACAGGTGTGGCGGGTCGAAACCTCACACTTTCTGTAGATGAGCGATTGTATAGGTAGATCTGTCTGCCCAATATCACCGCGAATCGTCGGATTAGCGAATCGCTTCGAGTGAAAAATTCGCTAATCCGACGATTCGCGGTGATATGACTAGAGGGCACGAGTTTAAGAAGGGTATCATCTTTTCCCTCCCTAAACTCAACTGTCCCTATGGGACAAAATAGTACTGGCTACGGTTTGGGCGTTGGGGTTGGCGCGGTGGCGTCTTCGGTCGCGCCCCCCTCAGCGAGCACAGCGTCGATGCCGGCCTGGGCGCACGCTTCATCCAGGTTGCCGCCTGGCGCGCCGCCGACACCGATGCCGCCGACCACGCTTTCATTGACCACAATCGGCAGGCCGCCGGCCAGAATCAGAATTTGGGGGTCCATGTTGCGTAAGCCTTCAACGGCAGGATTCTCCGCCACGGTCTTCGCCAACTCGGCGGTGGAACGGCCCAGGCTGGCGGAAGTGTAGGCTTTGCGCGTGCTGCTGCTCACCGTATGGGGGCCAGTGCCGTCAGCCCGGAGCAAAACCTTGAGGACGCCGCCGCGATCAACCACCGCCACACTGACCCGGTAGCCATCTTCCTCACACTGGGCAACGGCGGCGCTGGCGGCCTGTACGGCCATCGCCAGCGGGAGATAGGGTTGTTGGGGCAATTCCACAGTCGTTTGAAAGGCATAGAGACTGGCCGCAGGGAGTAGCACCAGCGGCAACGCCAGCACGAACATAAACAGACGGACTTTGCGGGACATCGTTGATGGTTTCATGAGAAACTCTCCTGTAAATGAATAAGGAACAACACAATCAGTAGTCCGCAGTCGTGTAGTCGCGTAGTCTGGAGTCAGGTCATTGCGATCTTGGCTGCGTTGCGGTCTACTGACAATAGACCGTAGATGGCGATCATCCCGTCATCATTGGCCGGTATGCGCTCAGGATAGCGACGGCGATTGAGAAAAGTCTATGGAAAAGCTGAGAGATCGCTAAGAATGGGTAGCTTCTTGGCATTCTCTCAGCTTTGTTGCGTATAATGGTGGGAGACAAAACATAACCGGGAGGTGAACCGATGATTCCAGTGCTGGTGGTCGATGACAATGAAAATCTGCTCCGCATGTTGCAGCGCACCCTGGCCTATGAAGGCTTTGCGGTGACGACAGCCGGCAACGGGCGGGAGGCGCTGCGGGCGGTGGAAAACAACCACCCCAAACTGATCATTCTGGATTGGTTGATGCCGGAAGTTGATGGTCTCACCGTGGTCAAACGACTGCGCGCCCGCTGTGATGCCACGCCGATCTTGATGTTGACGGCGCGTGACGCCATCGAGAACCGGGTGGAGGGGTTGAATCACGGCGCGGATGATTATCTGGTCAAGCCTTTTGCGCCGGAAGAGTTGTTGGCACGCATGAATGCGCTCTTGCGCCGCACCGAAGGCAGTACGCCCAACGCTGTTCTGGCCTATGCCGGGCTGCGGCTGAACCCCGTCACGCGTGAAACGCAACGGGACGACCGGCGCTTTGAGCTGACGCCGACCGAATTTGACTTGCTGCATCTGTTCCTGCGCCATCCCCGCCAGGTGTTGACACGCCAGAAAATTCTGGAAGAGGTCTGGGGCTATGATTTTAACGGGGAGGACAATGTCCTCGAAGTCTATATCGGCTACCTGCGCAAAAAGACCGAAGCCGATCAGGAGCCACGGCTGATTCAAACGGCGCGCGGGGTTGGCTATGTCTTGCGGGAAGAATAAATGACCATTCGTCTACGGCTGACGCTCCTCTATACGAGCATTCTGGCCCTGGCCCTGATCGGCTTTAGCCTGGTGAGTTATGCCACCATTGCGCGCAATGGCATTGATGTCCTGACCAACACCTTGACCAGTAAGATGCGCCGCATTGCCGCTGCGCCCGATCTGCGCCTGGCGGATATTGATGCGTTGGCCTTTCAATTTGCCGGGCCGGAGATTTTGGTGCAAAGTCGCACTGCTGCCGGTGAAGTGGCCGACCGCACCGCCAATCTACAGGAGCGGGTGCTGCCCTTTGCCATGCCCACGGCCCAGCCGCAGGCCGCCGTCGCGCCCTGGACAGCCATTGCGGTGGTGAATGGTGAACGGTTGCTGATCTACAACCAGCCGCTGGTGCAGGCGGGGCGCGTGCTTGGCTTTATGCAGATCGCCGCTTCGCTCACCGAAAGAGATCGCACCCTGGCGCAGTTGCGCCGCCGCTTGTGGGCCGGCGATGCCTTGATCATCGGCAGCGCCTTTGCGATTGGGTGGCTGTTGGCCGGCGTGGGCCTGCGCCCGATCCAGCGCATCACCGAGACCGCCCAAAGCATTGGCGCCAGCCGAGACTTTAGCCGGCGGGTGCCGCTCATGCAGAGCCAGCCCAAGGAGCAGAAACAGGATGAGGTGAGCCAACTGGCGATCACCTTCAATGCCATGCTGGCGGAGTTACAGAGCGCCCACCTGCAAACCGAAGAAGCGCTCACCGTCCAACGCCGCTTTGTGGCCGACGCCTCACATGAACTGCGCACGCCCTTGACCACGATTCGGGGCAATCTGGGCCTCTTACAGCGGTCGCCGCCCATCCCCGCCGGCGAACAGCAGAGCGTCTTGCATGATCTGGTGGCTGAGACCGAGCGGTTGATCCGCCTGGTCAACCAGCTCTTTACCCTGGCGCGCAGCGATGCCGGCCACACCCTGCCTTGTGAGCCGGTGTCCGTCAAAGCGGTCGTTGGCGAGGTCTATCGCCAAACCAAACTGCTGGCCCCGGAGCGGGTGATCACTTGTGAAGCCGCCGACGATACAGTGAACAATCCAATGGACAATCCAATGGACAATCCAATGGTGATGGCAGCACGTGATGCCTTGAAACAGGTGCTGTTGATTCTGCTCGATAACGCCATCAAACATACGCCGCCCCCGGCCAGGATTGCGCTCACGGTCAAAGCCGAGGCCAGCCATGTACTGATTGCCGTCTGTGATGAGGGCGAGGGCATTCCGGCGGATCAAGTGCCATACCTCTTTGATCGCTTCTATCAGGTCGCATCGGCACGTAACAGCGTGGGTGCGGGGTTGGGCCTTGCCATTGCCAAAGTGCTGACCGAAGCGCAACAGGGCGTCATCACCGTCACCAGCCAGCCGGGCGTCGGCAGCACCTTTCAGGTGCTGTTGCCGCGTTTTACATTCTCTGTCACTGAGCCGGCAAAAGCTTCCGCACGCAGGCTATCGTTGTAGCCACCCCGGTTCGCGCAAATATTCTTCTTCCAGCCGTTGCTGGCGCGCGGCCAGGATGGTGGCGCGGCCAAGATAGCCAAGCAGGCAGGTGGGATTGTCACGGGCAACCACCGGCAGACGCCCGATGTTATTTTGCAACATTTTGGTGAGGGCGACATCCACCAATTCGTCAGAATAGGTGACCAACAACCGGGTCGTGCCGGCGGCCAGGACGGTCATCTGCCCGCTTGGGTCCTGACTCAGGGCGCGAAAAATATCACCTCTTGTAATGATGCCGGCTAACTCCTCCTGTTCATCAACAATCGGAATCCCTTGATGCCGGGTCAAGTCAGCATCGCCATTGACAAGCCGATTTGATAACTCGGCCACGGTCATGGCGGCTGGAATCATGACCCGCTCTTTGTCCATAATCTCGCCCACGCGCACAAGCATGAAGGGGTCAACGCTGTACTCGCGGGTCAAATGATAACCGCGCCGGGCCACTTTTTCGGTCAGAATCGAACGCGGCAGGATCAACACGGTCACTGCATAGGCGGCGACACAGCCAACCAGCAGCGCCGGCAGTGCGTTGAAATCGTGAGTTAATTCGAGAACAAAGATCATGGCCGTCAGCGGGGAGCGCATGGTGCCGCCCATCATCGCCCCCATGCTCACCATCGCCCACAACCCGGCATCCGGCAGCGCGAACCAGTTTGCCTCAACGGCGCCCAACGCGCCGCCGATGATGAGCAACGGCGCCAACACACCGCCGGAGGTGCCGGAGCCAAGCGCAATCGCCCAGATCAACGCCTTGATAAGGAGCAGACTAAGCAGCAGTCCGCCCACATTCCCGCCCAGTAACAATTCATGAATCACACCGTAGCCCACGCCCAGCGCACGCGGGTCAAACCAACCGCCGATGCCGACCGCCAACCCACCGATGGCCGGCCACCACATCCAGTGGAACGGCAGCTTTTGGAAGAGATCTTCAAAGCCGTAGACCAGCAGCGTCAGCAACATGGCGCCAAAGCCGGCGACGATCCCCAACCCAAGCGCAAGTGCCAGCGCACTGGCCGACAATTCAGCGTGCGGCGGCACGGGAAAGATCGGCCCGCGGCCCAGCAACCAGACGCGGACGACACTCGCCATCACCGCGGAAACCGCGACCGGAATAAACGAGCGGGGGCGCCACTCGAAGAGCAGCAATTCGACAGCCAGCAGAACTGCGGCCACCGGTGAAGCAAAGATCGCCGCCATCCCACCGGCCGCGCCCGCCACCAACAGCGTCTTGCGTTCCGCCGCCGACAGATTGAACAGTTGCGCAAAGAGTGAACCAAAGGCGCCGCCGGTCATAATGATTGGCCCTTCGGCGCCAAAGGGGCCGCCGGTGCCAATCGAAATGGCCGACGAAAGCGGCTTCAAGAGCGCCACCTTGAGTGACATGCGGCTGCGCCCAATCAAAATGGCTTCGAGCGCCTCAGGAATGCCATGCCCCCGAATCTTTTCTGACCCATAGCGGGCCATGAAACCAATGAGCAAGCCGCCAATCACGGGAATTACGATGACCCAGATACCCAGGGTCGCTACGGCCGGCGGCTGGTCGATCAGCGAAAAGCGCTGAAAAAAGGCCAGGTTGGTAACGAGGGTAATGAGTCGCACCAAGATCAGCGCAATGAAGGCGCTAAAGATCCCAATCACAAGCGCCATGCCGGTGAGCAGTAGAATCCGGCGATCACGGGTAAAATCGGCTAACTGGGTATGCCCAGGTAGCGTTTGCGTAACGGTAGTCATACACGTTGGTCTCCTTTATTGACCAAGCCCTGATGCTTTGCCGCTCAATGCGACAAAGTCAACATTGCAATTATATATCGTAGTACGATATGTTTCAATATTTCTTCCGGGTCAAAATCGATTATAATAAGAGCCATCCGTCGTTGTAACGTCGCCGCCCTGGCCTGTAGTGTTTTGTGAAATAAGTTGTGGTCGGTAGTAAAGACCTATGAAGGTTCTGTAAATAAATCGGTAATCCTTGGAACTTGTCACGCCGGCGGCGATGACCTACAGTTACCGATTTATTTTCGTAACGTTCATACGTCTTTACTACACAGTAGTTGGCGAGATGCGTTGGCATGAGTACAGAGGTAAGCAAAACCGAATATGAATTGCTGGCCGCTTTTCGCTATACGTTGCGCAAATTCTTGCGCTTTAGTGAGGAGGCGGCGCGTGCGCTTGGGCTTGAGCCGCAACAGCATCAGGCGCTCCTGGCCGTGAAAGGTTTTCCGGGACGGGAGCGGATCACCATCAGCGAACTCGCCGAACGCTTGCAGATTCGCCACCATAGCGCGGTCGGCTTAATCAATCGCTTGGTTGACCTGGACTTACTTGTCCGCCAGGGGGCTGCCGATCGCCGGCAGGTCTATATTGCACTCACGCCGCACGGCGAAGCATTGCTGGCCCAGTTGACGACTGTGCATAAAGGGGAATTACAACGGCTCGGCCCGGAGTTGCAGCGAGTGCTGGACCAGGTAAATCAAATCGCAGCTTCATCATGAACATAACGCACCATCCTGAATACCAGCGGCGCTATCTCCACCACCAGACGCTCGCCCACGGCTGTCAAGCGGCGGTGGCGGCCTGGCAAACCAACCCTGAACCGTTGGTGATGCACGAGTTGGGCCTAGCGTGGACGCCGGCTACCGCGCGCGCCTTTGTCAGCGCCATCAGCGACCTCTTTCAAGCGTATAACCAGGTACTCTGGGAAGAATTTCACTACTGCCGGCAATGTGGCGGCCAGTGTTGTGTGGTGGATGCCGCGGATGTACGCCCGTTTGATCTGATTGCGACCGCGTTGCTCGATCTGGCGCCGCCCATTTTACCGCCACGATTGGCCGCCAAACCGACCGATTGCATCTATCTGGCCGGCGCCCAATGCACCTGGCCGCGTGAATGGCGCACAATCAAATGTTGGTCTTTTTACTGCCTTGGCAGCGGTCCCTGGCCGACAACGGCGCCGCTAGGGGCGCTCCATCAGGAAGTCATGACGCGTTTGCAGGCGGTGGTCAATCAGCATTTACCACTACCATTGCGCCACTATGAAACCAGCCGACAGATGAAATTTGCTGATAGCCTGGTTGACCCGGTTCTCTTTGCCCATACACTCCATACAGCCTGTCATGACCTGCTGGTGGCGCCGCTCCACGCCCGTTTTCCCCTGTTTGATTTGGCCGCGCCACCCCCTTCCGCGGCAACCGCCGGCAGAACGCCAATTTTTCTCATGGCGGCGAGCGATCTTTATGAATTTATTACCACCGCCACCGAAACTTTGTACGAGGCGCCGCCAATCGCGCCGACTGACGTGGCCGCTTCCACTGATCAATTGCTCACCGATTTGGAGACCCTCACCTGGATCGTGGAAAATGAACCGGCCCAACACAAACAACAGGTACAGGAACTCTATCAACGCTATGCTGACGCCCCAGTGCCGGCCAAAGGGGAAGCGCCGACGCTCTGGTATCAGATGCGCAATCAATTGCTACAATTATTGAATGAACCCAGTTAATTTATTGGGGGTGTGCGCGCTGTCAGCGCGCACACCCTGACCACCCCATAACACAAAGGAGTGCTTATGAACAAACAAGAAATCCTCGAAAAACAGCGCAAATATCTCTGGCCCAATCACATTCTCTACTACACCGAACCCTTGCCGCTCGACCACGGCGAGGGCTTGTATGTGTGGGATGTGGAAGGCAACCGCTATCTCGACTTTTTTGGCGGCATCCTCACCACCAGTGTCGGGCATAATCATCCCAAGGTGGTGGAACGGATTCGCGAACAGGCGGGCAAATTGCTCCACTCCTCGACCCTTTATCCCAACGCCAACCATGTCAACCTGGCCGAAAAGTTGGCGCAGATCACGCCTGGCGATCTGCAAACCTCCTTCTTCACCAACTCCGGCAGCGAGGCCAACGAGAAGGCGATCATGCTGGCGCAGAGCTACACCGACAACCGCGAAGTGATCGCCCTGCGCCATGCCTACAGCGGCGGCACAGCGTTGACCATGAGCATCACCGGCCAATCGACCTGGCGCTTGGGCAAAAGTTTCAGCCCGGATATTAAACATGCCATCAACCCCTATTGCTACCGCTGCCCGCTCAAGTTGAGCTATCCTTCCTGTGGCGTCGCCTGTGCGCAGGATGTAGAAGAAGTGATCCGCACGACCACCACCGGTCGCATCGCCGCCTTTATGGCCGAACCGATCCAGGGTGTGGGCGGTTTTATCACCCCGCCGCCCGAATACTTCAAAATTGCGACCGAGATTGCGCGCCACTATGGCGGCGTCTTTATCTGCGACGAAGTACAGACCGGCTTTGGCCGCACCGGCAGCCACTGGTTCGGTATCTCCCACTGGGATGTTGAACCGGAGATTATGACCATGGCGAAAGGTATTGCTAACGGGATGCCGATGGGCAATACGATTACCACAGCCGAGATTGCCCAGACGATGGCCGGCAAGGGTCTCTCCTTAAGCACCTTTGGCGGCAACCCTGTCTCAACGGCGGCCGCGCTGGCAACGATTGAAGTGATCGAAGAAGAGGCCAGCCCGCAACGCTCGCAGGTGGTGGGCGACTATCTGCGTAACGGCTTGGATAAACTTTGGGAAAAATACCCGTTGATCGGCGAGGTGCGCAGCAAAGGGTTGATGCAGGGCATCGAAGTGGTGCTGGATCGCCGGACCAAAGAACCCGCCCCCAAAGCCGTCAACCAAATCTTTGAGGCAACGCGGGAGCGGGGCTTACTTATCGGCAAAGGGGGTCTTTATAGCAACGTCATCCGCATCGCCCCGCCGCTGACCGCCACCAAGGAACATATTGACGAAGCGCTGCTCATCCTCGATCACGCGTTGGCTGCCGTTCATGAGACACTGGGGGTCAGCTAGATGGCTGCCGCTACCAATGTATTGAAACCCAAACGGTTAGCGCCCGGCCAGACCATCGGCGTGATCGCGCCGGCCAGCCCGGCCAGTGAAGATGACCAGATTCATGCAGCGCTGGAGCTGCTCGAATCACTTGGCCTGCGGGTCAAGACGGGCGCCCATCTCTACCGCCGCTATGGCTATCTAGCCGGCAGCGACGCCGAACGGGCCGCCGATCTCAATGATATGTTTGCCGACCCCAACGTCGATGCCATTGTCGCCTTTCGCGGCGGCTATGGCGCGTCGCGGCTGCTGCCTTATCTGGACTACGACTTGATCCGGCGCAACCCCAAACTTCTCATGGGGTACAGCGACATTACCGCCCTGCTCAATGGCATTCACGCCAAAACGGGCCTGGTCACCTTTCATGGCCCCATCGCCGACGGCAACTTTTCGCCCTATACGTTGGCCGAGTTCAAGAAGGTGCTGCTCAACCCAACACCCCCCGTTGTGATCGGCGCGCCGCCGGCCAGTGAAGTCGGCGAAGGGGTGGTAGAGCGCAAGAATCGATTGGTACGAATTGCGCCCGGCACAGCCCGTGGTCAACTCATCGGCGGCAACCTCACCCTCATGGCCCACCTGACCGGCACCCCCTACCAGCCGGACTTTCGGGGTAAGATCCTCTTTCTGGAAGATGTCCACGAAGCGATCTATGCGCTGGATCGCTACCTGACCCAACTCTGGTTGGCTGGTCTGCTGCAACAGGTGGCCGGGATTGTCCTGGGCAAATTCACTGATTGCAAACCCACTTATGGCAACGGTTGGAGTCTCACCCTGGAACAAGCCCTGGCCGACCGCTGTCTGCCGCTGGGGATTCCTGTCCTGCGGGGGTTGATGATCGGTCACATTGATGAGCAGACGATTGTCCCGGTCGGTTGTGAAGCGGAGTTGGATATTGACGCTGGGACGTTGACGTTACTTGAAATCCCTGTTACATAAATTGGCGCGGTGATCCTGCCTTGAGCAATCGCCCGACTGCTTTTATAATGGAACTATTGGTAACTACTAAGCCCGCTCGTAGCCGGTCCGTGACCGGCGTTGGGGACGCCGGTCACGGACCGGCTACGAGCGGGCCGCGGCTTGGCAATACGGCTATTGTCAGTGGAGAGCGGATCACCATCCACTCTCCATCATCCACTACATCAACTACCAAACAACCAGGAGCAACCCATGCGCAGAAATCGAGTGAAACAGAAATTACAGGCCGGCGAAGTGGCAACCGTCCTTAGCGGGCATAGCATTTCCAGCCATACTATCGACTTTTGTGGCCAGTTGGGCTTTGACGGCTTTTGGATCGAGGGCGAACATGGCCCCGTCACCTGGGAGCAGATCGGCGACCTGTCGCGGGCGTGCGACCTCTGGAACATGGCGTCGGTCATGCGCATCCACACCCATGAGCCGGGAACCATCACCCGCACGCTGGATCTGGGGGTCAACGGGCTGGTCATCCCCCATGTCAACAGCAAGGCCGAGGCCGAACAGATTGTGCGCGCCGCCCGCTTTGGCCCGGTTGGGCAGCGCGGTATGTTTGCCGGTCGCCGATCCTATGGCGACGCCAACTTTTTCGCCCAGGCCAATGACGAAATCCTGCTGGTCGTCTTGATCGAAGAGATCCGGGCGGTAGAGCAACTGGCCGAAATTCTGACCGTTGACCATATTGATGTCTTCTTTGTCGCGCCGAGTGACCTGGCGCAGACGATGGGCTACGTTGGTCAACCCTACCATCCTGCCGTGCAACAGGTGGTGGAAGGAGCCTTGCGCCAGATTGTCGCCGCCGGTCGCACCGCCGGCGCTCTCAGCGCCGATGCCACCCTGGCCCGCGACATCGCCCTCGGCGCTCGCTTCTTCCTGGCCAGTTATGATCCCTGGATCAAGGCGGGGGCGCAGGCGTATCAGGAGAAATTGGCCGCGCTGAAGGTGTAAGGCGCTTGCCAGGAAAGAACGATGTGCGCTTTTGTTCTTATGGGACGCGTCTAATCTATTACGTTGTGTAGCCTGCCCAATATCACCGCGAATCATGGGATTAGCGAATTTTTCCTACAACGATTCGCTAATCCCATGATTCGCGGTGATATGGCTGGGGGCAACCAATGCCAAACAGAATTTATTTTACAGAACCCAAACCTGCAATGAAATACCCGATCCCGATTCCCGATGAATTAATCGACGAGCTATTCCCCTTCTGGACCGCGATTTTTGGTGAAGCGGCCTGGGACGTAGAGCGCGCCGTGTTTTTGGGGGCGGAAGAAGCGACCAGCCGCAGTACGCTCTATCTCCAGCGCGCCGGGACAGAACTGGCCGGCACCTGTTTTATGATGCAATCGACGACCGTGCCGGCGCTGGCGGGCTTTGGCGAAGTGGCGACCGCGCCCCAATTCCGCGGGCAAGGCATCGCCAGCGACCTCTGTCGCCAGGCCCTCGCTGATTTTCGCGCGGCCGGCGGTGAAGCTTTTTTTCTTGGCACGGTGAACCCCGCCGCAGTGCGGATCTACCAGCGGTTGGGGTGGCGCAAGTTAGCCGGCGCTAATCTGATGGTGAATCTTACGGCAGGCGGTTCGCCCGAAGAGTTTTTGGTCGATTATTTCCGCCGACCCGGCCAAGTGACGATCAGTCTGGCCGGCCCCGATGTGCGCGTGCCGATGATCCCGCTGATCTTGACGCCCCATGATAGCCCGGTGTTAGATGCCAATGTAGGTCTCTACTCCTGTCGTTACCAGACGCAGAATTCCTGTATGGGCTTGTATCCACGGTATATCCGCGCCCTGGCGAACGGTGTAGGCGCTTTCTTCGCCGCACGCACAACTGATGGGCGAGTGGTCGGGCTGGCGACGGCCCGGCGCCCTGACCATGATCTTAACGCGCTCGTTTATCAGATCGATGGCTTTGTCCATCACCGCTTTGCTACAGCCTGGCCTGACCTGATCAAGGCTGCCTGTGACTGGGCGCGCACCCAAGGGGCAACAACCTTGTGCGCCCAGATTGTAGCCGAGGATGTCGCCAAGCAAGCGGTTTTTCAAGCGCTGGGGTTTGTTTATGCCGGTGTTGGGGAGGGATTTCGCGAGAATCGTTTGGCAATCTGGCGTGCAGTGGACTAAATTTGCGTGAGAAAGACACAGTTGTTTGGAATTAACTCAACATGACACCTATCGTGAACAGGTCGAGGCGGCGATCCAATAACTGGCCCGTGAACACCCGACCCTGCGCAAGTTGCAGCGCGGCGAGGAGTTGACCGCCGCCGACAGTGCAACCCTGGCCGCCACCCTCAACCGCCCTGACCTCTATATCAGCGAGGGAGTGTTGCAACAGGTTTACCGCTTGCCCAATGCCCGGCTGCTCGATTTTGTGCGTCACATTCTGGGCTTGAGCCGCTTGCCCAGCCGTGAGGCCGAGATTGAGACGGCCTTTGAACGCTTTCTGGCCGATCATCCCCACTTTACCGCTACCCAAATCCGCTTTTTGCGGGCGATCCGGTCCGCAGTGCTGCGCCAGAGTCGGTTGAACGCGCAGGATCTGCAACGTCCGCCCTTTAGCCACATCGGCGCTGTGACTAAACTCTTTAGCGATAGTCAGGTAACAGAGATCCTCGAATTTGCCAATCGGCTGGCCGCGTGATGAAATAGAACAAATGATCCTTGGCTTTTCCAGCATGCAGCGTCAGTAACTCAACCGCTCATGGAACCTCACTATACCTTTACGATCATGGGGAGAGTTTGAGAGGGGAAAAGAAAGCCTATCGGCTTATCGGCGGAACAATTTTGCTCATCAAGAATCGCGCAAGCTGGTCAATGAATACCAGTTTATTGCGTTTGAAAAACTCGACATTCAGGATATGCAGTCTAACGGCAACAAGACGGTGGCGCAAGGCGCCCGCAAAGCGATCAGCCGGGGCATTGCGGATGTAGCCTGGGGTCAATTCGTGCAATTCACCACCTACAAAGCTGCAAACGCTGGTAGGGGTGTCGCACTGGTTAACCCAAGAGGAACAACGCAAACCTGTTCCGGTTGCGGTTGTATTGTTCCCAAAGACTTGTCTGTGCGTATCCATGCTTGTCCTACCTGCGGCTTGAAAATCAGCCGTGATCAGAATGCCGCTTTGAATATTCTTGCTCGTGGATTAGCGAGTATTGGCGCTACTTCGGTAGACGAAGCCATAGAAGCCCACGTGCTTTAGCCGTGGGAGTAGTCACAGAACTTTCCTATGCCAATGCGTTTTGCTGTAAAGGTCCGTCGTGATTGGTACTATAAAGATTGAAGGTGACACCATGATTGAACTAACTCACGGCAATCTGCTCAAAGCCGACGCTGAAGCCTTGGTCAACACCGTCAATACCGATGGCTATATGGGCAAAGGCATTGCCCTCCAATTTAAGCAAGCCTTTCCGGCGAACTTTGCCGCCTATCAACGTGCCTGCGCCCATGGCGAAGTACAGATTGGCCGTATGTTTGTCTATGAAACAAGCGCGCTCTATAACCCGCGCTATATTATCAATTTTCCTACCAAAGCCCACTGGCGGGGAAAATCGTGTTTGGCTTACGTTGAGCAAGGATTGGTTGCCCTGATTGACGAAGTGAAACAACGGGGGATTGGCTCCATTGCCGTGCCGCCGTTGGGTTGTGGCCTAGGGGGTCTTGATTGGGCCGTCGTGCACCCATTGATCGAACAAGCCTTTGCCGTATTGCCCGCTGTCCATGTGCTGCTCTATGCGCCGACAGGTACACCGGATGCCGAAAGTATGCCCATCGGCACGGCCCGCCAGCCCTTGACGCCACCGCGGGCGCTCCTCATCAAGTTAATCGAGCGGTACAACCAACTGGCCTATCGTCTCTCTTTGCTCGAAATTCAGAAATTGGCTTATTTTTTACAAGAGGCCGATGAACCACTGCATCTCAATTTTACCAAACGGTGGTATGGACCTTATGCCCACAATTTGAATAAAGTGTTGGAACGCTTAGAGGGTCACTACATTCGCGGCTATGGTGATAGCCAAAAGCCCGACGCCGAACTGCAACTCCTGCCCGATGCCGTCACCGCAGCGGACGCGGTTCTACAAGGGGCCACAGCTTCGTTGCAGCGCCTCCAACGCGTATCGGCAGTGATCGAAGGCTTTGAAACCCCCTATGGTATGGAGTTGCTGGCATCGGTGCATTGGCTGGCGACCCATGAAGAACCGGCGGTAGTGAACGCCGATCAAGCCATTGCCGGTATTCACCAGTGGACAGGGCGCAAACAGAAAACCTTTCATCCTGCCCATATCCAGGTTGCTTGGCAACGTTTAGCCGACCACGGACTTGTGAATGCGATGTAATTATGGCTGCTCGTCTCTGCTCTAGAGAAAGGGGTATCCCAATGCAGATCGGCTATTTAATTTCTGATCTCAACCAATTAGAGGATGTCGCCGCCTGGGGCTATGACTATGCCGAAGCGCTCCCGTGGCTGCTTGACCCTGATTTTCTGCGGCCGGAGGAAGCCATCTCACCAGCGGCGCGGGCGGCCCTCCAACGCATTCGTACCTCGCCTGTACCGGTGACGACACTCTGTGGCTTTATGCCGGAGCCGGAAGCCAACGGCTTGATGGTCGTGGGGCCGGACGTCAATCCGCGGCGGTTGCGGACCTATACGACCCGCATCTTTGACCACATGCAGACGCTCGGTATTGATGTTATCGGCTATGGCAGCGGCGCTTCGCGCTGGGCGCCGCCGGGCTTTGAGCGCGCACGGGCCTTGGCGCAAGTGGCCGACTTCTTGCAGATGTGCGATGAGCTTGGCCGCCCGCGCGGGGTGCGGGTGGCGCTGGAGCCGTACAATCGCGATGACGCCAATCTGCTCAACACCGTGGCCGAGGCGCTCAACCTGGTGCAAAGCGTCAATCGCCCCCATGCGCAACTCATGGCCGACTTTTTCCACATGCAACTGAACGGGGAGGCGATGGACGAGTTGCTGCCGGCGGGGCCACACCTGATCCACGCCCATATTGCCGAGCCGGGCCGTGGGCGTCCGCAAAGCACACCGGCGGAGCATCGCCACTTTCTGCAAACGCTGCGCCGCGCCGGGTACGATGGCCGCGTTACCCAGACGGGGCCATTGCCGGCCTACGCTTCACCGGCGGAAGCGGCAACCATGTTAAAACAAGCCGCAAGGGGGTGAACGATGGCTGCACCAACTTTTCACTACCGCCGCATGGTCGATCTCTCGCAGCCATTGCGGGTAGGGCCGAATCAGCACCCGTGGTTCCGCTATGAAACCCAAGTCGAGAGCATTGTGGCCGACCCGGCGACCACGCCACCCAGCGGGCGTTGGTATGTCGTGACCCAGCTCCACCTGAGCGGCCACGCCGGCACCCATGTCGAAGCGCCGTACCATGCGCTGGCCGACGGGGCTTCGGTGGGCGCATTGCCGGTCGAGCGCTTCTTTGGCGAGACGGTGATTCTCGATCTGCGCGATGTGGCCTGGTCGCAGCCGGTTGGGCAGCCCCGATTAGCCGCAGCGGCGCAACAGGCCGGCGGCGTGCGGGACGGCGATATTGTCTTTCTTCACTTCGACTGGGCCGGGCGGGCCGTGGATGGCAGCTATCCGCCTTATCCGACACCGGAGGCGCTGGCCTGGCTGGTGGCGCAAGGGATCAAGCTGCTTGGCATCGACACACCGGGGCTGGAGTTGCCGAATACCAAGGCGCTGGTCAATCACCGGCTGCTCTTTGAACGGGGGATTCCCTTGATCGAAAGCTTGGCCAACCTGGCGGCGTTACAGAGCAGTCGCGTCTATGTTTTTGCCCAACCGTTGCCGGTCTATGCTACGGACGCTATCCCGTTGCGGGTTTTGGCGTTTGAAGCGTAAAGCACTTGTGTAACAAAATGGCGGCAATTTGCATCATATGCCGACGTTTTGTATTAGGATCAATACTGATGTGGTAAACTAGACTACCAGCCATCTTTCCACCAGTGATTGAAACGAGGACAGCAGTGCCATGCCAGCAAATCAGGCGCCTTTAACCACCTATCAGAGCTATCCGTTAGCAGAGATGCAGGCGCGGGCCAGCGCCTTTTATGATGAGATGCGCCGCCGCCGCACCGTGCGCGATTTCTCGGATCGACCGGTGCCGCGCAGTGTGATCGAGGCTTGTCTACGCACCGCCGGCACTGCGCCCAGCGGCGCCAACCAGCAGCCTTGGCACTTTGTAGCGGTGAGTGATCCAGCAATCAAAAGCCGCATTCGCCAGGCCGCCGAAGCGGAAGAACGGGAATTTTACGAACGGCGCGCCTCGCAAGAATGGTTGGACGCCCTGGCCCCGCTCGGCACCGACGCAAACAAACCGTTTCTCGCAATCGCGCCCTATCTCATCGCCATCTTTGCCGAGACCTATGGCATGGGCGCCGATGGCGGCAAGATCAAACATTACTATGTGACCGAATCGGTCGGCATCGCCACCGGCCTGCTGATTGCCGCACTCCACCACGCCGGTCTGGTTACGCTCACCCATACACCCAGTCCCATGGGGTTCCTCAACGAAATCCTGGGCCGCCCCACCAATGAACGCCCCTTCCTCCTCTTGGTCGTCGGCTACCCGGCGGAAAATGCTCAGGTGCCGGCGATTACCAAGAAGGCGTTGGAAGAGATTGCGACGTTTGTGTAAGTGAGTTGGTTTGTTCGTTGGTTTCGACAGGCTCAACCAACGAACAAATCAACGAACCAACCAACGAACCAACCAACACCTGACCCCTATAAATTCTCAATCTGCACCGGTTCCATCTCATCGGCCGGCGTAAAACCAAAGATACGACTGTAGAAATAGAGTTCGGCTTCAGCGCTGCGGATGATATTTTCGGCTTTGCGGAAGCCATGTTGTTCCCCTTCGTAGGCGAGATAGGCGTAAGGCAACCCTTTTTTCTGTAACGAAGCAATCATGATCTCGGCTTGGGAGGGTGGGACAATTTTGTCTTCCAGCCCCTGGAAGAGAATGACGGGGACATTGAGTTGATCGGCGGCGTTGACCGGGGAGCGTTCGGCGTAGAGATCCTTCTGTTCCGGGTAGGGGCCGATGAGATAGTCGAGATAGCGCGATTCAAATTTGTGGGTGTCATAGACAAAGGTTTCCAGTTCGGCCAGGCCATAGTGACTGGCGCCGGTAGCGAAGAAGTTTTGCCAGGTGAGCGCACGCAGGGT
This sequence comes from Caldilinea sp. CFX5, assembly GCA_021405325.1. The sequence continues at coordinate 100,109 of QWII01000006.1, read as the reverse complement.
GGTATAGCCGCCGGCGCTGCCGCCGCGAATGGCGACTCGCTGACTGTCTGCCCGCCCCTGTTCGATCAAGTAGCGCGCGGCGTTGATACAATCCATCACATCGACAATGCCCCAACTGCCTTGCAAGCGCTGCCGGTAGTCGCGCCCATAGCCGGTGCTGCCGCCATAGTTGACATCGACCACGCCAAAGCCGCGGCTGGTCCAAAACTGAATTTTCAGATCAAGTTGGGCCTGAGTGGCGCCGGTCGGTCCCCCGTGACAGATGACGATCAGCGGGGGTCGCTCATCGGTCGGCGCGGCAAAGAGCGGATTGGTGGGCGGATAGAAAATAGCGTGTGCCGTCAACTGGTTTTCGGTCGGGTACTCAAAAGGTTCCGGTACAGAAAAAAAGGCGGGGTCAATGTCAACGGTCGCGCTGACCTGAACAGGGGTGACAGCGCCGCTCTCTGGTTCCAGCGAAAAGAGCGTTGTCGGCGCCGTCGGGCTGCCGCCGATCAACCAAAGCTTGCGGCCGTCCGTGTCAAGCCATTTCAACGTATTGTAAGCGCATGGCAATGGTTCTACCACCTGGCTGCCGGGTCGAATTAGACCCAGATAATCAAAGCCACGATCGCGGTAGATGCAAGCAAGCGCGCCGTCGTTTAGGAAAACATAGTCACAGAGACCAAAGACCCAGGCTGGGCCGCCGATTTCGGCAGCCAGCGGCGCCACCGCTTCGATCTGCCCGTCCCGTTCACAGTAGAGATTCCACCAGTTGGTGCGGTCGGAGATAAAGTAGAGGACGCCGTCACTGCGCCAACTCGGTTGCAAGATCGACTCGGTGGGGCTGCCGGCGACCAGACGGGCATTTTGTAAAGAGCCGTCCGTCTGCAGATCGGCCACCCAAAGCTCAGTGCCATCCCAGGGTAGTTGGGGGTGACGCCAGGCCAGCCAAGCCAGCTTGCGACCATCAGGGCTAATGCGGGGTGCGGCGTAGAAATCATACCCTTCGGCAATGATTTGGGGCGCCGCCGAGCCAGCGGTGGGCAAGACGACCAACTCATTGTAGACTCCGCTCTCCTCGTGGCGTTCGCGTACACAAATCAACCGCTGTCCATCGGGGGTAAGGCGGCCATCGGCATAGCGCAAGCTACGGGGCATCGGCGGTTCCGGGGTGATCGGTTGCGGCGCCGCGCCAACCGGCTGGCGATAGAGCCGTTGATCGGCGAAGTTGGAGAAATAGACAAGGTCGCCCGCTACCCAGTACATACCGCCGCCATATTCATGCACCAACGTGCGGGCATTGTAACCGGTCGGTGTCACGTCGCTGCTTTGTCCATCGCTGGTACGCCGGACAATGACATAGCGGCCCTGCTCCATCGGCCGTCCTTCCACCCAGTAAACTGTTTCGCCTGTCACCTGCAAATAGCCCAGTGAAATGCCGGCTGTCGCCAACAGATCCGCCGAAATCGGCGAACGCCAGGTGCCATACGGTGCGATCCTCTTTGCCATTACGCCACTCCCTTTTCCATATACCGGTAGGGGCGTCCGCTTGCCGGCGCCCCGGCTTGCAGGGCGCATAGAGCGCCGGCAAGCGGACGCCCCACCAATCAAGATTTCTTTTTTGTCGGTTGATCATACCACAACAGGGCGATGAAGACGCGATGGCAAATTCAGACAAATCGCTAATACTTCGCCAGTTTCTTGCTAACAAAAGCGGCATATCTTTATAGAGAGGGGGTGCTGCGCCACCCTCTTTTCTATGGGAAATCGAGAATGATAGATGGTTGGTTGGTTCGTTGGTTTCGACAAGCTCAACCAACGAACCAACCAACGAACCAACCAACCACTTAAATCTTCTTTGGCTTATCAATTGTAGGATAAGATAGGGGAGTTGAGCAATGCCGATTTATGAATTTACCTGCCACGCTTGTGGCACGAACTTTGAAAAGCGTGTTTCGTTTACCCAAACTCAGGCGCCGCCCTGCGACACCTGTGAAAGCCCCAACGTCGCGCGCCGCCTGAGCGCCCCGGCCATTCACTTTAAAGGCAACGGCTGGTACATCACCGACAGCAAAAAAGCCAACAGCACCAACGGCTCATCCAGCAAGAGCGAACGCAACAGCGAGAGCAGCAAGACCAGCACGGCGGAGCCGGTGGCGGCGTAAAGCGAGACAGGAGACAGGAGACACGAGACACAGATCGTCAAGTTCTCCCTGTCTCGTGTCTCGTATCTCCTGTCTCCTGTCTCCTGTCTCGTATCTCCTGTCTTGGCTACCCCGGCAACTGCATCTCCGGGTGGTCGCGATAGAACTGCGTCAGGCGGATGCTGAGGTTTTCCTGGAGTTGGATGGTTAGGCCACCGTCAACGACCAGGGTGTGGCCGGTGATGAAGCTGGCTTCTTCGGTGGAAAGGAAGTGGACCGCGTTGGCAATATCTTCCGGTTTGCCGACGCGGCGCACGGGATATTGCTGCTCAAAGAAGGGGAAGAAAGAGGGGTTTTTCTCCCAATGTTGTTTCATCCGTTCGGTCATAATGTGACCGGGGCAGATGGCATTGACGCGGATGCCTAGTGGCCCAAAGTCACAGGCCATTTGACGCGTGATGCCGATGACGGCGGACTTGGCGCCCTCATAGGCCAGCGCTCGTTCGGCCATCATCATGCCGTGGACAGACGAGATGTTGACAATGCTGCTGCTCGTGCCATACGTTTCGGCGGCGCGCGCCAGGTGCGGCACCGCATACTTGGCTGCCAGATAGTGTGACTTCACCATGACATTAAAGGCATAATCCCAAGCGGTCTCGGTGAGCGTCACGGCGCTGCCATCGCGCTCTTTGCCCCGCCAGGCGTTGTTCACCAAAATATCCAGCCGCCCCCACAACGCGACTGCCTGCGCCACCATTGCTTCAATTGCTGCCGGCTGCGCCACATCGGTCTGCAACCAGGCGGCCGTCCCGCCGCTTTGCGCAATGCGCGCCACATTTTCCTGCGCCGCCGTCACATCAAAATCCGCAATCAACACCCGCGCCCCACCTTGGGCCAAGCGTCGCGCCGTCGCCCCGCCAATCCCCTGTCCACCGCCGGTGACAATCGCCACGCGGTCTGCTAGCGTTTGCATACGTTCCCCCTGTGCTCAAGACAGGAGACAAGGAGACACGAGACAAGCTATGTTCTCTCGTCTCGTGTCTCCTTATCCCCTGTCTCCTTGTCTTCTAATGCGCTACCGAGCCGTCCGCGTGGAAAAAGCCCGTAATCTTCGCCGGCCGATAGGGGTATTGGGCCAGCTTGTCTTCCAGGATCTCGCAGCCGACGCCGGGGCGGTCGGGGACAATGATGTAGCCGCCCTCGCGTTGCGGAGGGATGTCGAGGATGTCGTTGAACATATCGACGCCGGTCAGATTTTCGTGGAGGACAAAGTTAGGGGTGGCGGCGTCCCACTGGACAAAAGCGGAAATGTTAAAGGGACTGCCCATGAGGTGCGGGAAGATGCCGACAAAGGCGGCCTCGGCCATGCCGGCAATCTTGCGACACTGGCTATAACCGCCGGCCAGCGAAAGATCAGGGCGGATCAGGCTGGCGACTTTGCGATCGACCAGGTCTTTGAATTGATAGAGATTGTGGAAGCGTTCGCCGGTGGCAATGGGCAGGTTGATGTGGCGGGCCACATATTCCACTGCTTCGTTGCTCTCCGGCGCCAGCGGATCTTCGTAGTAGAGAATGCGATAGCTATAGAGTTCATTGGCCAGGGCAATCGCTTCTTCCGGGCGCAGGTTGCGGTGAATCTCAACGCCCAGATCAACTTCGTAACCGACGGCATCGCGAATAGCATGGATGATCTTGACGGCGTTGCCGATCACTTGCGTCGGCAGTTGTTTCTCAAAATTGGGCAGGAAGGGCATGGCGCGCAGCGAGACATAACCGTCTTCCACGGCGTTGGCGGCGTTGGCGGCAAACTCTTCCACCGTCTTGCCGCTGATGTTGGCAAAGACCTTGACCTTGTCCCGGCACTTGCCCCCCAGCAGTTGGTAGACCGGCACGCCCAGTGACTTGCCCAGAATATCCCAGAGCGCCACATCAATCGCACTCATGGCCGCGCTGAGGACGGCGCCCATAAAATGGGTATTGCGGGAAACAACTTGATAGTGGTGTTCAATCCGTCGCGGATCTTTGCCGACGTAGTAGTCGCTCAACTCTTCAATGGCCGTGTGGACGGTGCGATGGTGCGCCCACAGACCGGCCTCACCATTGCCGACAATGCCTTCATCGGTGTAGACGCGCACGAGGAGGAAGCGATCAACAAGAAAAGGCTTGATACGCTCGATTTTCACGGGTAGCTCCTTTTGGTGGATAGGTAGACAGGTAGACAGGTAAGTCACTCCACATCACCTGTCTACCTGTCTACCTAACTTGGTACTAATTTGTGTTTAATGGCATACGCAATGGCCTCCATACGGCTGGAGACTTGCAGCTTGGAGAGGACATTGCTGACATGAAACTTGACGGTGGAACGGCTGATGATAAGACGGTCGGCGATCTCGCTGTTGTTCAAGCCTTCGACCATGAGCGCCAGCACTTCGCGCTCCCGTTCCGTCAGGTCGAAGCCGGGTTGGGTAAAGGCGGATTGACGGGCTTGGCGGATCAGCACCTGCGTCGCTTCGGGGGCCAGGGTCGGGCGACCGGCATAGGCGGCGCGAATGGCGTCGGCCAGTTCATCGGCGGAGACGTTCTTGAGCAGGTAGCCGATGGCGCCCGATTCCAACACCCGTTTGACCAGCTCATCTTCTTTGAAGCTGGTGAGCGCAACGACCTGGATTTGCGGGTAATGTTTGCGAATGGCAAGGGTCGCCTCGGCGCCATCCATGTTGGGCATGATCAGATCCATGAGCACCACATCGGGACGCAACTGTCCGCAAAGATTGACGGCCTTGGCGCCATCGTTGGCTTCACCGACCAGAGCTAGATCGTCATAGATGGAGAGAAACGCAGCCAGCCCACTGCGCACCACGGCTTGATCGTCAACAACGAGAACGCGAATAGGCACTTCGCTGGGTATTGATTTTCCTGTATTCATGCTGCTTGCTCCGGCCTGTGCCATAGCGCGTGAACGACAGCCCCCTGCCCCGGTTGACTTTGAATGGTCAAGCGAGCGTTAATCTCTTCGGCTCGTTCCCGCATAATATTGAGTCCCAAACATTTGCCGGCTACACGATTGACCTGAAAGCCGCGACCATCATCCTGAATAAAAAGTTCAGCATGGTCGGTGGTCATGGTCAGGAAGACAGAGGCATGGGTAGCCTCGGCATGTTTGGCGACATTGTTGAGCGCTTCCTGGGTAATCCGATAGAAAGCAATCCGCACACCGACCGGCAGATCCTCATCCCCTTGAATTGTCACTGTAATCGGTACGCGCGAACGCCCGCCGACCGCTTCCGCCAATTGGTGCAGCAGATCGGTTAACGCCACATTATTCAGCGCCGTTGGCCGTAATTCTAGCAGCAACGTGCGCATTTCGGCCAGAGCGCCGCGGGTTAACTCACGCAATTCCTGTAAGCGCCGCTCGGCTTCCTGGCTATTCCGTTGCCAAAGCCGGGGTAGAATATCGGCAATGATGCTGGCGGAGAAGAGCGTTTGCGTCACCGAATCGTGGAGATCATGGGCAATGCGATTCCGTTCGGCGGCGACCGCGTTCTGTTCGATCTGTTCGTAAAGCCGTTCCAGTTCGGCAGTGCGCTCTTTGACACGCGCTTCCAACATGGCTTCCGTCTGCTTGCGTAGAGAAATGTCAATCACAGAAGCAATGGTGACGATATTGTCATGCAGCCGGCCAAACCCTAACCCCACCTCAATCGGAATCAGGGCGCCATTTTTGTGACGCCCAACCAAGTCAAAGCCGGCGCCCATCTCACGTATATGGGGCGTTTGTATAAAGCTCTGCCGGTGTCGAACATGCAACTGGCGCAATTGCTGCGGTAAGAGGAACTCAATATCTTGATTTTGCAATTCTTCCGGTTGGTAGCCAAAGAGGGTCGCTAATTTAGCATTGGCCAACAAAATACGACCAGCGCCATCAACGACCACCATAGCAACGGGAGCGGCATGAATTAAGGGATAGAGTGATTCGCCAAGCTCTGGAACCGCGTTGGCGTTTGGGTCTTGATTTGTCATAGAGAGAATGATACCAAGAATTGGACGATTAATCAAAAGTATAAGTAATTGCCGCCTTTTTGTCATGCCATGCTGCTCGTTACAATTTATAAAACATTGATCGGTATCACAATCAAAACTTTATGTTATAGTTGGTTTGAGGGACAAGTTAGTTACAAGATGTTAATTATGATTTTCCAGAAAATATGCTATACTGTCCGCATCCTATCAACCAATTACCCATGAGGAGTATTTCCGCATCGCAAATCCTCGATCTTTTACTGCACCAGAAAAGTTTCGCTCATTCTCGGAGGTGTTTCATGTCCTACCGTGAGTTGCAACTTGCTGAGTTGCAATCTCTTGTTGCTGATCTAGGCAAAGCCGGCGGCTTGATCAGCCCATCCATTTATGACACTGCCCAGGTGATTCGATTATACCCGCCGCCGGAAGGCGTTGAACCAGCCCTGGCCTGGCTGCTCGACCAACAACAGGCCGACGGCGGTTGGGGAGAACCAGAAGCGCCTTATGCGCGTGATGTACCAACCTTGGCCGCCATTCTTGCTCTCCATACCTATCCTCACTTCCATACCTATCCTCACTATAGTAGGGATTGCACGGCGATTGATGCCGGCCTCGCTTTTTTAACCCAACAAGCCCCGCAGTGGACAGAAATGCCCATTGATGCATTACCGATTGCCACGGAAATGATCCTCCCCTATCTCCTTGAAGAAGCGCATCGGCTGGGATTACCACTCAACCGCAAACCTTATTCGATTCTTTACCAACTACGTGATCGCAAGTGCCGCTACATCACGGCTAAACCGCTCGCGATTGGCTCGCCGCCTACACACTCCTGGGAAGCGCTGGGTAGACGCGCAAGCTCGATCAGCCCTGACCGGTCGGGTGGGATCGGCCACAGTCCAACGGCAACCGCCGCCTGGCTTCATCAGATCCGATGTGATGGCTGTGACGCCAATGACTATCACACCGCACAACAATACTTAGCGAAGGCCGCCGCGGCGACCGGGTTGACCATTCCCGGCGTTGTCCCGAATGTCTGGCCGATCACTGGTTTTGAACTGGCGTATGCGCCCTATACCTTACTGGTGACGAATCTATTCCAACAACGAGTAGTAACAGAAGCGCTCACTGTCGTATTGGATGAGCTTGAGCGCATTCTGTTACAGCACAATGGCGTCAGCTTTGGTGAAGCTTTTACGCCGGATGTGGATGATACGGGGCTGGCCGTAGCCGTCTTACGCGCTGCCGCCCGCCCGGTGGAACCGGCTGCGGTGTTGCAATTTAAACAAGGTGATCATTTTTGCACTTTCCACCATGAATTAAACCCATCCATCTTCGCCAATGCTCATGCCCTTTACGGTCTGGCCTATGTTGGTGAACGGTACCCGGCGGCGGAGAAGTTCTTATGTGATCGGCAAACCACGGATGGCCGCTGGCTTGCCGATAAGCTGCATAGCTCCTGGCTCTATACCACCCTTGAAGTTGTGCTTGCGCTCAGCCATCTGGGCTATAGGGAAGAGATCAGCAGAGCAAAGGATGCCCTGCTCGCCTATCAGCATGAAGATGGCGGCTGGGGCAGTGGGCAGGCGTCGACACGCGTGGAGACGAGTTATGCCCTCATCACGCTCACAACCATGCAACGCCAAGGGTTACGCTGTGCCGCAGGGCAAACAGCCTTGCAACATGGCTATCGTTGGCTGACAGATCGTTACCGCCCCAACGCACTGCCCGATGGTCGCTTTTGGTGCGGCAAAGAGTTGTATACGCCCTACCGGGTCGATCGCCTTTATGAATTAAGCGCTTTGTTAGCGCCCACTTTAGACGGAAGCGAAGTCGTACTATGACCACAAAAAGAATACCAACGCTAGAAGAGTTTTTGACTGCACCGGTCGAGGAAGTAGCGAAGGTTGCTCCTGCGACCATCATTTATGGCGTCGGTGGCACGCGCCGCCAGGCTGCATTCAACGGGGTTGAACCGTGGAGTGATGAATATGTGCGCTGGGCCCGTGAAGGCACCATGCGAAGTGCTGAGCTAATCTTTTCACATGGCATCCGGAACCTGCTTATGGTTGCGCTGGTGCCAAGTAACTTGCAAGAGGTTGACCACTATCGCGATCAGCTCATCAAAAGAGCCAAGTGGGTGATTGCCGGCGATGAAACAGTTGCCGACTATGAACGGTTAGGGTGTCGCGCCCGCTTGCTTGGCGCCGAAGAGCACCCGGAGTTAAGTGAAACAGCGGCCCATTTAGCGAAAACCACCGCCGATCCACAACGTACACACACCTTCTATTGGAGTATGGTCTTTAATGCTGATGATCCCTGGCGGCGGGTGCTGGCTGCCGTGCGGCGCTCACAAGCTGTTACTCAAGCGGAAGCCATTCGTGCATTATATGGGGAAGAAATCCCACCCGCAACGCTCTATTTGGCATTTGGAAAACCACTCATCACACTGGAAGTGATTCCACCTTTGTTAATTGGCAAGATTCATTGCTACTGGAGTCAACAACCTGGATATACGTTGACCGATACCAAATTGCGTACCATTCTCTATGATTACGCCTATTTGCGTTCTACTTGGCATGAAGAGAAAACTGAACGAGCCAAAGCAGCTTTAGCCCACCGTCAAGCCTGGGAAGAAGGTCCTTTATTCGGCGTAGGGATGCGGCTTGGGCCTTTTTGGTATCCGGCGCCTATGTCTTCTGCGGCCTGGTCAACCGAATAAGGGGGAGCTATCCGGGTTGCTCAAGCTAGCTGTTTATGGAGCAGATCAGTTGCACGCAAGTGTGTCTGTATATGTTGCAGCAAGGTACTGGCTGTATAGGGTTTTTGTACAAAGCCGGCTAATTGTTTGTTGACAAATCGTTCCATGACATCCGTTTCGCTGTACCCGGAGACCAACACCACTGGGATGCGCGCATCAATGGCCAGGAGTTGATGGAGCACTTCTTCACCGCTCATTCCCGGCATGGCCAGGTCGAGCAGAACCAAGCGAAGTTCATGGCGATGCTCACCGAAGAGACGAAGACCAGTAGCGCCGTCCGTTGCGGTTAATACACGTAAGCCCGCCTCTTGTACGATTGTGGCCATGCTTGCACATACCGGCTCTTCATCATCAATGACCAACACCAATTCACCGGCGCCGACAAACGGCGCCGGTGTCACTTCGCCGGCGGCCGGTCGTGCAGCCGTAACCATAGGAAAGCGAATGGTGAAAGTTGTGCCTTGACCCAGCGCGCTACTAACATGAAGCGCGCCTTTGTGTGTACGCACAATACCGATCACACTGGCCAAACCCAGACCACGGCCAGTGAACTTGGTCGTAAAGAAGGGATCAAAAATCTTGCGGAGGGTCTGCGCGTCCATGCCGCAACCTGTATCCTGAACCTCAAGCTGGACATAGTAACCGGGCGGCAACGGTGCGCCCAGCCACTCGCCCGGCGTAATGGTTTCTTCTCTCAAGAGATGGATCTTGTTCGCCACACGAATATCGCCTGGCTTGCCGCCAATCGCATCTGCGCTGTTGATAATTAAATTCATCACCAGTTGTTGGAGTTGTCCCCTGTCGCCTAAGATAAGCGGTGTAGAATCAGAAAGTTCGGTAGTGAGTCTGACACTTTTAGAAATCGAAGCGGAGAAAAGGTGAATGTTATCGGCAATCAACTCATTTAAATTCAATTGCTTGGTTTCCGTCGGTGAGCGGCCGGCATAGTTGAGCAACTGCCGCGTCAACTCGGTGGCCCGTTCAGCCGCCTTTAAGGTGCGAGCCAGATGATTCTTGACCGGATGATCGGGCGGTAACTTCATCGCGCCGAGGGAGAGTTGCATAAGCATAACACTCAATAAATTGTTAAAATCATGCGCTACCCCACCAGCGAGGATACCCAAGCTCTCTAACTTTTGCGCCTGATACATCGCCGCTTCGGTCTGTTTCTGCTCGGTAATATCCGTTATAATCAGGATCAGGGCCACAATCTTGTGATTTTGCCAAATTGGCCCCAGCCGGTTGATATGCCAAACTCGTCGTTCTTCACGCTCTTCTTCAATTTCATAACTAATGGTCTGACCAGTTGCAAAGACAGTTTGCATCTGGTCGCGTAATCGCCTTTGCTGTTCTGGCGCTTGATGGATCACTGCAATCGGCGCGCCAATCAATTGCTCCGGCGTCTGCTCGCCAATGGCGCGATTAACAAAAGCCACGGTATAATCCTGGCTAATCCGGGCAATCGTATCCGGCGCGTGCTCGGCAATGGAGCGCCAGTTAGCTTCAGAAGCGGCCAAAGCATCCAATAAACGTTGCCGTTCTTCAGCCTCTTGCTGTAACTTCTGGTTACTTTCCTGTAGCTCTTGGGTGCGTTGATGAACCTTCTGTTCGAGTTCAGCGCGTGCTTGTTGGAGTTGTGTCTGACTTTGATGCAATTCTTGATTGATGACGGCAAGGGTAGTTGCTGTTTGGTGAATCTCTTCCGCCTGTTCCTCAGCCCGTCGAATGGATGCATTTAGCAGAACCGTATTTAAGCCAAGGGCACAAAACAGAATTACAACATTATCGATAGCCGATCTCGTTGCCGTGGGGATTAATAGACCGATCCATTCGAAATAAAAGATTATTCCAATCGTGGCCACACACAAGAAGCCAAAAATGTTCATCATGCGCCGGCCCAACAGAAGACCGACCAATGGGATTAGCACAAAGTAAGCAATCACATTAAATGTATGGATACTTTGAAAGACAGCGGCGTTGACAAAAGTAATTAATCCATAGACGGTTGTTAAAAGGATTACGGCAGCAATTTTGACATGGCCCCGACGCATGAACCATAGCGTGACCAGACTAAGTGCAAGCCCAATCCCATTGATCGTGATAATTTGCCTCATGGCATTTTGATCGAGTAGACCACTTAGAATGGCGGCACTATCAATCACGATGAGTGCGATCAACACCAGAAGCAGCATATTAAGCCAACGCGCTGCCCGTGTCTGTTCTTTATCGGGAAAAATAGGTGGGGTTAGCCATTGGCGAAGCACCGGAATAAATGTCGAGTAACTCATCGCAATACCGTTTCATTAGATGGAACCGCTGAATGAAATTAACCCTACCTCGGTTTGCTCTACGGTAGAAAGCAAACCGAGGTAAGGAAAGACGCCATAGTTTTCCGGGGACGGAGGTTAGCTTACTACGATAGTAACAGATTGTTTATCATCAAGTTTACTGATAGTTTGCAAAGATGAGTTAATTACTTTACCAAATCTGTCAATTTTGTCCAAATGCTATTAAAGTTAAGTAAATAATAAGGTTGGACAAGCGCGTGCTTTCACCCTTTAGCTACCCTTCTAATGCGCCGCTTTCGTATGGTTCCTTACTGACCAGCATTGCTGTCACCCCGCCATCCACCAATAATTGGCGCCGGTGATGGCTAGGGCACGGTTACTCAGCACGAAGGCGACCATCTCGCCCACCTCGTGCGGTTCGATTACCTGTTCAATCCGAATGTTATTCGCCTACATAGACGATACGATAGACATTGCCGTTCTGGTCATCGCTCACAAAGAGTTCGCCGTTGACGCCGACAGCGACGCCGGCTGGTCGGCCCCAGGCGCTGCCGCAATTTTCGCTTTCGCTGTCACGGAAACCGGTGAGAAAGGGCTGACTTGCAACCGGCGCGCCGTCTTGGACAACGATCATCTGCACCTTGCAATCACGCGGCTCGGTGCTATTCCAGGAGCCATGATAGGCGACAAAGAGATTGCCCTGATAGTCTGTCGGGAAGGCCGTGGCGTTGTATTGCACCATGCCCAGCGGCGCCTGGTGCGCCAGATCCGTAAAGCGCGCCGGCGTGGCTTGGTCGCAATTGCTGAGGATGGCGGGGGCCAGGTCAACGCGTTCATCACGCACTTCCGTTGTACCGGGGGGCGTGGCGCCCAAGGTGGGGGTATAACAGTAGGGCCAGCCATAATGGCCCCCCTTTTCCACTTCGATCACAATCTCTTCGGGCGGTAGATCATCACCCAACATGTCGCTGCCGTTATGATTGGCCCAGAGCCGGCCATCGGGCAGGAAGAGAAAATCAACGCTGTTACGCAACCCTTCGGCCCAGATCGGATGCCGCTGGTCGTTCAAGGCGTCAATAAAAGGGTTATCGGCGGGGATGGAGCCATCCGGGTTGAAACGCAACATGGCGGCGCGCCGGGGATCGCTCTCCGGCTCGTTGTTGCCGCTGGAACCGGCGGTGACATAGAGCTTGCCGTCGGGGCCAAAGTGTAACGTGCGGGTGCGATGGCGGACCGGACCGGGAATGTTGTCTGTCACCAGTTCACGTGTTTCAAATTCGCCGTCGCCATCAGCATCGCGCAGCCGCTCGATCTGGCTGCCTTCGGCCACATAGAGCCAGCCCTCAAACCATTCGGCGTTATGCACCAGCGGCAGATCCGCGGCAATCACCACGACTTCATCGGCCAGACCATCGTTATCGGCGTCGGGCAGGCGGAGCAGACGATTGCCGTCAATGTCGGCCACATAGAGCAGGCCATCCGGCCCTACGGTCATCAAGCGTGGCGTGCCCAAGCCTTCGGCAAAGATGCGTACAACAAAGCCTTCAGGCAGTTGCAGGCGCGCGCTGGCTTCATCGGCCGGGGGCAGCGCCGGCGCCGCGGTATTCCCCTCTGTTGTGGCGGCGGTTGCCGTCGGTACAAGGGTGCGATCAGTGGTCGCGGCGGTAGTGGTCACGGCGCCGGTCGCAGCAACGGCTGTCGCCGTCGGTGTTTGTGGCGCTGGCTGGGCTGGCGGCGGCAAGACGCACCCAGCCACCACCATGACGAACCCAAGACATGCCCCAAGCACACTACGCGGAAGGAGTATTGTTTTCATGAGCTATCCTTTCTTCTACTTACCGCAACGCGGTTCCAGTATCATTATAAAAGTGAACACAGATAAGTAGAAGCGTTCCAATAGCGCTGTTCGCTTGTCAAGCTGATTTTGTCCCGTCGGGACGGACGATCCCTATCACCCATGTGGCTTGACAATCACCTTCAGCGTTTCGGTGGCGCGTTGCTCCAGGCGATCCAGCCCGTCGGTGAGGAGCCGTTCCAGGGGGATGCGGGCAGAGATGAGCGGTTCGGCCAGAATGCGCCCGTCACCCAGCCAGCGCACGGCGGCGGCATAGTCTTCGTCATAGACATGGCTGAGGGAGCCGATGATCTCTTTTTCGGTGGCGACCACATCGAAAAAGTTAAAGTTGGTCGGCGCCACGGGCAGGCCCACCAGAACAATCCGACCGGCTTTGCGCGCAGCATGGATCGCCACCGGCGTCACCTTGACCCCGCCCGATGCTTCCAAGACCAGATCCGGCCCGACGCCCCGTGTCCACTGGCGCAATTGTTCGACGGGGTCGACGGCCAGTGGATCGATCACAGCGCTGGCGCCCAATTGCAGGGCCAACGCCCGCCGATTGGCCAGCGGCTCAACGACAAAGACTTCCCCGGCGCCGGCGGCCCGCGCCACCTGAAGACAAAAGAGACCAATGGTGCCGCCGCCAAAGACGACGACAGTTTCGCCTGGCGCCAGGCGACCACGGCGCACCGCACGCACGGCCACCGAAAGCGGTTCGGCCATGGCCGCATGGTCATCAGACAGGCCATTGGGTACGCGAATCGCCATGTTGACCGGCAGTTTGCAATATTCCGCCAGACCACCGTCGCCCATCAAGCCCAGCGCGGCCAATTTGTCACAGAGCGTCACCTGATGGCGTTGGCACCAGAAACATTCGCCACAGTAGAGCAACACATCAGGCGCCAGGTGATCGCCCACCTTAAAAGTGGTCACGCCTTTGCCGACCGCCATCACTTCGCCGGCAAATTCATGACCCAGGATCAGCGGCGCCTTGCTGCCGGTGAGCGGGTTCGGTTCATTGACGGGAATAAACAAGGGGCCGGCGCGATACTCTTCCAGATCGGTGCCACAGATGCCACAGGCGCCGACTTTGATGATCACCTCGCCGGGGCCGGGCGCGGTGGGGGCGGGGACGGTTTCAATCCGAATGTCGTTGCGAGCATACCAGAGGGCTGCTTTCATGGTCGTGTTGTCCTTTGTCGTGTGGTCGATTGGTCATTTGGTCAATTAGTCGATTGGTCATTTGGGCTTGCCGTGGGAGGATAGCGGCGCGGATTCAGCTAACGCCGACTGCGGCAGGGTAGATAGGTGATCCGTGTTAGCTGAATCCGCGCCGCTATTCCGCTACTTTTGCGCCACAATAAACACCCGCCCTTCCTGTTCGGGGTCGGTCAGCGGCGTTTTGAGATCTTGCAGACGGGCAAAATAGGCTTCCCGCCAGCCGGTTTCCAGGAGAGCCGTCTTGACATCATTCATGGCAAAGATGGTGTTATAGACGGTCTGCTCAAAGCGCTCATAGAGACCATCCGCGTTGCGGAGAAAGCCGGTTACTTTGAGCCAGGCCCGATCACTGGTGACATCGTAGATGCCGTGGTTGACCACCGTCATGTCATCGCGGCTGTCGTCTACTTCGATGCTGTTCCAGCGGCGTAAGCCGACGCGCGTGTTTAGATCAAAGAGAAAATAGCCGTCACAGACCGCCGCCACGGCCGCAAAGCATTGCCGTAACGCGGTCAAATCGGGCAGATGGTTGAGCGCGTCAAAGGTCGAGATCACCAGCCCAAAGCGGTCGGGCAGGGTGAAATTGGCGGCGTCAGCCTGGACAAAGCGCGCTTGCCCCGTTGCCACATAAGGCTGGGTGTTCTCTCTGGCATAGTGGAGCATCGCTGCCGAGAGATCCAGTCCAACCACCTGATAGCCCCGTTCCAGAAAATAGCGCGCCACTTGCCCTGTGCCGCAGCAGAGATCCAGCACAAGTCGATTGGTTTGGGCCAGGGGTTGATGTCCATAGAATTCCAGCAGGAAGGGCGCTACCTGCCGGGCAAAGCCGATCCACCGTTTGTTGTACACCTGGGCAAAGCCAGGGCCATAGGCTTGCATTCCCGCTCCCCCCTTCGCAAACATTGATGCTATTGTACTACATTCTTGGGATTGGCGTTATCGGACAACGAGGTAATATGTTGTTCATTGTACTGAGGGGAAGTTACTTTGGTCAAGTCGGCTTGGGTTTTAGCGAGGGTGGTCGGAGAAAACAAAGGGCAATCATGAGCGGACAGGGTAGCGCTGATCTGGTTGTCGACCTGGTACAGAGCGTTAGGCTCTTCGAGACCCTAACGCTCTACATCCGACTTTTACTTGCTTTATCTATTAGATCACTTTGTCGTTGACGCCGGTCAATTGGCGGAGATATTCGAGTTGCCCCAGGTGGTACGCCTCATGCCAGACGCTAAAGCTGATGCTGGCGCGCCGGGTGGTTTGGCGTTCCTCGTTGATAATGGTCGCCATCTTCTCCTCGGCGATACTCTGCAAACTTTGCTCAATACGCACCAGCGCTTCATCAAGGCCGGCCAGGAGTGTTTGCAGCGGGACGGCTGGGGAAGTGGGAGTAATCGGCGCCGACTCGCGTTTATAGAACTCATCGTCCGGCGCCGGCAAAACAATCGGCTGATCCAATTGTTGCAAAATCCCATTGCGCCCTTCGAGCAGGTGGCCCAAAACCCAGTTCATACAGTTGCCGCGCATGGCAGGCTGGAGCAAGCTTTGTTCGTGCGTCAGGCCATCGGTCTGACGTTTGATCACATAGTTATGGCGCTGTAGCGTTTGTACCAATTCCAGATTGTCCATAACGCTTCCCTTTCTTCGTGGTAATGGCTTATTTACTCCCGGTGAGTTGGTGATCACAACAGGCTGGAGCGAGTCACGGACTCGCCGGGAGCGAACGTTGCGATCTTTGGTGCGTTGCCGGCTGCGTTACCCGAAGTTAACAATCGGGCGCACTTCAATGGAGCCATGTTTGGCGCCGGGAATTTTGGCGGCCCAACCAACTGCTTCGTCCATATCCTGACATTCCAAGATATAGAAGCCGCCCAATTGTTCTTTGGTTTCGGCAAAAGGTCCATCGGTGGTGGCAAATTGGTTGTTGCGCAAGCGCAGGGTGGTGGCCGTGCCGGTTGGCTTTAGTTCATCGCCGGCCACCAAAACGCCGTGATCGCCGGCTTCCCTGGTGAAGGCAAAATATTCGGCCATCATGGCCTCCCGTTCAGTCGCACTCATCTGGCTTTCGCTGCTCTCTTCCGTATAGATCAGAAACATATATTTCATACCATCGCTCCTTGTTGTTCGACCCTTCCAATGCACCTATCTACCTATCTACCTATCTACCTGTGTACCTGTCTACCTTTACCCTTCATGATCCACAATCGGGCGAATCTCAATGGCGCCATGATGGATCCCCGGACACTTGCCTGCCCAGAGGATCGCTTCGTCTAAATCTTGACACTGGAGTTCATAGAAACCGCCCAATTGTTCTTTCGTTTCGGCAAAAGGGCCATCCGTGACCAACGTTTTGCCATTGCGCACGCGCACGGTTTTGGCCTGGGCTGTTTCATAGAGCGCTTCGCTGCTGAGGTGGATGCCAGCGGCGGTGGCTTCGGCGCCATAGGCATAGTAGGCGGCCATGATGGCGTTGCCCTCTTCTTCGGTCATATTGGCGCCGCGACTTTCATCGCCGTAGATCAAGAGCATGTAACGCATTTTTTCGTCTCCTCTTCTGAAATGTGCTGCCAAATTGGCGATTGGGGTGACAGAAATCCACTACATCCTAATGACGAATGGGAGGAGATAAATTCGACAACCGGTTTAGACCAATTTTGAAAATTCGTCTTTACGTTAAAACTTATAGATACACCTAATTACCTAATCACCATGTACAATAGCCGCCATCGACGACGAGATCGTGGCCGGTCATAAAATCAGAGGCCTCGGCGGCCAGGTAGACCACGGCGCCCTGCAACTCAGTCACTTCGGCCATACGCCCCATGGGCGTCATCCCCATCCAGATCGGCATGACCTGTTGCCCTTCGGGCGTTTTGAGCAGATCATCGACCAGGAGTGTGCGCGTGTAGCCGGGGCTGATACAGTTGACACGAATGCCGCGTTTGGCCCATTCGGCAGCCAGGCTGCGGGTGAGGTGGATCACACCGGCTTTGGCGGCGTTGTAGGCGGCCTGATTTTGCGGCGTGTTGACAATGCTGCCGGACATGGAGGCTGTGCTGATGATCTTGCCGTAACCAGTGGGCAACATTGCCAGCGCTTCATGTTTAGCGCAGAGCCAGACCGAGGTAAGATCAAGGTCGATGACCCGGCGCCACTGTTCCAGCGTCATCGTCTCCGAATCATGCCAGAGGCCGATGCCGGCATTGTTGACGCCGATGGTCAGTTTGCCCCACTTTTTCAGTACCGCCGCCACCATCGCTGCCACCTGCTCCTCGTTGGTCACATCGGCGGTGAGGGCAATGGCGGCGATGCTCTTTTGGGTCAACTCATGGGCCACCGTCTCCGCTCGCTCGGCGACGAGATCGACCACCGCCACCGCGGCGCCCGCTTCCCCTAGCCCATGTGCATAGCCGCGGCCAATGCCCTGTCCCGCCCCTGTCACCAGGGCGACGCGACCATCCAGGCGAAAGCGATCTAAAATTGGTTTCGTGGTTAATACCGGGTCTGTCATATCATACTTTCCTTTACTCGGTTGGGGGCGATAGATAAGAAATCATTAGAATGGGGGCCGCACAAACCCAACAACGGATTTAGGCAAGAGCGGAATATGATCGCGATCGCATGGTCGGGATGACTCTAATCATACCAGCAGCAACAAGGCGTCGTCAAGCGTCATGCGTCTAGCCCAACGTGTGGTGAACATGGGGTGAATGTGTGGTGAAAACGAAAACCAGTCAAAAAGCGTATGGTAATTTTATGTTATGCAGCATATACTATTCATTAAGACAAATGACGTAATGTTATGCGAAAGGTAACGATGATGCCTTCGCCGCGCCGGTTCGTGACCGGCGGTCAGGCCATCGGCCCATAGACCGGCTAGGCGCTAGGTCGTTACGGCGCGTGTATAAAAAGACGAGAATGCATTCATGATCCGTTTTCTAGACCGACGACAATTTTATTTTCCGCTTTGGTATTGGCTACCCTTGTTTTGGATCGTCTATTCGCTTGCACTAACCATTTTCCTTTTTGCCTTTCACCGCCAGCAAGAAGGCAGTTGGTATAACTTTATCTTAGCCGTAGGTACGCTCTCGGCGTTGGCGGTTGGGATCTTTGCCATTTTTTACATCGCCGTTAACCGACGCGTGGACCATTTGATCGGGATCGTCAATCAGTTTGCTCAGGGTGACTTAACAACGCGCGTCACCCTATCCGGCGCCGATGAATTTGTCGCCATTGGCGCCGCCTTTAATCAGATGGCCGAACAATTGGCGGCGCAACGGCAAAAACACGAACAAGCGGAAGCTGCATTACAAGCCAATCAGGAATTGATGCAAGACTTGCTGGCTCGCTTGGATGTGGTGGTTTGGTCCACCGACTATGATCAGGGCCATTATCATTATATCAGCCCCGCCATCGAGCAAATCTATGGACGCCCAGTTGCCGCCTTTCAGCAAAACCACAATCTATGGCGCGAGATCATCTATCCAGCCGACCTCCCCCTCGTGTTGGAAGCCTATGAACTCCTTGAGACAACAGGTACAAAGCAGATCGAATTTCGCATTATCCGCCCCGATGGCACAATGCGCTGGCTGTTGCAGCGTTCGCTCTTGGTGCGCGATGCTGCCGGACGACCACGCCGGTTTGACGGGGTCGTCACGGATATTACGGCCTACAAACAAGAGCAGATGTTGCAGGCCGAGCGGATGCGACTTGACACCTTACGTGCTGAGGTGGGTACATTGCTGGCCCAAAGTAATGCGTTGCCGGTCATTTTACAAAAGTGCGCCGAAGCGGTCGTGATGCACCTTGACGCCGCCTTTGTCCGGATTTGGACCTTCAACCGCGCGAGTCAACTCCTCGAATTACAGGCGAGCGCCGGTTTGTACACGCACCTGGACGGTTCCCACAGCCGCATTGCGGTCGGTCAATTCATCATTGGTCAAATTGCGCAACAACGGTTGCCCCATGTCACCAATGATCTCTTATCGCTCGCGCACATTAGTGATCGCTCCTGGGCGCAGCGCGAAGGGATTGCCGCCTTTGCCGGCTATCCCCTCATTGTTGAGAGTGAGGTCGTCGGGGTGATAGCCGCTTTTGTCCGGCAACCATTTTCCCTGGCGGTGTTGGATAATCTGGCCTTTGTGGCCGGCGGTCTTGCGCAGTTGATTGAACGCAAACAGACCGAAGCCGCGTTACAGGCAAGCGAAGAGCGCTTTCGGTTGGCGATTGAGGGCGCACGCAATGGGGTGTGGGACTGGAATGTTACCACCGGTGAAATTGTCGCTAATGAGCAATGGGCTGCCTTGTTGGGGTATAAGTTGCAAGAGATCAAACCACATATTGATCTGTGGAACCAACTCATCCATCCCGATGATATTGCCATTGTTGATGCGGCGTTCAATGCCTATGTGGCCGGTCATCTATCCCATTATGAATGTGAACACCGCGTTTACACAAAGAGTGGCGAATGGAAATGGGTGCTTGATCGTGCGCAGATCGTCAGTCGGGACGCCGATGGTCATGTGCTACGCGTGACTGGCATTATTGAGGATATTCACGCCCGTAAGCAAGCCGAATTGGTCTTGCAAAATTTCTTCCGGCTCTCGCTGGATCTGCTCTGTATTGCTGACATCAACGGCTATTTTCGTTATGTCAACCCAGCTTTTGAACAGACCTTAGGCATTGCCAAGGCAGACTTGCTGGCAAAACCCTTTTTCACTTTTATTCACCCCAACGACGTGGCTGCCACGCAGGCGCAAGTGACCCGACTCGCCAATGGACAGGAAGTGATTGATTTTGAAAATCGCTATCAACATAAAGATGGTTCCTACCGCTGGCTCTCCTGGCGCGCGGCGGCCATGACCGATAGTGGTTTACTCTATGCGGTTGCCCGTGATATTACGGAACAAAAGCGCCAGCATCAGTTGGTGGAGCAAACCCATGTCGCGGCGCAGGTCGGCGGGTGGGAATTAGATTTTGTGACCAACCAACTTTTCTGGACAGCCGAAACCTATCGGATTCACGATACCACTCCCGCCGATTATCAACCAACCGTCGAAAGCGCGATTGCCTTTTATACACCCGAAAGTATCCCAATTGTCAATGAAGCCGTGCATCGCGCCATGCGTGACGGCACGCCGTGGGACTTTGAATTAGAGCTAATCACGGCCCGCCAACGACGGATTTGGGTTCATGCCGTCGGCAAAGTAGAAATCGAGGAGGGACGCGCCATTCGCGCCTATGGCTCCTTTCAAGATATTACTGAACGGAAACGGCTGGCGCTACTGATGGAACAGACGCACCGCGCCGCCCATGTCGGCGGCTGGGAATTGGATTATATGACCAACAAACTCTACTGGACCGATGAAACGTATCGCATTCATGATACGACGCCGGCGCGCTACCAACCCACCATTGAAACCGCCATCGGTTTTTATGCACCGGAGAGCGCACCTGTCATCGCGGCGGCAGTGCAACACGGCATTGCTGCCGGCGAACCCTGGGATTTAGAATTAGAGATGATTACTGCCCAACAGCGGCGGATCTGGGTGCATACAGTCGGCGAAATTCAACTGGCACATGGCCGCCCGGTGAAAGCTTCCGGCTCGATTCAGGATATTACCACGCGCAAAGCGACCGAAGCGGCTCTCCGCCAGAGCGAAGCCAGAAACCGCGCCATTCTCGATGCCTTGCCCGACGCCGTCTTTGTCACCGACAAGGAAGGGTTGTTGTTGGATACGCTTAGTAAAGATGCCGGCGTTTATGATATGCCGGTCCACCAGTTTCTGGGCAAGCCGGTAGACGAAGTGTTGCCGCCCCCTGTCGGCCAACGAATTCGCACCACCATCGATGAAGCCGCCAAAGGTGTACGCCAGGTGATCGAATACCCGCTAACCTTGCAAGGGGTAGAGCATTACTTTGAAGCGCGCCTGGTTGCGCTCGATAGCGACAAAGTGCTAACCATTGTGCGGGACATCACTGAACAAAAACAGGCCGAAGCCGAACGCTTTATCCGCAAAATTGCCGAAGCCGTACCCCACACGATGTATGTGTATGATTTGGATGAAGAACGCTACGTTTACATCAATCATCAAGCGCGGCAGAATTTCGGCTATTCGCCCGACGAAATTATGGGCATGGGAGCAGCCTTTTTTACAAATCATCTGCATCATGATGATATTACGCGTTTCCCTGAATTGCTTGCCCGTTGGCATGGCGCAGGGGATGGTCAAGTCTTTGAAACCGAATATCAGTTGCGCCATCGTAACGGCGAATGGCGCTGGTTTGCCGGTCGTGACACCATCTTTCACCGGAATTTTGATGGCCGCGTACGCCAGATCATCGGTACGGCCCATGATATTACCGAGTATAAACGCGCACAGCAGCAGATCCTTGCTGCGCTCAAGGAAAAAGAGGCGCTACTCAAAGAAGTCCATCATCGGGTCAAAAACAATTTGCAGATTATTACTAGTTTGTTAAACTTACAAGCAGCGCAGATTAAAGACACCACTGTTCTCCAAATTTTCATCGAAACCAAGAATCGTGTGCGCTCGATGGCGCTCTTGCATGAAACACTCTATAGCACAGAGAATCTGGCGCGCATCGATTTTGCCCGCTATGTCGATAGTTTGTGCGCCCATCTTTTCCGTTCTTATGGTGTGGATCCCCAGCGGATTGGCCTACAAACCGCCATTGCCGGCGGCACCCTGGATCTGGATCAAGCCATTCCTTGCGGGTTGATCATCAACGAACTGGTCTCGAATGCCATCAAGTATGCCTTTCCTGATGAGCGAACCGGGACGGTTTGGGTGGCGTTACAACCGTATACCGCCCATCAATACCAGCTTTGTGTACGCGATAATGGCGTTGGTCTGCCGGTCGCTCTCGATCTTATCCGCACAGAATCGTTGGGGTTGCGGCTCGTTCATGATCTAACCTTGCAACTCAACGGTGAACTCACCGTGACACGGACAGCGGGCGCCGCTTTTACTATCCTCTTTGAGCGATAGGTTATAATGCAACAATGTGATTTAAGTAACCAGACAGAGGTGTGCGAGATGATGGCGACACGTATCCTGATTGTGGAAGATGAGATTCTGGTGGCCAGAGACTTGGAACAACAGTTGACGGTTTTAGGCTACCAGGTTGCCGGTATTGCCGCAACGGGGGCGCGCGCCATACAACTGGCGGCGGAAACGCAGCCCCATTTAATCCTGATGGACATTCGTTTACAGGGTGCGCTGGATGGCATTGCCACGGCCGAGCAGATTCGTCAACGCCATTTGCTCCCCGTGATCTATTTAACGGCTCATGCCGACCGCGCCACCGTTGCACGAGCGCGCGTTACCGAACCCTTTGGCTACATCTTAAAGCCCTTTGAAGAGCGGGAACTGCGCACCACCATTGAAATGGCGCTCTATAAACATGAAGCCGAACGCAAATTGCGCGCCAGCGAACGCCGTTTCGCCACGACCTTGCGCAGCATCGGCGACGCCGTGATCGCCACTGATGAACAAGGTCATATCACCTATATGAATCCGACTGCCGAAGCGTTAACCGGCTGGCCGTTGGCCGAAGCGCAGGACCAACCATTCGCCCACATCTTTCAGATCATCCATGAAACCACGCGCCAACCGGCCGAAAATCCTGTGGCACGCGTGCTACAGGAAGGGATCGTCGTTGGGCTGGCCAATCATACGCTCCTAATTACCCGTGATGGGCGGGAAATTCCGATTGATGACAGCGCCTCCCCTATTCTGGATGACCAGGGAAATTGCACAGGGGTTGTCCTGGTCTTTCGCGATATTACCGAGCGGCGGCTGGCCGAAGAACGGGTGCGCGCCAGCGAACTACAGGTGCGCCAGGTGCAGAAGATGGAGGCGATTGGTCAACTGGCCGCCGGCATTGCCCATGACTTTAACAATATGCTGACGGTCATCAATGGTTACAGCAGCCTCTTGTTGAGTAACAAAGAACCAGGTCCCAACTGGCGGAAATACCTGGAGCGGATTGAAACCGCGGGCAAACGGGCCGAGGCCTTAACCCGTCAGTTGCTCACCTTTAGCCGGCGCCAAATGGTGCAACCGCGTGTTTTGAATTTGAATCACCTGGTCCTCAATATGGAGCAGATGTTTAGCCGCCTGCTCGGTGAACATATCCAGATCATCACTGCACTGGACCCAACGCTGACGGCGGTGCGCGCCGATGCCGGCCAGATCGAACAGGTGCTGCTGAACCTGGCCGTGAATGCGCGCGACGCCATGCCCGATGGTGGGGCGATCACGCTGCAAACCAGCAATCTCATTCTCACGCAGCAGCAGGCGTTGCGCTTGCCTAATCTGCAACCGGGACTCTACGCCGTATTGACCGTGCGCGACACCGGTTGCGGCATGACAGAACAGGTCAAGGCCCATCTCTTTGAACCCTTTTTCACCACCAAAGCGCGCGACAAAGGCACCGGCTTAGGGTTAGCCACCGTCTATGGCATCATCAAACAGAGCAACGGCCATATTACGGTGGAAAGTGAAGTGAATCAAGGGGCCGCCTTTACCATCTATCTACCCGCAGTCCACGGGCATGTGACGGATACGGAACAGGTGTTGCACCCCGCCGATCTACCGCTAGGGGATGAGACCGTGCTGTTGGTGGAAGACGAAGATACCGTCCGTAACTTTACCAGTGAAGTATTGAAGTCCTGTGGTTATTCCATACTCCAAGCAGCCAATGGGATCGAGGCGTTGCAGATCAGTGTGACCCATGCCGGACCATTGCACCTGTTGCTGACGGACATTGTCATGCCGGAGATGAACGGCTGGGTGCTGGCCGAACAGATTGTCCGTCAGCAGCCCACAACAAAAATTCTCTACATGTCCGGTTATACCGATAGCGTACACCTGGGCGCCCAGGTCAAAGGCGGCAAGATCCAGCTCCTGCTAAAACCCTTTACGCCAACCGCCCTGGCGCAGAAGGTGCGCTCCCTCCTGGATGAACAGACTGAAGCCCCGCAGGGGGCTTAGGCGTCTTCAAAGAAATAAATATCTTGTAGGCGCCTAGAAGGCAACCGCCCCTTGCGGGTCTACAACACCTTTTCCATAAAGATACAGAGCGGGTCGTCAGGGTAATCGGCAAAGGGGTCGCACCGTTGATAACCCATACGCCCATAGAGTCGCAGCGCGCTGTGGCTGATCACGCCGGTTTCCAGCCGGGCCACGGTCAAGCCCTGGCGGCGCAGATGATCTTCCAATATCTGCAAGAGCCGTTCGGCAATCCGCTGCCCGCGCACATCTTCGTTGACCCACATGCTCTTGATCTCGCCATAGTCACCATAGTTGACACAAGCGCCGCAACCGACAAAGTCGCTCTCGCCATCGCCATTGCGCCGTTCCGCCACCAAAAAGAGGATATTGGGTTTATCTAGCTGGGCAGGGTTAAAGGCAAAGTTGCTCTCCGCCGGATAGAGTGACGCCGAGTGGGCCTCTTTGGCCATAAAAATCGGCGTCAATTTCGGGTGCAAAGGCGATTCAGGGCGAATGATCACTTCTGTATGAGGATTACTTTTTTGCACCATGTCTACACCCCGGTTCACCAACTGCTCAGCTCCGCACGCAGTTCTGGCGACAAACCGGCGGCGGCAGCCGCAAACGCCTGATCGACCTGAGTGGTATTGCGGGCGCCAATCAGCGTCGTGGTAATGCCCGGTTGTCCCAGCACCCAGGCCAGCGCCAGTTGCACCATCGAGCGGCCCGTCTCGGCGGCTTTGGCGCGCAGCTTTTCCATGCGATTCATGGAAGTGGGATTTTCATAGATCGCCCAGTGGTCGGGGATGATGTCAAAGCGGCTCCCTGCCGGTGCGGTCCAACTCTTGCTATATTTGCCGCTGAGAAAACCGGCGCCCAGCGGACTGTACGAGATGACGCCAATCTGCTGGTCGGCGCAGAGAGGCAGCACTTCGGCTTCAATGTCGCGAATGGCGAGGTTGTAGTTGGGCTGGATCGATTCCAAGCGATGCAGACCCTGTACTTCGGCCCGCCAGAGCGCCTTGCACAGTTGCCAGGCCGCAAAGTTGCTACACCCCAAATAGCGCACCTTGCCCTGATCGACGAGCTTGCTCAACGCGGCCAGCGCTTCATCCAGCGGCGTGTTTTTGTCAAAGGCGTGGATCTGGTAGAGGTCGATCACATCGGTCTGCAAGCGGCGTAGACTGGCATCGACCGCCTGCGGAATCCGTTCGGCGGTTAACGGCGGGATCAGCTTCGTCGCCAATACCACTTGATTGCGCTTGCCACTCTGCTTGATCCAACTCCCCACAACCGTCTCCGACCCACCTTTGTTGTAGGCTTCGGCGGTGTCGATCAGGGTGATGCCCCGATCCAGCGCATGATCGATGATGGTAAAGGCCGTCGCCTCGTCGATCTCGCGGCTAAAAGTGACGGCGCCCAAACCAATCGAGCTGACTTTGAGATCGCTCCGGCCGAGTTGTCGATATTCCATAATAATACTCCTGTTATGACGCAGTAAAGGTTTTTGGATCAATTGGATCTTATGGGTTGGTTCGTTGGTTGGTTCGTTGGTTTCGACAGGCTCAACCAACGAACCAACCAACGAACCAACCAACCCTCTTAATTGCTAGAACTGACAGCGTTCTTGGCGGCGCGCCGGCCAAAGACCAGGCCCAAACAGAGGCCGCCGGCGTATTGCTCGTTGTGAATGCCGCCGGCATCGGCCCCGGCGGCGTAGAGACCAGGCATGGGGCGGTGGCTGCTGTCCAGCACTTGGGCGGCGGCATTGATCGACAAGCCGCCCAGCGTAAAGGTGATGCCCGGTGTCAAACCCAAGGCGTAGAAAGGGGGTGTAATCAGCGGATTGGCTTTGGCGCGCCGGGGAATCCGCAAGTGACCGGCGCGCCCTGCCGTCGCCGCAGCATTGAATTCGTCGATGGTCGCCAGGACGCCGGGGCCATAGACGCCCAAGCGCTCCAACGCAGCCGCCAATTCGGCAAGGGTCTGCGCTTGGGCGGACGGGGCGCCCAGTGCTTGTGATTCGTAAAAGGTGTCAGAAGCGCGGGCGCCACCGCCGGCGGGGCGCACAGCAAAAGTTCGGTAAACAGTCTCGTCGTAGAGGATAAAGGCCAATGCCTCCGGTTGGCGGGCAACGGCCTGACAATTGGTCTCATCACCCAGCGACTCGTCGGTAAAGCGCTCGCCTTGTAAGTTGACCAGGAGCGCCTGTTCGCTGTGGTAGTGGGTGTAGGCAATAAAATCGTTGATTGGCACCACGGCGGGCGGGGCTGGAATCAGGTGGCCGTAAAAGCTGCTCATGGCCCGGCTGGTCGCTGCGCCGATGGCCTGGCCCATGAGCAAGCCGTCGCCGGTGCTGTGCGCGGTGGCGCGCAACACCAACCGGTCGGCCCAGCGGCCAAAGTAGCGGGCAGTGAGATCAGGGTTGCCTTGAAAGCCGCCGGTGGTCAGAATCACGGCATCGGCGTGCAGGCGCTGCTGTTTGCCGTCCGCCCCGCGTATCACCAAGCCATTGACCGCACCCGCTTCATCGGTGCAAAGGCGCACGCCAGGGCTGTTGGTCAACAAGCGCCCCCCTTGCGCCAGAAAGCGGTTCACCATCTGCTGGACAAAGGCGCGTGGATTTGGCTCCATCAAGTAGACCAGGCGATCGGGCAGAGAGGGCAATGCGGTGAGCGTGGCGCCAAGTTGCTGGAGCCATTGCACCCCGGCCGGATACTCCTCCACCAAGACACGTCCTAACACGGGATCGCCACGCGGGACAAGGCGGCGCAGGTCGTCAATACTTTTGGCGCACCAGAGTGTCCCGCCCGACATGGCCAGCGAACCGCCGGGCGCGTCGCCTTTTTCCACCAGCGTGACTTGCGCCCCCAGTTCTTGGGCTTGCACGGCGGCCACCAACCCGGCCATGCCAGCCCCCACCACAAGGATCGATCGCGTCATCGTTAAGCTCATTTCGTTTTGAGAAAATGGGTCGCCACTTTGCGGATGGCGTGGGCAATGTCGCTAATGTCTTCTTCGTCAAACGAGGGGAGCATGGCAATGTTAAAACCGCGTGTCATGAGCGCCTCGCCATAGGGACATTCAACCTGCCGATAGTCTACCGGTTTTTCCCGTCCGTAGTCAAATGGGAATCGCGTGCGACCATAACAATTCGGCTCGGCCAGGAAGGGGTTGCGGTAGAGCGGCCCTTCGCGACCAGTGCCCAGATAAGGGCCACCGGCCGGAATGCCCTCTTTGTTGAGCGCGTCGGTAAATTCCCAGGCGTTGCAGCCCAGGCGGTTAGTGTCGAGGGTAAAGCCCAGCACCCAGTAGGTGTTGCGATCGCCGGGGCGCACCCGCTGCGGCGTGATCTCTTCCATGTCGCTGATCTGCGCCATGATCTGCTGGGCGGCGTGGATTTTGCGTTCAATATAGCCATCCACCTTTTGCAGTTGGGTGAGCAACACGGCGCCGATCAGGTCGTTGATGCGATAGTTGGGGGCCAGAAAATAGTTGGCGTAGGGGCGGCCGGCATAGGGGCCATTGGCGCGCGGCAACGCAGCATCGCCAAAGAGGATCGCTCGCTCCCACAATACCGGATCGTTGGTCAAGACTGCCCCACCCATCCCCGCCGAAAGGTGTTTGCCGCCAAAGCTGTAGCCGTTGATGGCGCCAAAGGTGCCGACCACCTGCCCTTGATATTCGGCAAAGTGCGCCTGACAGCAATCTTCGATCAGGAAGATCTTGTGGCGCTCGGCAATGGCCCGCAACGCTGTCATATCACACGGATTGCCAAAGAGATGGACGGCGATGATGGCTCGTGTGCGCGGGGTGATCTTGGCTTCGACATCCTTGGGGTCGAGGGTGTAGGTGTCGTCAATATCGGCAAAGACCGGCACACAGTTGTGCAGCAGCGCGCCGATGAGGCTGCCCCCCGAAGTCCAGGGGGTGACGATGATCTCATCGCCGGGGTCTGGGTTGATGGCAGCGACACAGAGGTGCATGGCCGAGGTGCCGGAGTTGATGGCAATGGCGTGTTTGACCCCATGCTTGGCGGCGAATTCCCGTTCAAACTGGGCCACGCGGCTGCCCTTGCCAATCTTGCCCGTGCGCAACACGTCCGACACCGCTTCAATATCATCTTCGCCAAAGTCATGGGTGGGGCCAAACGGCTGCGTGCGCACCGGCGCGCCGCCGTGAATGGCTAGTTTCTCATTCATGGTGGGTACTCCTATTGTTTTGATATAGTTGGTTCGTTGGTTGGTTCGTTGGTTTCGACAGGCTCAACCAACGAACCAACCAACGAACCAACTATCTTCCTTTAATCTCAAACTCCGCCAGCGACAATCGTCCGCTGACTTCGCTGGTGAAGCCGACGAAGGAGAAGCCGTAACTCAACGCATTGCCCAGCATGTCGGTCAACGAGAGCGCGGTGGCGGGGTTGGCGGCCCAACTGCGATGCCACAAACGTTCATCGTCGTGCAAGGTAAAGCGTTGCGGTTCGGTCGCCCAGGCGCCTTCGCTGATGGTGAGTGGCTGGGCGGTGTAGTGCCAACGGGTGCCGGGCGCGTTGACCCAGAAATAGCAGGTCGCGCCGTCGAGCCGCAGGTTGTCCCCGCGCAGGTAGACGGAGACTTCACAACCGCGCAGATCGACCGGGTCGGCGTCCACCCAGTTGCGATAGTGGAGCAGCGGCAGGATCGAGAGCGGCTTTTCCGGCGTGTCCGCGCTCCACCGGCGATGATCGACCCAGATATAGTTGCCCCCGTTGACGCCGCCCCCTTTAACCCAAGTCGCCAGGATAAAGATATTCTGGCCGTCAGCCACAATGCTGGCGTGATAGTCATAGGCGCACCAGCCTTCCGGGCCTTTGGTGAAGCTGTTTTTGATCATAGAATTCTCCACGATTAGTTTCCAATTTGCCACCTTTGGTGATATACTAAACCCCATAGAGGAGGCATTATGACTACGGTTACACTTGATCCAAAAACATCGGTTGCAGAACCGGAGCGGGAATGGCTTCCGGTATTTGAAGCAGCATTACGTGTCGGTAAATTTTCATCATTAGACGAATTGATCTATCGCGCCCTCGATTCCTGGTTGGTGCAACTTGCTCCTGAGCTTCGTTGGAACATTGCGATCGACCTTTATACAAACGGTCAAATCAGTACGGGGAGAGCGGCACAGATCGCCGGGTTGAACTATGTTGTCTTTGAAGAAAGACTAAGAGAACTCAAAATCCCGTTTATGGCTGCCGGGCCAGGAACGGCTGATGAGCAAGAAGAAGAAGAAAAGCTGATTTATGCTGGTTTCAACATCCCCCATCCCCAATAACTATATTTTTGATACAAATGTGGTAACCCGTTTCGCCAGAATCAATCGACTTGACTTATTGTTACACCTTTCAGTCGGTTATATCTATATTACGCCTGCGATTCAACGTGAGTTAGAAACTGGTTTAGACAATGGCGTCAAATATTTGACAGATGTGGTGCAATGGATTCGCACAGGTAAATTACCAGTATTGTCTTTGACGCAAATTGACCGGCAATTCATGCGTGCATTGCCAAGGAAATTCGGTGATGGCGAGGCACAGGCGATTGCACTATGTCGTCGCGTTAACTTCACCTTCGTTAGTCACGATAGTAGAGCTATCGACTATTGTAAACATGAAGGAATCAGTTCGATTCGTTTGACGAATTTGCTTAAGCAACTAAAAAAAGCCGGTTTGTTGGCCGAAGGCGAAATACAAATCATGTTTTCATAAATGGCAGACCTGTTCCGGCACAACCACCACTTTTTCCTTGTACAACTCCCCCGTCACCACCCCGCCACTGATGGGGTGATAATCAGGCGCCGTCTTTACAAAGAGCAGCGGGTCTTGCCGATAGCGCGCCACGCCATGCAACAGATGACAACTCCGTCGCGCGCCGGGGCGGGTGCGCACTGCCTCCGTAATCGCGCCCATCTCCGACCGGTCGTGGTATGGGTCGAAGATGGGTTCCTCAGCGCGCCCGTGGGCAAAGGTGAAGGTCGGGACAACCAGCGTTCCCGTCACGCCTAACACGGCCAGAAAGGCATCAACCACCGTCGCCGCCCCACCTTGCACATGGCCTAGGCTACTGAGCGAACTGTGAACAAAGACGATCTGCCCAGCGCCCAGCCCCAGGCGATATAGCTCATTCACAATTTGCTCACGGCTCAACGTGTTCATTAGTCTATCGTTCTATTATTTAGCGTAAGACCGGCTGATAGCGTACAAGGTGCGTGCGCTTTCGTCCCGTAGGAACGGTTGAGTTTAGGAGAGAAAAGTAGATTTTCCCTTGCTTGCCGCAAATCCCCCGGTGCGCTTCATGGAGTAGCTCCACAGGGCTATACCCCCGCCGTCGGCTCGGTGCCGACATAGAGTTGACAATCGACGCGAATGGCGAAGACCTCAGCCTCGCGCATGGCGATCTCAAGGCGGATCGGCTTGCCGACCAGCTCGCGCAAGTCGGTGTGCGCCTGCCAGCGCGGCTGGGCAAAGAGGTGATCCCCGCTAATCGGAATCGCCTCATCCAGTGTGTAGCCGGGGATGGGCTGACCGCTTTCGCCGTCGAGCAGTTGCACACGTACCGCGGTGTGTTTGGTGGTGCGCACGTTAAGACTCAGGTCGGCGGCTTGGGGGATGATAGTTTTGGTGCGCAGCAACCCATCTTTGCCCCAAGTCTTCATGGCACAAAAGCCATCCAGCCGCAACTCGTGCAGGGTCATACCAAAGAAACCGCGCGTATCCAGCCCGGCTTTTTGCATATCGGGATAAGCAGCATGTTCTCCCAACGAGGCGGAGGAAAAGATCAACAATTTGTTATCACGGGTGCGCAACAGTTCCATGCCGTAGATCTGTCCGCCGCCCAGCAAGCCATAGTCGCGGGTGGCGATAAAGGGCTGACGCACAGTGCGATACCAGTTGAGGCCATTGTAGCTGTAGGTCAGTTGGGTTTGCACCCGTCCGCCCATCTTGACCCGCCGCTCCTCAAAGGTGTCGGGGTTCATCAAATGCACCATGCCAATAAAAAGGTCTTCGTAGGGGATGACGGGCATGGAGTAGAATTCGGCGCCGGGCAGGTCAAAGGCGTCGGGTTGGAGCAACGTTTGCGGCGGGGTGAACTGCTGCCAGTCAGTGGTAGTGACGGTGGCAATGCGCCGGTCCACATGGACGGGGCGGGTGATAATCTGGTAGAAGCCGGCGCGGGCATTCCAGAGCCAGCCGCACCAGGTATCGCTGCGTGAATTTTGCCAAGGGCGCTCATATTCAATTTTGTAGCGCAACCCGTCCGGGGAAAAGCCAAAGACGCTGCTGCGCACGGCGCGGTTCGGGTGGTAGG
This sequence comes from Caldilinea sp. CFX5, assembly GCA_021405325.1. The sequence goes on along the minus strand of QWII01000006.1, from coordinate 68,497 downwards.
TCGTCATCAAATAGCCCCGGTCGGCGTGGGGGGCGCCGTGCAAAGTGCGGTTGTAGACGGCCCAAAAGCGTTCGCCCTGCTCATCGACAACCACATCCTGAAAGCCTTTCCAGGCCGGCGTTATCGTTGCATCATAGATCGGATTGGGCCAGTGGTAGGGATCATCGGTTTGCAGGCGGACGACAAAAGTGCCAGGGTCCGCTTCGGGCGGATAGACGGCGACATACATGACATACTTGCCCAGGCGTTCGTCATAAAAGACGGTGTCATAGCCCGAATAGCCCAGCACACGGGGGTGAAAGTCGTCGAAAAGCTCTTTGACAAAGCGCGGCTGATGCCAGATCCGCTCCAGGCAGATCTGCTTTTCAATGAGCCAGTTGTCGAGAAATAAGATGGTTTGCATAGGTTGCCTCGCGGTGGCGTTTACCGTTGACGGACGTTGAGCGCATCATTCAGCCCATCGCCCAAGGTATTGGCAGCAAAGACAATGATCGACAAGACCATGCCGGGCATAATGATCAAGTGCGGGTGTTGGCGCCAGGTCACCTGGGCCTCGCTGATCATCTTGCCCCAACTGGCGCCCGGCGGTTGAATGCCCAGCCCCAGATAGCTGATCGAGGCTTCGGCCAACATGGCGCCGCCAAAACCGGCTGACATGGAGACAATCATCGGCGCCAGGGTGTTGGGGATAATATGCCGACGTAGAATGTGACCGGTGCGGACGCCGACGGCGCGCGCCGCCAGCACAAAATCCTCCTCGCGCACCGACAAAATCTGGCCGCGAATCAGGCGCGCCGGGTAGGGCCAACTCGCCAGCGCCAGGGCGCCCAGAACAATCAGATAGTCCAACGCCGCCCGATTGTTGAAGATTTCATAGCCCGTCTGCTCATAGAGCCTGTACATTGCTTCCGCCACCGGCTTTTTGACCGTGGCATCAATAAAGAGCGCCAGGAGCAGACCGGGAAAGGCCATGAAGATGTCGGCCAGGCGCATAATGAAACTGTCGACACGGCCCCCCAGATAGGCGCCCAGCCCCCCCAAAAACATGCCCAACCCGGTGCTGACCAGAACCACCATCAACCCGACCAGCAGCGCCGTGCGCCCCCCGTAGAGGACACGCGTCAGGACATCGCGCCCCAACGTATCGGTGCCGAACCAGTGGCTCAGGGACGGGCCTTGCTTGGCCGCCGTCAGATCGGTCTGTGTATAATCATAGGGGGAGAGCAAGGGGCCGACAAAGGAGACGATCAGGAAAAAGAGCATCACGCTCAAGCCAAAGAGCGCCAGCCGGTTGCGCCGGAGCCGCCGCCAGGCGTCGCCCCACAGGCTGCGCGGCGGGCGCAGACGCTCTTCCTTGATCGGTGCAACCCCCTTGGCGAAGATGGTATTTGCCACAAAGACTCCCTCGAAAATTTCTGAATTGCGTGATACGTGATACGTGATGCGTGTTGCGTGTTGCGTGTAAAATCACGCATCACCTATCACGTATCACGTATCACGGGGTTGGGTATTGCGCTAGGCGAGAATGCGTTGGCGCACACGGGGGTCGAGCAGGGCGTACAAAATATCGGCGATAAAGTTGGCGGCGATAATAAAGCCGGCGCCGACCAGCGTAGTGCCCATGAGCAATGGATAGTCAAAGGATTGAATGGCGCGCACGCCTTGCTCACCAAAGCCGGGAATGCCAAAGATCGCCTCAATGAAAAAGGCGCCGGTGAGGATGCCCCCCAGACGAAAGCTCAGGGTGGTCACAATCGGCGTCAAGGCATTTTTCAGCAGATGACGCCAGAGGACGCCCCGTTCGTGGATGCCTTTGGCGCGCGCCGTGCGCATATAATCTTCGCCTAGCTCTTCCAACACCGCCGAACGCATTTGGCGGATGACCCCCAGGAGGGGATTGATCGCCAGGATTAACACCGGTAAGATCACCCGCTGGTCAAAGATGCCGCCCCAGCCGATCACCTTGTCCACCCACCGGAGTTGCACCGAAAAGATCAACATGGCAACGGGCGCCAGCACAAAGACCGGCACCGTTTGCACTAGCGCCGACGCGCTCACAATGCCGTAGTCGAGCCAGGAATTGTGTTTGTAGGCGGCCAAAATGCCCAACGGGATGCCCAGCAACGCCAACAACAGGGTAGAGACGGCGCCCAACTGCATAGAGATCGTTAGGCGTTCCATCAGCATCTTGCTCACCGACAGGTTGCGAAAGACCACCAGCGATTTGCCCAGATCACCCTGAAGCAGTCCCCACACATAATCGCCAAATTGCACCAGAAAGGGGCGGTTCAGCCCATAGGCTTCGCGCAGCCGTTCCAGTGCCGCCGGGTCCGGCGGCAGTTGCTCCCCGAACTGATATTGCAACGGGTCGCCAGGGCCATAAAAACCCAGCAGAAAGGTCAAAAAGATCACGCCCAAGATGGTTGGAATCGTCTGTACAAAACGGATTAGAGTATACTTCAGCATTGCTTTTCTATTCGTTTCCGGTTACTGGTTAATGGCAAATAGTCACGACACCATTAACCAGTAACCGTTATCCATTACCCATTTTTACGCCTTCTCCACCCGCCACTGACTCCAGTTGAGCAGATAGGGCCACGGGAAGGAGGCTTCGTCCCACTTCACCCACGGCTGGATCACCATAAAGATATTGGTGGTGCCCAGGGGGATGTTTTTGCCGTCTTCCAGCACCATAGTCTCGGCTTGGCGATAGAGTTCGCAGCGTTCGGCCTGCTGTGAGGGATGCATGGTGTCGGCCTGGCTAAAGATGGCATCCAACTCCGGTGTGCTGGCCTTGTTGACGGTGGCCTGGGCGCCGGTGGAGCCGAACATTTGGGTCAGGTAGTATGATTCATCGGGGATCGAGGCGCCAAAGCTGGCGCGGAAGAGGTTCCAGTCGTCCGGTCGCGGCCCTTGCCATTCGGAAACCTCTACTTTCAATCCCAGTTCCCGTGACCACTGATCCTGGAAAAAGGTGAGGAAGTCGCCCCACAAGGCGCGCCCGGCGGGATAATAGGCGCGAATTACCGGCACCTTGTCGGCGCTGCCATAGCTCGACTTGGCTAATTCCTCGCGCGCCAGGTCGGGATCATAGGGAATGGTCTGGTCGGGGTTAAAGCAGGGGAAGATGTTATTCATAATGCTATCAATCGGGTTGATCGAACCGGCGCTCAACTGCTCTACCGCGGCGCGCCGGTCGATCGAATGGAGCAGGGCGCGGCGCACCCACACATCATCGGTGGGCGCCAAACCGCTGTTGACATCCAGGAACCAGGCGCCCGGCGTCGCCCCCGTTTCGTGCATCAGTTCAGGGAATTGATCTTTGGCGGCCTGTACCAACTGGAACCAGGCCATCAACAGATCGACCTCGCCATTCTCAAAGGCAATTAGCGCAGCCTGGTCATCGTTGATCACCACCGTCTCATAGCGTTCAATGTTGGGCGCCTCCCGCCACCATTGGGGGTTGCGCTCCAACGTACAAACGCCGGTACCGGCATCGAGCTTGATCAAATAGGGACCGGAGGTGACCGGGTTGGTCAGAAATTCTTCACCCTTGGCAATCGCCTCTTCAGCGTCAAAGACCCCCAAATAGTGCTGTGACAGTGCACCTTCCCAGCCGTAGGGAATAGAATTAAATTTGATCTCCAGCGTTTGGTCATCCACTGCTACAAAGCCATCGGCTGTGGTCGCCTTACCCTCCCAAATGTTAATGGCGCCGGTCACCGGTTTTAGCAGCAGATAGGAGCCGCCCCATGAGACCGCATTGTCAGGCATCATGCCCCATTCCCAGCACTGTTTGACCGCCTGCGCCGTGATCGGCTTGCCATTGGAGAAGACCGCTGCCGGGTCAAGTTTGATCGTCCAGGTGAGTTGATCGTCACTCACGGTGTGGCTGAGGGCAAAGCCGGGTTCGACGCCACCGCTGGGCGTGAGCCAGTAGGGCGGGGCAAAGGCATAGTAGACTTGATCACGGTCCTCACCACCGGCCTTGTGGGGCAAAATATTGGTAAAGGGATTAGGCACCCGCTTGCGCAACACTTGTGTGCCGGCCGCCGCGGGCGCACTTTCCCCCGCCGTCGTTGCCGCGCCGGCGGCCGGCGCCGCACTCTCGCCGGCGGGTGTGGCGACCGGCGCACAGGCAACCAGCAGGCCGCCGGCTGCCATCGTGGAAGAGATACGAAGAAAATCACGCCGTGTTAGTTTTTCCATATCAAACTCCTCTTCGATTTTCATGAGTACCCAACAGTAACATTGTTCCAGGAGATAAAGGTCGCTTTCTGGTCCGCGCCGTAGGATGGAATGGAGAAAGCATAGGGAATCATCGTATTATTCTACAAATTTAGTATAGATGACACTTGTACGGTTGTCAATTGCATAAAAACTGGTAACTGCTCAGCGCCTGGCCGGTCCGTGACTGGCGAGGCGCTGAGCAGTTACCAAAACTGTGGCTTAATCCAGGGTCATACGCGGGTCAAGGGCATCGCGCAGCCCGTCGCCGATAAAGTTGATTGCCAGCACTGAGAGGGTGATCAGCAAGCCCGGCCCCAGCCAGATCCACGGTTTGCTTTCGATGACGGTCAACTGTTGCGCTTCGTTGATCATGTTGCCCCAACTGGGCGTCGGCGGTTTGATACCCAGGCCCAAAAAGCTCAACCCGGCCTCAGTGAGGATGGCGCCGGCAATGCCAAAAGTGGCGGCCACAATCAGTGGGGCGACCACATTGGGCAGGATATGTTGCAGCAAAATGCGCGCCTGCGGCGCGCCGACGGCTCGTGCGGCAGTGACAAAATCCATTGCCCGCAGGGAGAGGATCTGACCGCGCACCAGGCGCGCAATGCCGGTCCAGCCGATCAGCCCAATCGCAATCATCGAATTAAAGAGACCAGGGCCGACAATGGCGACGATCGTAATCAAAATAATCAGCGTCGGGAAGGCCATCACCACCTCGGTAAAACGCATGATCCAATTATCAACCCGTCCGCCGTAGTAGCCGGCCAAACTGCCCAGCAGCACCCCCAACGTCACATAGATCGACACCGCGACGACCCCCACCGACAGCGAGACCCGCCCGCCATAGACCAGCCGGCTCCAGAGATCGCGCCCGGTCAAATCGGTGCCAAAGGGATGGGTCAGGCTGGGTGGCTTGCCAATCGCCTTGAGGTCAATCCGATCCGGGTCGGCGGCGGTCACCAGCGGCGCCAAGGGAAACGCCAGCAAGATCATCAGCAACAGAAAGAGCGCACTGACCACCGCCAACCGATGGCGCAAAAAGCGCCGCCACACCCGCCAGCGCACCCGCGGGCTATCACTTATCCCTGTCATCATCCCCGAAGAGATGCTCTGTTTCGCAATCATACAACAACCTATTTACCCTATTCAGCAACCAACTAAGCAATACCTCGTGGAAAATAATTAATCGTTAATTGTTTTCCATTAACAATTAGCCCGCTACTCATACCGAATCCGCGGATCGGCAAAGCTATAAGCCACATCGGTGATCAAGTTGCTGACCACAATCGTAATGGCCGAGACCAGGGTCATACCCATAATCAGCGGGAAGTCACGGGTGTTGACGCCGTCGATGTAGAGAATGCCCATGCCCGGCCAGTTGAACATGGTTTCGATAATCAGCGCACCGCCCAGCAGCCCCGGCAGCCGCAGCCCGATAATGGTGATAATCGGCAGCAGGGCATTGCGCAAGACATGGCGGCTTAAGACAATGGAACGGTTCAAGCCTTTGGCGCGCGCCGTGGTCACATAGTCCAAGCGCAGCACTTCCAAGACGCTGGCGCGCATGTAGCGACTGATGCCGGCGATGCTTTCCAGTCCTAAAATGGTGGCCGGCATGATCAAATATTGGACATGGTTGAAGAGCCAGCCGAACAGGCCAAAATTTTGCCCCGGCGTCGAATAGCCGCTGGTGGGAAACCAGCCGAGTTTTAAGGAAAAAATATAGATGGCGGCAATGGCGGCAAAAAAGGAAGGAATCGCCACCCCTAAAAAGGTGCCCGCCGTCAACAGATAGTCGAGCCATGAATATTGGCGCACCGCTGAAATAACGCCCAGCGGAATGCCCACCACAATGGCGATCAAAAGCGCAAAGCCCATCAACTCCAGGGTGGCGGGCAAGCGGCGCGCAATCTCTGTCGCCACCGGAATTTTGCTGCGCAGCCGCACGCCCATGTTACCCTGCAACAATTCACCCAACCAGCGCACATAGCGCACCGGCGCCGGTTGATCGAGGCCAAATTGCTTGCGCATCGCCTCCACATCGATCTGCACCGTGCGTCCCCCGCTCTGCATATCGGCCAGGATCATCGCCATCACCGCATCGCCCGGCGCCAGTTCAATAAAGGTAAAGGTGACAATCGTTATGCCCAACACGACCGGCAGCGCTTGGATGATGCGGCGTAGGATATACTGGTTCATGATACTTCTCCTGTTAGTTGGTTAGTTGGTCAGTTGGTTGGTCATCAAATCGACTACAGCAACAATGCTACTTTATAGCGTAGGTGCGTGCTTGTAGCCGCACGTTCTCTAATGACCCCGGTTTAACCGAAAGCGGAGGAGTTGACAATGGAATCTTCCGGGAAGGTCGGTTCTGTCGACAGGATCGTCCGGTTTAACCTTCCCGGAAGATGGGTGGCAAGCCCCTGAATTCCGATTGAACCATGACCCCAAACTTGCGCAGCTACAAGCAGCGCCTACGGTTCATGCCGTAGAACGCGCTTGTGACATCATCAAACCAACTACCCACTCACTTCCCCGTCGACCGAATCTCCACCTGATCCAACCCCGGCGCCAGCGGCACTGGCACCCAGGCGCCAGTGTGGTGGGAGATGTGCATGGCGGTGATCGCTTCCAGCGCTTTGAGGCCATCGCGACCGGTGGAGACGCTTTCGCGATCTTCCAGCAGGCAGTCGATGCTTTCGCGCGCGGCCCAGTAGAAGAAACTGGTGGCGTCAAAGCTGGTAGGCATGTCGGGGATGGGTTGCAGGTCATACTCGGCGTTGTAGGGCGCGCCCGGTTTATCGACCAGCGGACCGTAGCTCCAGACGCTGGTGCGTTCGCTCCACTGCAATCGACCACCCGTGCCACTAATGATCACCTGGTCAAACCATTCGCGGCGCTCGGCCACACAGTTGACAAAGATGCGCACGCCGTTGGTGCAGGTGATGATGCCGCCGCCGCCCGGATCGGCCACCTCTTCGGTGTTGAGAAAACCGCTCACCCGTTGCGGCTCGGCGCCACAGAGATAGAAGGCCAGGTCAACATTGTGCGTGCCGTTGTGCAGCAGTGGACGACAGCCTTCGACGCTGACCGTTTTAATCTGCCCGACCGCGCCCTCGGCGATCATCCGGCGCAGCTTGCGAAAGTGGGGCAAAAAGCGCCGCGTATGCTCAACAATCAAGCGGGAACCGTGGCGTTCACAGGCGTCCACCATCTTGCGCGCCCACTCGACGCTAATCGCAATCGGCTTTTCGACCATGATGATCTTCATGCCCGCCTCCGCCGCCTCGATCACCGGTTGGTGATGATAGAGATTATGGGTCGTCACGCTGACAATATCCAACCCGGCGCGGGCATACATCTCTGCCGCCGTGGCATACCGCTCTTCCGGCGCAATTTCCCATTCCTCGCCAAACTGCTGTAGCCGTGTCGGGTTAATGTCCGCCACCGCCACCAATTCGGCATCCGCACAGCGCCGATAGGCCGCTGCGTGCGAACTCTCTCGCCGCCCCAGCCCCCCAATCGGCCCCGCCCCGACAATACCGACGCGTACTTTGGTCATAGCTGTTTCCTTTGGTTAGACAAGGTGAAGGGGTGACAGGGTGACAAGGTGACTCCGCGAGACTGGATGAGTTAGAAAGTAAATCTCTCGGCTTTTTTGTGCCAAAAGGTTACATAGTTTCCAGTACATTCCATCATCCCTTCACCCTGTCGCCCTGTCACCCCCTCACCTTGTCACCTTGTCATCTCCTACTGTGCCAAATACCACTTATTCGGATACATCTCCGTCCACGGTTCCGAGATTTGATGGTTGTTGTAGCCGCAGACCTTGCTGCTGACGGCATGGTAACGGAGCGGCCAGAACATGGTCATGTAGCCCAGGTCGGCGACGAACATCTCTTCGGCTTGGTGGAACATCGCCATGCGTTTGGCGGCATCGGGTTCGGCGGTGGCGTCGCTGACCAATTGGTCGAACTCTTCGTTACAGTAGTGGCTGACGTTGTAGCCGGCCGGGTAGAAGTTCTTGCACGAGACTTCGCTCAACGCCGCCGGGTCGGTCCAGCCGCAGCAGCCGTAGGAGAGATCAAAGTCCATCTTGTCATAGACCCGCTCCACCCAGGTCGGGCCGTCGAGATAGACTAGATTGACCTTGATGCCGGCGTCGGCCCAATATTGCTGCATGGCGGCCTGGACGCGCTTGTCAAAGTCGCTCTGGTAGTAGGAGAGGAATTGCACTTCGTAGTTGGGATCCCAACCGGCTTCGGCCAGCAGCGCCTTGGCCTTTTCGGGGTCATATTCAAACTTCTTGACATTCGGGCTGGCCAGTGGGCCGGTGAGATCGGAATGCAGCACCTGGGCCAGTTCCCCGCCGTTATAGTACGCCTCGACAATGGCTTCCCGATCCAACGCGTGCATAAAGGCTTCACGCACCTGCAGGTTGTCAAAGGGGGGACGGGTCAGGTTGGGGAAGACCGCCAGCCCACCGCCCAGTGCGCCGCCAATCAGGGCAATGTTGGGGTTCTCTTTGAGCCGCATGTAATCATCGGGCGTGACGGTGCCGGCGATCTGAATTTCGTCGGCTTCCAGGGCGGCAATGGCGGTGGCGCCTGTCAACCCAATGCGCATGATGATGCGATCCAGATAGGGGCGACCGGCGTAGTAATCCTCGTTGGCTTCCAAGATATAGTATTGCTCCGGCACATATTCACCCAGCTTAAAGGGGCCGGAACCGACTGGTTTGGTCTTGGCATATTCGGAGGCCAGGAGATCTTTGTAGGGGATGTTCTCCAACAGGTGCTTGGGGTGGATGTTGATGCCGCGCACTTTGTCGAGGAAATTGCTCTGCGGTCGGGCCAGGGTGATCTCCAGGGTGAAGTCGTCCACCACCTTAATCCCTTCAATTTCTTCAGCGCTGCCGGCAATAAACGCCTCGGCGCCTTTGATCGAATCGAGGCTCATGGTGCGGCCAAAGGGAATGGCGCTTTCCGGGTGCAGAAAGGCTTGGAAGGTCCACTTGACATCATGGGCCGTCAACTGGACGCCGTCGGTGAATTTCACATCGTTGCGCAGGTTGAAGGTGTAGACCAGGCCGTCATCAGAGACCGTCCAGTCAGTTGCCAGGTCGGGATGGATCGTCTCGCCGTCGACATCTTTGTCAAAGAGTTGATTCCAGAGATATTGATCCTTAACGGCATAGGAGAACCAGTTGGCGCCGCCGGCCAGCGCCGCCGCGGCCTGGTTGGAGGTAATCTCGCCGCCTTGTTGGGGGGGACTGTCTTCACAAATGTTATACCAGCTCTCGCCCAGATCATCGGGGTTGTACCACAGTTCACCCGTAGCCGCGGCGGCTTCTTCGGCAGCCGGTTTCGTCGCCTCTTCGGCCGGGGCGGCGGCATCACCGCCCGTCGGCGGGTTGGCGCCGACACAACTGCCCAAGGCGAACATCAGCAACAAAAGAACAGCGATCATTGCGTATTGTTTCCAACGTGTCGTCATACTCTTCTCCTTGTCTGCTTGTCGAACGGACGGTTGAACAGAATCATTAAACACAACAACGGATACAGGCGGGAACGGATATTTTTGTCACCGAAGGCGCTTGTAAACAAAATGCCTTTTTAACGAAACCGCTTATTTTGATCGGTTTGTGTTCCACAGCCGGTATATTCGTTCCGCCTGCATCCGTTGTTGTGTTCTGACCTGATACACATGGTAACATTATGCCTCTGCCGGTAACGGCAAATTGACCCGCACATTCCCCAACTCATGCGATTTGAGCATCGCCAACATAATGGCCAGCGTCTTGCGCGCTTCGCCGGCAGGGGAAATGAGCGTCCCACCTTGCTCCAAGAGCTGGATCAACTCGGCGACGGCGGCCAGTTGATAGGTGTACATATAATCCTCAACCGGCAACGTGGCCCTGGCCCATTCGCTATGCCCTAGGGCGTGAATCACGGTCAGGCCGCGGTCAGAAACTTCCAATCGCGCCTTGTCGCAGACCAGTTCAAATTGTGAGCCGGGCATGGGGATCTTGAGGCTGTTGTAATAGGCGCGCACACCGTTGGTAAAGTGGATATAGGCCGAAGCCGCCGGGTCGGTCTTGGGATCGTGACCACCGTCGCTTTTGTACTCGGTAAAGTGGTCAAAGCCCTCTTCCAACTCGGCAAAGACCCAGGCGGGATCTGCGTCGGCAAAGAAGCAGATCATATCCATGAGATGGGTGCCGTTGCGGAAGAGCATGGAACGCGGGCTGTACATGTTGGCCGTAATCCCCCGCAACGGACCAAAGTCGCCACTACGGATCAACTCCCGCGCCTTGAGAAAGATGGGCGACCAACGCCGCGTATGTTCAATCGAAAGCAACACCTGATTGGCCTCTGCCGCGGCAATCATCCGATCGGCGTCGGCCAGGGTGGTGGCAATCGGCTTTTCACAGAGGATCGCTTTGGCGCCGCCGTTGGCGGCATCGACCGTAATATCGGCGTGCAGATGATCGGGCGTACAGACGCTGACCAGATCGGGCTTTTCTTCGCACAGCATCGCCCGGTAGTCGGTGTAGCAGCGCACCGCCGGCCAGACATCGGCCCACTCGCGCTGAAAGCTGGTCAATGCCTCGGCCCGAATATCACAAACCGCCACCACTTCCGTCTGCGGATGGCGATGATAAGCCGCCGCATGAGAACGCGGCATCGTCCCATAGACCGGCAAAGTCCCCGGTTCACTCGGTCGCCGCGCCCCAATGCCGGTGAGGCCGACGATCACTGCCTTGTACGTTGGCATAGTTTCCTCCCTGAGAAAATGACAAGGTGAAGGGGTGACAAGGTGACAAGGTGAAGGGGTGACAGGGTACAGTTGACGGCTATGTCACCTTGTCACCCCTTCACCTTGTCACCTTGTCATGGTTATCCCACATTCTCCGCGCGCAGCACCACATTCGTCGCCGCCAGTTCCCAGGTCTCGTTGTAGACCGTGGGCTTGGGACGAGGCGGGGGGTAGTTGGGCGGGCGTTTGTTCGGATCGAGCAGTTCATAGCGGTCGCGACCACGGGGTTGATCGAGCCAGACGCGCTCTTCGGGCGCGGCGTCCACTTCGCGCTGCAAGATGAACTCGACATGGTCAAAGGCGGTAAAGGCGACATGGGCCAGGAAGACCCGTTTCACCTCAGCGCCATCCCAAGTTGCCAAATCGGGCAGCACAATGGGACCGGTACAGACCTGGAACTCGCCATCGGCGACATTGAGGTTGATCAAATTGACCGGATACTCGACTGACACCGTCAGCCCGCGCGCCGCATCGCGATAGGTGGAGACGGCGTTGAGCAGATCATGGTTGAGGGTGGCCTGGATGATCTGGCCGACGTCGGTCAGTTGGGTGACATTGGCAAAGGTGCGCAGATCGATGCGATGGTCGGCAAAGGCTTCGGTGAGCGGCGCCACCGACACTTCCTCTGTCTCGGTACTGGGTCGTTTCGCCAACCCCAGCCGGTATTGCCGGCTAAAGAAGAAGCGAAATTCACCGCTCGGCACCTGAAAGAGGTTGCGTTTGGCAATCGTATATTCGGTGCGACAGGGCGCGCTGACAAAGAGTTCCGTGCTTTTGCCCGTCGCCTCATCGCGAATCGTACAGCTTGCTTCGAGATTAAAGCGAACATGATAAGATTGCCCCGGTGTACCGACAAAGCCGCCCGTGTAGCGGTAATAGGGGTCGGGATACCAGGGGTTGGATTGCCAGGTAAAGGTAGAACGTGGGAAGTTGATCACGGTAAAATCTCCTTGGGAGTTACGCGTTACGAATTACGAGTTACGATCCATTGCCCGTAATTCGTAACTCGTAACGCGTAACTCATAATTGTTATGGTGTTGCAATCGCAATCCGCCGGCCACTGCGGCTTGATTCGTAGGCGGCGTCGACGATGCGGGCCACTTGGAGGGCGTCGCTGCCGGATGTCCACGCTTGGCCTTCGCCTTGGGCGGACCGAATAAAGTCACGGATAAATTGTTCGCCGGAGACGCCGCCATAGGCGGGAGATTCGGCCAGGGGCAGGTCAAAGGTGCGTTGGGGGGCGCTGGCCCAGGCGGGGTGGATGCTTTCCACGGCCAGCTTGATCGGCGAACTGGGCGAACTCCAGGTGATACGCCCCAGTTGGCCGTTGAAGCCGCCGTAGGTATCATAGCCCGCCTTGTTGTGATAGCCGCCGCCGCTTAGGGCCATCATATAGCCGGCATGGAGCGAACCGACGGCGCCGGAGCGGAAACGCAACGCCAGCGTCGCCACATCCTCGACATCAATCGCCTCGCCGCTGCGGGTCGCGACCTCGGCGCTTACGGACACGATCTCATCACCAGTCACATAGCGCATCATGTCGATATAGTGACAGCCCAGCCACGAGAGGATGCCGCCACCCGACTGCGCATGTTTGAAGAGCCAGTTCTGCGGGTTGCGCGCGGCCACCCGTGTGGTGATCATGCGCATTTCGACTGAGATCAGTGGGCCGAGCAAGCCAGCGCTGACCAGTTTGCGCATGAGTTGCACTGCCGGCAGGGTGCGGTTTTGGTAGCAGACGCCCAGTTGGGCGCCGGTGCGTTGGGCCACGGCGATCACCCGTTCGGTGTCAGCGGCGGTGCGACCGATGGGCTTTTCGGCCATCAAATGTTTGCCAGCCTCTAGCGTGCGGATAAAGAGATCCGGCCCCAGATCATTGCGCAGCGCGGCGATGACAAAGAAGAGATCCTGGTTTGCCAGGAGTTGATCGAGGTTGGTGTAGGTGGCGGCGACCTTAGCGCCCTGTTTGGCGACGGCGGCGGCCAATGCCGGTTCACTCTCATCCCAAAGCAGAATCTTTTCCACTTCGGGCAGCGCTTGTAAGGTACGGAGATGGGCCAGCGAATGGGGATGTTCAATCCCCAAGAGCGCAGCGGTAATCGGTTGCATGATAATGGCTCCTATCCTTCGTGCCAGGTCAGCACGACTTTGCCGGCATTGCCGGTCAGCATCGCGTCAAACCCTTGTTGGAATTCGGTGTAGTGCAGGCGGTGGGTGATCACGGGCGTAATGTCTAAGCCTGACTGCAACATCACCGTCATTTTGTACCAGGTCTCATACATCTCGCGGCCATAGATGCCCCGAATGGTGAGCATGTTAAAGATGACCTTGTTCCAATCAATCGCCATTTCGCCCGGCGGAATGCCCAACATGGCGATCTTGCCGCCGTGACACATATTATCGAGCATGTCGCGAAAGGCCGTGGCGTTCCCGCTCATCTCCAGCCCGACATCAAAGCCCTCGCGCATCCCCAGTTGCGTCTGCACTTCCCGCAAGGTGGTGGTGCGCGCATCGACCGCCAGCGTAACCCCCATTTTGCGCGCCAGATCCAGCCGATAGGGGTTGACATCGGTGATCACCACATAGCGCGCCCCGGCATGACGCACTACCGCCGCCGCCATAATGCCGATTGGCCCGGCGCCGGTGATCAGCACATCCTCGCCCAACACATCAAATTGCAGGGCGGTATGGACGGCGTTGCCAAAAGGGTCAAAAATCGCTTGCACATCGCGCGGAATGTGGGGATCGTGATACCAGACGTTGGTCATGGGCAAGGTCATATACTCGGCAAAGGCGCCGGGGCGATTGACGCCAACCCCGACCGTATCCTTGCAGAGATGCCGGCGACCGGCCAGACAGTTGCGACAATGGCCGCAGACCACATGCCCTTCGCCGCTGACAATGTCGCCGGGTCGAAAATCCTTGACTTGGGAACCGACCGCCGCAATTTCACCGACAAACTCGTGGCCGACCACCATCGGGACGGGGATGGTCTTCTGCGCCCAGGCATCCCAGTTGTAGATGTGCAGGTCGGTGCCGCAAATGCCGGTGCGCAACACCTTGATCAACACTTCGTTATCGCCATAGGCCGGTATTGGCACGTCGTCCAGCCAAAGGCCCGGCTTGGCTTTTTTCTTGACTAATGCTTTCATACGTTCCTACCATGTTACTCATCAGGCCACATGCCTTAGCGGCGCCGCAAACGATGAAAATGCAACAGCGATTTCACCGATTGCACCGATTTTTCTATTCGTTAATCGGCATAATCGGTGAAATCCCTATTATTTTCACAGGTAACACAGAGATTCACGGAGATTGCACAGAGACACACAGAGAAAAGACAGAAAATTCGCTCAGTGCATCCCTTTTCCCGCTGTGCCGCTCTGTGTCCTGAGTAGTTATCCTGCCTCACAATGCCACGGTACGCCCCGTGCGCGCCGCTTCGTGCGCGGCTTCGATGATTTGTAGGGATTTGATGGCGTCGTCCACGGTATAGCCGCTGCTGCCTTCGCCACGGATGGCGGCGGCAAATTGGCGGATCGACGCCCGACCCTCGGCGCCATAGCCACCGACTTCCGCCGTCGGTATGCCGAATTTGCGTTGGGGAGCGCTGGCCCAGGCGGGGTGGGTGCTCTTGATCGTGACCGCCTTCTCGGCTTCTTCCCACTTGGCCCAACCGTCAGAGCCACGTAACCCAAAAGAGATTTCACCATCGCCCGATGTAAAGTAGCCGGCGTGCAGGCTGCCGATCATGCCATTGGCAAATTGCAGCGAAACCGCCGCCGCGTCTTCGACATCAATCGGCTGGCCGCTGACGTTGGCTTCAATCGCGCTGACTTTGACCACCTCGGAACTGGTGATGTAGCGCATGAGATCGAACCAGTGGCAGCCGAGCCAGTTGAGGATGCCGCCACCCGCTTCGGCGCGCTTCATATACCAGGTGTTGGGGTTGCGCCGCGCCACGCTGGAGGTGAGAAAGCGCATCTCAATCGAGTAGGGTTTGCCCAACAGACCGGCGTCATAGCTCTCTTTGATCAACTGGCTGATGGGGTGAAAGCGCCAGGTGTAGCCGCAGGAAAAGTGCAGCTTGTTGCGTTTCACCGCCTCGGCCACCGGCAGCAGTTGACGCGAATGGACGGCAAAGGGTTTGTCGGCCCAGACATTGACCCCCGCCTCGGCCACTTGCAACATCCAACTGGGCATATCTTTGAGATAGGTCGAAACCATCACCACATCGGGTTTGGCCTTCTCCAACAGGTCGGCCAGCGAAGGATAGAAGGGGACATGTTGAGCATCGGCTTTGATATTTTTGCGCACGCTGTCGGGATCGGGGTCATAAAAGCCGACCAACTCGACCTCGTCGGGCAGCAGCAGCAAGGTGTCGCGATAACTGTTGGCATGGATCATCGACACGCTGGCTTGGGCAAAACGAATTTTTCGCACGGAAATGCTCCTTAGCTTATGTTATGAAATGCTACTCCAATCGAAGACAACGCCGACCATTGCTTTGTTGCCATCGGCCAGCGCCGACAAGGCCTGGCCGATCTCCTGCGGCGGCAAGGTATGGGTGATCAGTTTGCCCAACGCCAGGCGGCCACGCGCGGCCTGTTCGAGAAGATAGGCATAGTTGCGCCGACGGGTGGCAAGGCGGGGGTTCGGGTACGCAACCTCATCGGGATCGCTGCCACAGCCGATGATCTGCAAGCGTTGATAGTGAAACTTGCTCGGATAGCTGTACAAGAGTTGATGCAGATCCAGCCCCAGGTCAGGGGGCGGCGGCTGGCGGTAGATGCCCATGATCGCCAGGCGGGTATAGTCACGGGCCAGCTCAACCGCCTGGCGAAAGCCATGCCAGGAGCCGGAGGTTTCCAGGATCAAGTCCGGCCCCGTCTCGCCCAGGAAGGCGGCCATATCTGCGGCTGCCGTCGGCGTCCCCGTTTGCACTACGGCCCCCAAGCCCAGGGTTTGGGCAAACGCCACCCGCTCGGCAGCCGTGTCGACGGCCAGCACGCGTGCGCCCATCAACTCCGCCGCCAGCGCCGCCGACGCGCCGACCAAGCCCTGACCGACAACGACCACTGTCTCCGCCGCGGCGTATTGTCCCAGGTGGAGCGCGCTGATCGACCAGGTGCAAAGGTAAGAGACGCTCGCCTCGCGCAAGGTCAGCGTACCGGGGACGCGATGCACCGCGTCCTCCGCCACACGCGCATACGCTTGATGACCGCAATTCAACACCGCCACCCCATCACCAGGGGCGACCCGGCGCACCCCTTCGCCCACAGCGCGGACAACCCCGCTGCCCATATAGAGCGCTTCCCCCCGTTGTTGCCGGTTTTGGTTCAGGTAGCCGCTCACATTGCTGCCGGGGCTAAGGGCTGTATAGGCCATCCGGACGACAACCTCGCCGGCGCCGGGGGTGGGTATGGGTTCTTCCACAACCTCGATCTGACGGTAGCCGGTGACATAGTAGTGCTGCATGGTTGGTCTTCTCTGGTATTGAACGTTTGCACTGACATACGCCTTGAAATAATGAAGGGTACAAAAATAAAGCGGTAACTGTAGGTCATCGCCGCCGGCGTGACAAGTTCCAAGGATTACCGAAACAAGTAGCTAACCTTCATCATTTCAGGCTGATAGCTTAAGTCAACTCGATAGTCGAATACGGCCCCGGTTGATAGCGACGCGGTTGATGCCTTTTTGATTATTCTCGCAAATCGTCTTGTCCTGTTCAGCGGTAATGCACCACAGCCAGGCAGTGCGGCGACTCAATCGTTGACTCCGTTTATATTTGTCACAATGGATTGGTTGGCTTGGCGCAATATTTGTGCGCAATCATGAAGTTAGGTTGGTTTCGGCTTACCGAGCAAAGCCATCTGATTGTCCTACAAGTGTAGTATAAAATAGAATGGCAGCTTTGTCCAATTCTTCTTGAACTTCCTTCCGGCATATACCGCATCCAGCGCCCGACCAAACAGATGGCGGATGGCGTCATTTGAAAGGGATGTTTGAGAAAGAGCGCCTAAAGATCAAAGGTGAGGGTTGCACCAAGCCCAATCAGTATTGTACGAATCAAGGAGAGCAATAGATTTAGGAGTTACGCAGTTGGACAAGACCTGTCAGGTTTGCGAAACCTGACAGGTCTCTGGTAGCGCCCGTCAACTGCGTAACTCCTAAGATTGTTCATGAGTTACCTGCCTGTTGATTTTTCGGATCGATGGAATTCACCGAGAGCAAGGGCGCCCCCAAGTCGCGTATCTTCTTCAAGATGCCATGCAGCGCGGCCTGATCCACCACAGGTCCACTCAGGAGCGTGTTGCCATCTTCTTCCAGGGTGATGGTCAGACCTTCAAACCAAGCTGCCCGCTGCTGAACCAAATGCCCTTTGAGCCTGATCTGATAAACCGTCTGTTGCTGCGCCGCGGGTTTTGCTTTCTGTTCATTGGTCATGATGCTGTCCCACTGACTTCTCCCCCACTGACTTCTCTCCCACTGACTTCTCCCCCACTGTAATGACAACGTTCCCTTTTTTGCGGCCTGTATCGACATACCGATGCGCCTCGACCATCTGTGCAAGTGGATAGCAGCGGTCGATGACCGCTTTGAGCTTGCCGGCCTCGATCAGCTCTTTGATGAAGAGCAGGTTTGCCATGCTTTCTTTGGAGTCCAGCTTGGCCATCGTCACGTAGGTTCCCTTCGGCGCGAGCACTTTCGCGTATTTGGCTTTTGGGAATTTCGCCACCGTATCAAAGATGCGGTCATAGCGTTCGGTGCTGGCGGAAAAATCCTCTTTTGTATAATCGATGACGTGATCGGCGCCCAGCGCTTGCACCATCGCCAGATTGGCCGTACTGCAAACCCCGGTCACTTCTGCGCCAAAAAATCTGGCAAGCTGCACCGCATAGGTGCCAACACTGCCCGAAGCGCCATAGATCAGGATCTTTTGGCCGCGCTGGACATTGCCTTTGCGCAGCAGACGCAGGGCTGTGGTGGCGCCGATGGGAACCGCGGCAGCTTCCGCATAGGTCATATTGACCGGTTTTTGGGCAACCATCCCCTGTTCAGGCAGACATTTATATTCGGCGTAGGCGCCAAAATTCGCCGTGAGGGTCGATGCGAATACCTGATCGCCGACCTTGAACCGAGTTACAGCCTTGCCGATAGCCTCCACTTCCCCGGCGAGTTCCATGCCAAAGATGGGCTGTTTGGGTTTTGTCAACCCCAAAGCGATGCGCGCGGGGAGCCATAACAGGGGCGGGACGGTAAAGCTCCGCATGCGAAAATCCCCGGCTGTGACCGTGGTCGCCTGCACTTTGATCAATAGTTCATTCTCCTTGGGCGTCGGTTTTTCAACCTCTTGGAGTTGCAGCACTTCGGGTCCACCGTATTGGGTTGCGACAATGGCTTTCATCGTTAGCTCCTTGGAAAAATCTAAGAAGCTGTTTGAAAAGGGATCGTAGGTGCGGTTTGTAACCGCACGGTCTCGTGGTTCCTACGGAGCCGTGCGGTTACAAACCGCACCTACGATCCCCTAAATGCCCCTTTTCAAACAGCTTCTAAACGGTTCAATGAATTTCCTCTTGCATCTTCTTTTCAAAGAAAGCGATGACACTGGCGTTCATATCCATGTGGAAGGCTTTCCGATCAAATCCCTGTTGATCCGAGCATAGTGCAGGGGGCGCCAGCAGGCCACAGGGGGTGAGAAACGAGAAATGGCCGGCGCCGGCAACGGCATGAAACTCAACCCTAGAACTAAGCGCTTCGCGCACCAACTTCGTATTGGTGGCATACGGCACGTTGCTATCGTTGTCGGCGCCCCAAAGTTGAATTGGCACGCGTATCGGGTCGAGTCCATGCGGCGCCAGGGTGAATCCAAAACCCGGCGCTGCCACGACCGCCGCCTTTATTCTCACGTCGGGTAAAAACGTGGCTGCCATCGTCGGCGTATCGCCATTCAGTAAGGGCGACTTGACGGCACTCAGCAGATTGCAAACAAACTCGGGCGACTCGGCGCAATGTTTTGCGATGATGCGGAGGTCCGGCTGCGCGCCGACGGCGGTCAATACCGTAAATCCGCCGGCCGAGAAGCCAAAAGCGCCGATCCGTTCGGGGTTGATGCGGTCATGCCCCTGCCACTGCGTAAGCATATAGTCGATGGTCGCATGGAGTTCGCTGGTGCGCCTAGATAACCAGGCGACTGAACCAAACGCGCTTTGGTCAGCATAGTTATCACCGGCGTGCATCGGTGCGGCGACAATATAACCGGCGTTTGCTAGGGCAAGAGCCAAGTCGGCGTGGCTTGCCGGTCCGCCGCCGTTGCCATGCGAGATCACGACGAGCGGCAAATCCTGTCCAGAAACCGGGGCGTTGCGGGCTACATTCATCAGCACGACGCCCAACAACGTCGTCGGCCAGGGTCGGGCTTGTGTTGGATACCATACGCCGACAGCGAAAGGGCGCCCATCCTTGCCTGTGGTCTGCGTGATTTGGAAACCAACGGGGCGCTCAGTGCGCAGCGCTGTCAACAGCCCGTAACCCACAAGCCCGCCGACCAGCGTGATAAGCACGATGAATACCCGACGAAACCATTTCATTGTAAGGCTCTCCCCTCTACTCATAGGTTTGATAAGCGACGCATCTACTTGGTTGTGCTTATTACAGGTCAGAAATAACAGCGGACGCCGTGTGAGTCTGCCTTGAGGCCACTCGAACAGGCCGCGATGTCCGTCTACGGATGATCCACTCAGCCACGGCGAGATTGATCACCCAGGCTGAACCCATCAGGATCGCTCGGCTGAGTTCAGTCGGCGGGTTGACGATCATGGCCGCAACGATGCCGGTCAGCACCTGCGTGCCAGCACCCATGCCGATTGCATAGCCGCGCAGCATCCAGTCACCGTGCTGGGCGAAATTCCGGCGTTGGATAGCGACGAACCCGAGCAGAATGGCGAGCAGCATCCCCGACCCAAAGAGCAGCCGCAGCCCATATACGGCCACACCGTCACCCTTGGGCCAGGGATAAAACAGGGTCATCAACAGCCCGGAAAGCGCCACGACGAGGCCACAGGGAATCAAGAACCACCCGGCGCTGCGGTGCCATCGGTTGCGCCGCTGACGGAGGCTGGGGACGAATTGGAAGGCGCTCAGGATGGCATAAAAGCTAACGCTCACGATGTGTAGCACCACCGGCAGGGGTGAGGCAAAGAAGCGGGCGTTCTCTGGCGTGATCGCCGCGCCGTTCGCCAACTGGTTGAGACGGAAGGCGCCGGCTGCGAGCGGAATGGCACTGAGCAGAATCAGGCCAGCCACAAGCCAAAATGATCGAAACTTTTTTGCTTTCGCTTTGGGCGTTTTAGGCAACTCAGGGGTTCGAGTATTACCGTAGAAATTCGCTTCCATTGTTAGCTCCTTGGATCACGACAAAGGCAAACGAGATGAACCACAGATTGATATTATGCAGGTACAGGTTATACGGATAAATCATCCGTGCAACCTGCATCCGTGGTTCTCAACACTGTCTTAAGCGGCCTTACTTGGTTCCATGTTGGCGATTCTCTGGTTGAGCAAGGATTCTGAGGATTTCTCACGGCGTTCAGACCAGAGCGCATAGCCCAGCCAGGCCAGCGCGAACCCCATCGGCATCGCCGCCAACCGCTCGAACTGGTGCGGCAGCAGCGCCACCATGATGATGGCCAAAGGCCCCGAACCGGCGAGTAGGCCGGCCGCCCAGCGCGGCAGGGTACGCGTGCGGAACAGCGCAATGCCAAAGAGCAGGGTGCCGAGCAGATACAGCACTGAGACGAACATATAGACCGTGGCGAGAGCGCCGAGGTTCATCGGGCCGCCAGCTCCATTTGCCATTCCCATGACACTCTCCACAAATGTCGGCGCCACGGTCGTCAACAGCGGCAAGATCAAGGGTTCGACGAAGGCAAAGCACATTTGGACGGCATAGAAGATGGTGAGCAGCAAATAGCCGGCCAGGCCCAGCCAACCGCTCTCTTCCACTTGCCTGGCGTAAAGCCCGGCAATGCCGAACAGGCCAAAGAGGGACATCACGGTCTTCAACGAGGTAATGATGATAAATGCGCTGGTGTTGACGGATGCAAGCACGTCCGGGGGGTGGATCGGCTGAATGCCTGCAAAAATAATCCCTGCCGCCATCGCTGATAAGCCTGACCACCGGATGAGTTTCGCGGCTGTTACCTTCGTCTTGCTTTCGCTGATTGAGCTATTCCGTTTGGTGTTCATTGGTTTGTCTCCTTTTGAACCGTTACGATAAGCGTCCGAGCGTGACACTTGGCATCGCTGCCTGTTTGTTCGGTTGGAGACACTATACAAATAAAGGTGGGGAGTTGTCTTCCCCAGGGATGGGGATTGATGTGGGGAGATTTACAGGGGGAGATCGCTTCCCCAGATGTGGGGAGATGGAAAAGAGAAGGTTACTTGGGGTGCATGTTTGTCTGCTAGATCAAACCGAGTTCGACCCCCCGGTTGACCGCCGCCCGGCGACTGTTGACGTTGAGTTTGCTGTAGATGCTCTTGGTATGCGTGCGGATGGTGCTCAAAGCGACCACAAGCTCCTGGGCGATCTCAGGCCCCGACAGTTCCGTTTTGAACAAGCGGAGCAATTCAAGTTCACGCTGACTGAGCGGCTCAACTAGATTTTGGATTTTGGATTTTGGATTTTGGATTTTCGATTGCTCGGCTATCCATGATTCACCCGCATTTGCTTGTTCGTCGCCAAAAGCGGCCAGCAGTTTGTCCGCGTAAACAGACAATTTTCTGTTTTGTTCTGTAGGTGGCTGTTGCGAAATCCAAAATCCAAAATCAAAAATCAAAAATCGTAAGGGTTCGCCTTCGTCCACAAAGATGCGGACATAACCCTCTGGCTCAGACAACGTCAGCGCGCGTTCCAACAGCGGGAGAGCCGCCGGGATGTCGCCCTGTATCTGGTTGGCGAGCGCCTGTAACAGCAGGATTTCGATCACGCTGCCCATCCGCCCGCCTGCTTCGGCTGCTTGCAGAAGGCGCGCCAGGAACCCGATCGTCTCACGCAACGGGCTAGCTGAATGGTCACTCTTGCAGTGGGCCAGACGGATTCGGGCCAGCGTGATATGTTCGAACTCGCGTAGATAGCAGAGATCATCTTCGACCGACAAGCCCTGCTCACGCGCCCAGCCGAGGGCCTCACCCAATCGCCCCTGGGCAAGCCATACCCGTGTCTTCAAGGCCCGGACAGGGCGCACATTGGGGGAAAAATCACTGATATACAGGCGTTCCGCCTCATCGAGCAGGTCAAGCGCACCGTCGAGATCGCCCTGGGCTGCTTGGATGCGCGCCATAGCAACGCGCCAGCGATACGGATTTTTCGGTAAGCCGTTGAGTTCACCAAGCGCTTTGCTTTGCCGGAGGTGTTGCGTGGCCGTAGCCAAATCGTTACGCTCACGGTAGATCTCGCTCATGCCCACATGCATATCCGCCGCACCGCGCAGAGGAGGCAACCCCGGCTTCGTCGCAAGCTGCAAGCCATGTTCGTAGGCGCTCATTGCCGCGCGCAGGCGCCCTTGCGTAATCCATATATCCGCCAAGCTGACAGAGCCGCCAATCACGTCAGAGAGGTACCCGTCCCGCTGCAAAAAAGCCATACCCTCGCCGTACATCCGGTGCGCTGTCTCGAGATCGCCGCCGGTCCAGAATGCAAGCCCTAGGAGTGCCGATGCCGCGCCGCGCATGAAATCTTCATCGGCAAGATCAAGCACCTGCCGGGCGTATTTCATGGTGTTGGCCACATCGCCTTGCGCCAGGGCCATTGCGGCACGGTACATGGCGACCGAGCCGGGCAGACGCTGAAATTCCTCTTCATCCACGAAAACGGGTTGCTCACGCCTATCTACCGGCATAGCCAGCCACCGTTCGGCAGCGCGCAGCCGGGACTCCACACCGTCGAGCTGACCATTCTGCAATAACGTACCGGCATAGTGCGCGCTGAGTACGGGCCTGCGCTGGAACACCTCATCAGGGAGCGCCTGGAGCCAGCCCAGCAGCGTGGCTTCCTGTCTACTTTGGCGCATGAGTGGCAGTGCATGTTCGATCAGATCCGCGGCCCGGTCGAAATCCGCCGCGGCAAGTGCGTGATGGATTGCATCGCCGGCCAAACCATGCTGCGCGTACCACGCACTCGCTCGCCTGTGAAGAATGGGTGCTTGGTCGGGCTGCTCCGCTGTCAAGTACATGCGCAGGACATCGGCAAAAAGATGGTGATAGCGATACCAGGTGCGTTTGTCATCCAGGGGAATCAGGAAAAAATTCCCGCGCTGCAAAGTTTCCAGCCGTGCATTGCTTCCCGTTTGCTCCGTAACGGCATCACACAATGGACCACTTAAGCGGTCGAGGATCGCCGTCTGGAGGAGAAAACCGCGCACAGCTTCAGGCTGGCGCTGCAGGACCTCTTCAACCAGATAATCCACAATAAAGCGATGCTCGCCAGCAAAGGCCCGGATGAAGCCGTGGACATCCTGGTGTCCTTGCATGGAGAGTGCGGCTAGTTGTAAACCGGCAATCCAGCCTTCGGTGCGGGCCTCTAGTACAGCGATTTCTTCCGCTGCGAGGTTCAGACCCATCACCCGATTGAAAAACTCGGCGGCTTCCGCAGGCGTAAACTGCAAGTCGGCGGCACGTAGCTCGGTTAATTGACCGCGGACACGCAGCCGCGCCAGAGGCAGGGCTGGATCTTCGCGCGTAGTGATGACCAGGTGCATCTGCGGCGGCTGATGTTCGACGAGGAAGGCCAGGGCTTGATCCACTGGTTGAGAGTCAATCAAGTGGTAGTCATCCAGGATGAGGAGAAAGGGTTCGGGGGTAACGGCAATCTCGTTGAGCAGGGTGGTCAGAATCGCATCCGTTGGTGGCGGCTGCGGGGATTGGAGGGCCGCTTTGATCCCCGCGCCAATCCCCGGCTTGATCGTCTGCAACGCCGCCACAAGGTAAGTCAGAAAACGCGTAGGGTCGTTGTCCCCCTCATCCAGTGACAACCAGGCAACGTTGGAAGGATGAAGGATGGGGGATGAAGGATGAAAGGTTTCTGCCGCCTGCCGCCTGCCGCCTGCCGCCTGTTGATGAATCCATTCGCTGACCAGGGTGGTCTTGCCAAAGCCGGCGGCAGCGGAGACGAGAGTCAATTTATGCCCCATCGTCAGACCCACGTTCAGCCGCTCGACCAGGCGCGGGCGCGCGACAAGGCTGGGTCGGGGTGGGGGAATGTACAGTTTCGTAGCTAAGATCGGCGCGGACATAGATCAAGTATACTCACACCCCTGAAATTCAAAAAGCAGTGTCACCAGCATATTTCACTTGTAGGATGCCGTCCGTCGTTATGACCACATTTCTTTTTTCTGCCCTTCTTTGGTGTAGCAGTGCGCCCCGGCAGCCTGCGCTAATGGATAGCCGCTGATTTAGCTTATTTTGTTGACAGTGATGGCAACATTTCCCCACTTGTGCCCAAGCTCAACATAGTGATGGGCTGCGACAATTTGCTCTAAGGGATAGCAGCGATCATTGATGGGTGTGATTTTCCCACTTTCGATCAGCGCACGAATTCTATCGAGACGACTAGAGTCCAATAACAACGCCGCATCGTCGATGGAGCGGTACGTTCCTTTCTTGGTCAATGCCCGTTTACATGCTTCTTTGAGCGCCGAAGAACGGGCTTTGCCCACACAGTCCAGGACGACATCATAGGCTTCCAGTTTGCCAATTTCATTGTCATTGGTGTAGTCGAGCGTTTTATCGGCGCCCAATGCTTTGACGGAAGGGATGTGGCTTGGGCCGCACACACCGGTGACTTCGGCTTGCAGGGCTTTTGCAAATTGCAGGGCAATAATGCCCGATGTCCCCGATGCACCGTAAATCAGCACTTTGGCATTGGGTTGAATGGCGGCTTGCTCAAGAAACTGAAAGGCAAGCAGTCCGCCATAAGCCGCCGAAGTCGCCTCTTCAAAGCTGAGATTCTTGGGTTTGATTGCCAGGCAACCCTGCTTGGAATCCACTTCTTTCATACACATATATTCAGCATAGGCGCCAAGCGAGAATCCGGTAAGTCCGTAGACAGGATCGCCAATGCGAAAGCGGGTCGTTTTTGCGCCAACTTGACTGATCACGCCAGCAAAGACTTCACCGATGATTTCATGACGCGGTTTTCTGATTCCCATCATCACCCGAAACGGAATCAGCGCTTGTAGCGGCACTTTTGAACTGCGGATGAAAAGATCGCTATTGGTGACGGAGGTTGCATAGATCTTGATGAGAACCTCATCCGCCTTGGGCGTTGGCTTCGGGTACTGCACAATTTTTAACACCTCTGGGGGACCATATTTGGTACAGACGACTGCTTTCATCGTGTCCATACATTGCTCCTTTGTCGTGCGCTAGCGTTCATGACGCTGTCTTGTTGTAGATCACGGGCATTTGCCCCTTCCACTGTTGCCAGATGGCATCGTCAGCGATTAGATCCGCCATGAAATGGGCTACATTGATTCGGCTGGTCTTTCCTGGGTTAAAGATTGCGCTGCGCGTCGGCGACGGATAGACGGCGTACTCGCTAACTTGACCCTCATCGATCAACGTGTCCGGGCGCACGGCAGCCCATTCAACGGCGCCATCGTTTTGGCCGATCTGCACCCGTAAATAACCGGCAGCCCGCTCGTTGTCTACTTGCGGGGGCAGCAATAAACGAATCAGCCCGATCACAACCTGGTGGGCAAGGGAAACGCTTTCCGGGATGTCACGGTTGCTGTTGCCAGTTGTGTTCATCAGCACAAAGCGGACGGGCCTGGTCCGCTGGTTGGCCTTGATGGCATTGCATAAGCGGCGCGTTGCCTCGGTTACAAGCCGGCGCGGGTGGCCGTAAATGCCTTTGAGATTCAAATTGTGTCCTAGACAAGAGGCCACAGCATCGCACCCCTTGACGTGCTGGGCCATCTCTGCGTCGGTGAGATCGAGAACGCTGGCCTGGATCACGGATAGATTTCGGTGGCTCCTAATCTCTTCCGGTAGCTTATCCGCTGATCGGACAATG
This sequence comes from Caldilinea sp. CFX5, assembly GCA_021405325.1. The sequence goes on along the minus strand of QWII01000006.1, from coordinate 42,375 downwards.
ACCTTGACCTTCTCGCCACGATCAAGTAGCTGTTTTACAAGCAACCGACCGGTTGCGCCGGTTGCACCAACGATAAGAACTGTCATGGTCTTCCCTCCTTTACGCCTTGCTTCTTCGTGTTTCTAGCCAGGGCAAAATGATGCCAAAAAGGATGGCGAAACGAACTGATGTCTCCCACTCTATCGTACTTACGCCATGAACGATGAGGTTCCACAGCAAAGAGACAAGCACGGAAACAATCAGCGTGATAGCGAACACGGTTACAGAATCAATTATGATGCGAAAGATGCACGCTGCCACTCTTGCGGTCGTTTGCGGTGAATTCATCTTCATCTTTCCCCCATCCTGCCTTTCATTTGTATAGATAGCCAATCACAATGCCAAGCGCGAGAATCCTTAGCAGGTTAAACATGGCGCCAATCAGGAAGTAACGTAAGGCATCAGGTGTTGTCGCGAGAAATTTTGCCGGAACTTCGATGAGGATTGTGACAATGAGAAAGGCGATGAGGCTGAGGATGACCGATTTTAGCATTGGATTCTTGGTCGGAAGCTTATCAAAGTAGCGTAGCAAGCAATAGCTGACGCAGAATCCGATGACCAGACCACCCAATAAAGCTTCAAGCAGCATTGGAACGTAAGCAATTGAAAGGGCAGCGCGATATTCAGCCGCGATGGGAGTCAGTGAAATCGCGAAGTTCGCCACCCAGAAGCCGAATCCTCCCGCAATCGCCAGTAGCAATGCCTCTCTCCAGATTTCTCTTGATGGGGTCGAAGCTGTTTGGCGCATTTTTCTGCCTCCTTCCGCCTACGCTTAGAATTCGTACACCGATGTCATGGATCAATCTTAAACGGTTGCGCTACTTGCCTTCAGCACCTCTGGCTTCTGTTCTGCTGCCCGCTGAATCAACAGCCACAGCGTAAGCGCAAATTCCGCAATGAATCCAAGCGGGAAACTGATGTTCGTTAGGACTGTGTACCCCGGCAGGTAAAGAAAATAGAGCAGAGCAGTTGTCGTCCAGGTAATACAGTGAACCATCAAGATGACGCCCAAAACTTTGGGCAGGAAGCCCGACTTGAAAACCAAATAACCAAGCGGGAAGAGCCAGAGGCCAAAAAAGATCTGGGAAGCCCAGTAGCCATTTTTTTGTAAATTGATAAAGGCCATGGCCAGGGCTTGCCGTTGCTCGGTTGGGAATACGTTCAAGCTCCCAGCACCGCTGGCGAGCGCTAGCGCCGCAACATAATTGATGTCAATCGCAAACCGTACCGCGACGCCGCCCAGATTCAATAACAGGAAGAGCAAAGCGAGATGCTGATTCACCGGTTTCAATAATGCGTATAAACCCCAGGCCGCCAAAAAGAAAAGCACACCGGCGAGCAGATCGCCCACAAAACCGATCCGAAATTGCCACTCATGCGCCGCAAGATTACCGGCGGTTGTTGCGGCATCGCCCATGACAATCAGTGGGGAGCGACCCAACACATCTGCCGATATCTCGACGACGAAATAAATGAGATAGAGCAACCCTGCCACTCTTGCACTCTTTTGGATGGTGTTCATTTTTTTATCTCCTGGTTGTAGATTCGCCTACAACCCAACTTTAAGACTTGCTACTGTGTGTCACAGTGCCGATCAGGGCTAACCTTCAAGGTTCGTCCATCGCCAGGCGTACCAAACAACCAATAGCGCAAACACACATTGTGCTGTGGCCCAAACGATCTCATAACCGGTAGATCGCCAGACAAAAAGATGTAAACCCTCAAACACAAGCGTAATCAGCGCATAGAAGATGCCGACGATGCGGTTTGCCCAACGATTCACGCGCGGCTTCAAGGTCAGGGTCAAGACACTCATAAAAATCGAACCCACGAACAGTAATGACATGATCAACAACAGGTCGGGGGATGCACCGAGCGGTCCAGTACTCGCACTTAAGCGGTACGTATCGCCATTCAAACTACTTAACATCCCGGCGACCCATAACAGGGCCAGGGTAATCCGCACATCGAGCAGATGGCTGGCGGTCGCTTTGTTGGTAATCATGGTTGTCTCCTTTTTTGCACGATAGGATGGGTTACGCCGCTACGTTACGGACGCAGCGGAGAAACGCCAGCAGCCACACGCGGTTGGGGCGCCGATGCTTCCACTGCTGAATCATCTTTCAGATTGAAGCCCTTCACGATCATCCATCCCGCCATGACCATCTCTTGCGGCAACATCACGAACTTCAGGATATCCAGGTTGATGCCGAAGAGAGCGGTCAGGCTGGGGAGCAAAGTCAACACGCCCGCCAGCAACCCCCAGACCGAGATCCAGCGCGGGATGAGTTTGGCTTGATACAACAAGTAATACAACATCAGGGCGCCGAGACCGAAGAAGATACCCAGAACATTGCTCAGGATTGGATCGTGTGCCTTGAGCAACAAAATTCCAAGACTGGATAGCTGGGATGTGGCTGCACCGCCAGCGTCCACCGATTGCCGAGCCACTACGATCAGGAGCAGCCAGCACAGCGCCAGGCCGATATAGGCGAATGTCTCCACCGCTCCTCTGAAGATGACATAGCCGATAGCCAAAGGCTCGTTAAGCTTTTTGAGGATCGGAAACATCAGCGCCGGAATCATGGCCAGCGCGATGCCCATCGTCAATATCAGCAAGGCTGCGAGCGTGGCCTGATTGGCATGGGCCGCCAGCTTGTCCAGATAGTCAGCACCGTCCAATAGACCGGCGGGGACAACTACGCTGAGAATGCCCGCCACCGTCCCGATGATGTACAACACCCCCACGCTAATTGCGATCTTTCGGTTTGTGTTCATGATCGATTCTCCTTTTTGTCGATTCGCCGTAACCCTGAGCATTCCGGGAAAGGGACAGGTCACGTTTCGCTATAGAAAACCGGCTTGTCCCTTTCCCGGAATGCGGGTAGCGTCTTTGTAGTTACGATCCGCCCCCAAACGCGCTACCCGCACGGTCAGCTTCAACCGCGTTACGGACGCAGCGGAGCAACGTCGGCAGCCACACGCGGCTGGGATGCGACCGCTTCCCTTGCGGCCTCAGCTTTTGGATTGCCTCCCTCCACGATGCTTGTCGGGCGCAGCAAAAGCGCGATCCCTAGCCAGGCCAACCAGATGATGAGACCCAATCCATAAACAACCATCAGGCCAAGCGAGGCCAGGACAACCGAGATGATGCCCGCCATACCGATTCCCACGCCCAGGTAGTTCAACATCGTGGGAAGTTCCTTTGCCCGCCAAGCGGCCCAACCTAGCAGCAGAAACCAGACGGCGTTGACCATCGTTTCCCCGCCGCCACCGCCTAAACCAATTTCCACGGAGTTGAGCGTCAACCAGACCGTTGCCGCTTGCGCCGGATTTTCGCCATAGAGTTTGACGACTGTGTTCAAGTTGTTGAGGGCGAGTGTGCCGATCACAATGACCAGGAAGGCCCAGATCAGTCCGAAGGTGGTTACGGCCTGTGTCAGCACAGGTGAGCCAGCCTGCAACCGTTCATAAAGTGCCAGTGACAAGAAAATCAGACTCACGCCGAAGAGCAAATATTGGATTTGGTACAATCCGCGCATCAAAGCCTGGTTGTCCGCAAAAAAAGCCACAGCCTGGCTTGGGTCGTCGGAACCGTAGCCTTTGGGAGCCAGGATTATAAACATCACAATCGCCAGGAGGTTGGTTGCGGCCCCAATCAGCGCGGCAATGCCGCCGATCTTCTGTAAATTCTTCATCATGATTTATCCCCCTTTGGGCAGATTTGCTCACAAAACGATCCGCCTAACGATAGAAGCTATGGACGCAGCGGAGCAACGTCAGCGACAATACGGTGTTGAGTGGCAATCGCTTCCATCGTTGAATCACTCATGGGATTGAACCCTTTCACGATCAGCCAGACCGCCAACGCCATTTCTTGCAAACCAATGGGGATCTGTAAAATATCGCTGATCGGCGACGTGGCGCCGAAAAAGCCGAACATCACCAACAGGTAAGTCGCTAATTGCAGGATGAATCCAATGATGCCCCAAACCGATAACCAGCGAGGAACAAGTTGGGATTGAAACAACAGGGTGTAAAACATCAACCCGCCCAGGGCAAAAACGATCATCCCATACACTTGCAGCTCCTTTGTTTCCCACAACACATTGGCCAACGCCTGTAACTTGGCAGCATCCGGACTGCCGGCTTGATAGACCTGGCTGAGGGGCAGCAGTAGCAACCAACTGACAAAGGAAACCAGGTAGAAAACGGTTTCAAGCGCGCCCCTGAAAACAACATAGCCAAGCGCAAGAATCTCATTGTATTTTCGTAAGACGGGGTAGGCGATAATAGGAATCAGGGCAAGTGCCAAGGCACCCGTTAGGATAAAGAGCGCGCCCAATACGATTGGGTTGCCATTGGCAGAAATCGTGGCGAGAAAATCCTGGGAACTTCGGGTGGAGCCGGTAACAACACGAGTTAGGATGTGCGTAATGGTTCCGATGATGTACAACCACCCTACCATTCTTGCAATATTTTTGTTTGTGTTCATTTTTCACTCCTTTTTTGAACGATAGGAAGCGTTTTTCCGCCAATCTCAATTCATGCTGGGTTTTGATTTTTTACGCCCATAACTTTTTCTCCTGGTATCACAAGTGCTTTCATTTTAGTTCTCTAATCACAGCTACCTAGGGTTTTGAAAAGCTAACCAAGTGACTTAGTGTTAAGGTAATAGAATATACAGCGAGACCGATTGAGATCAGGATAAATGACCAGATTGCAAAGGGCCCGACAATCTGTTGCTGATCCATGCACCAGCGAATTCGCCCAACCAGAAGCTTGGAATGAGTCGATAGTCTATAACCTTGCCTCCAACCAAATAAAGGCCAGCGGCATGACTCAACTCATGTAAGGGTGCATACGTAAAATACCAAAGGATCGGGATGATCACGAGAGACGGAATAACCTTACGTAATGGCCAGTTTCCCTTGATGTATAAGACGAGCAAAGGCGTGACGACGACAAGTAAGATTTCACCCGTGTATAACAGATAGTCTTGCATAGTCAGTCTCCTAGCACCGTATAACCGCCCGGCGCTCTGCGCCGGGGCGGCTTTTATGCTACTCCTTTTGCTTCAACAGCAAAGTTCAATGGCTGGCTGCCAGTGTTCCGGCTGCTTTGCAACAGCACAATGCCCAACCAGATCCACCAAACGATGATGCCCACGCCAAAGGCATAACCCAATGCGTTGATCGCGGGGGCAACCGAGCTAACGATCCCGGCAGTGCCGATGGCAACGCCCAGGAAATTCAACGGTTTCGCCAGTTGTCCGCTGCGCAGTGCCGCCCAACTGGTGAGCAATACCCACAGGCAGCCGAGGAAGCGGTCGGAGGTGTCGATGCCGGTGCTAATGGTATACACCACCGACCGGAGCAAAGCGGCCTGGGATGGGTCAGTGGAGGAGAGCTTGCCGATGGTTTCCCAGCCGTAGAGGCTGATGAAGCCGCTGGCAAAGACCAGCCCCGTCCAGAACAAGCCGAAACAGGCGGCCACGCGCGCCAGCGTCGGTGCGTCGGTTTTGAGCCGCTGGGTCAGCGCTAAGATTAGCAGTGTCAGGAAGGCGCCATTCACCAAGTACATGGCGAAATGCCAGATAAAGATGAGTGTCTGGTTAGGCAAGTAAAACGCAATGAACTGGTCAAAGGGCAGTGATTCGTCAAGCATCGGGGTCAGGCGGGTGGCCACCAGGCCCATGGCCAGGATGTAGGTGCCAGCGCAGATCAGGGCAGAAAGGCCACCGACTTTTTGTAAGGTTTTCATATCGAACATGCTCCTTTTTTCATGAATGGGTTAGACTGCGTCATTGCGCCAGCTCCATGCCTGCCAGATGATCAGCAACAGACAGATCACTTCAACGGCTGCGATGAAAATGTAGTGTGGATAGGACACCCCACCCCCGACTACAAACGCAATCGTGATGATGCTGGCAAGGATGTTGCCCCAACGGTTCACGCCATAGGGCAACAGGCGGGAAAGGATGATCATGACAATGGCAATCTCCATCATGATGGCCCCACCCAGCATCAACTGGGGAATGGGGGTGCCGGTGGCGGCGGCTGTTTTCGCCACTTCTTCCGCCGCGCCGGGGATATAAAGTGAAAGAATATCCGCATAAGCCATATTGATCATGACCACGATCCAGAGGGTGGAGAGCAGCCCTGGCGTGTCAAGCTTTTTCGTGACAATTCCACTTGCGTTCATTGAATTTCTCCTTGCTGAGTTATGATAATTTACGCTGAATCAGCGATAGGATTGAAGCCCTTCCCGATCAACCATCCTGCCATGACCACTTCTTGCGGCAACCGGCGGTTTTTCCTGCGCCGGGCGTTTGACTCCAAAAACCAATAGCCAGAAGACGGTGATCAGTTCAACCACGCCGGGTATCATCACGCCCTGTTTTGTCAGGGCTTGCCAGTCGGGCATGACCAGACCGGCGAACGCATCCGCCAGGTAGCCGAAGCAGCCGATCATCAGCAGAATGCCCAGCGTCTTGGGCATGAAGCCAGATTGATAAAACAGCCAACCCAGCGGAAAGAGCCAAAGCCCCATAAAAACTTCGGCGGTCAGCATGCCGTCCTCATACAGCGCCAGAGCGAGCATGGCTTGGGCTGGATCGTTGCCCTGGATCAGCCGGAGCGCGGCTACCTCGTTGGCGGCACTGACCATGAAGCTGGCTACACACACCAGCACAAATGCCACCATCACCTGGGCCGCCGCACGCCCCACATCCTTGAGCAGGTTGTAGAGCCAAATTGCCAGAAAGAGAAAGGCGATATAGCCAAGCAGATCGCCCAAAATACTAAGGCGGAACAACAGCGCATTGTCCAGGATATTCCGCCCAGTGGCCGCGGCATCGCCAACCACGATCAGGCTGTCACGCACCATTTGCGGAAAAAAGACCAGGGCCAGGATGGCGTAGAAGAGACCCGCGATCCGTGCCGTCTTACGGCGCTTTTGGTAGAGTTGCATATCGTTCATTGGGAAGCTCCTTTGCGATTTTTGGGTCGGTAGTCATATTTTTTCCATTCCTGCTGCCGAGCTTGGGGATGGCGGCGTTTCATCACGTTGGATTTGAACGACCGCGATCAAAGGCATGCCTAAATCACGTACTTTCCTGAGCAGCCCATGCAACGCAGCCTGGTCGATCACCTGCCCGGTTAACAGCGTATCGCCATCTTCTGCCGGCGTGACGGTCAGGCCACCAAACCAATCTGACCATTGACTGTCCAGATGGCCCTTGAGCCGGATCTGATAGACCATAGGTTGATCTAGATTCGTTTTTGGTTCACGTTCGTTTGACATAGCTTTCCATCCGTCGTGACAAGTGTTAACGATCTGTGCCACTACAGATAGTATACCCCCGCCAGCATGGCAGCGATAGACACCATGGTGGGGGTCGGAGTGTTGTTTTAAGTGTTATATGTAGGGCTTACGCAAGACAGGTTCGCAGCCAGTGAGACCTGTCAGGTTTCCAAAACCTGACAGGTCTGGTGTTGCGTAAATCCTGGTATAGAAGGGTGGGGAGGGTGGCGCTTATAGCAAGCCCAACTCACGGGCGCGGGTGATGGCTTCGATACGCCGCTGGACTTGCAATTTTTCAAAAATTCGGCGGTTGTGTCCTTTGACCGTGTCCAGCGCGAGGAAAAGACGTTTCCCAATTTCAGGGTTGGAGAGGCCCAAGGCGATCAGGTGCAGCACTTCCAACTCGCGTGGCGTCAGTGGCTCTACCAAAGGATGAGGGATGAGGGCGGAAGGATGAAGCGTTGCTTCGTCCCCAAAGGCGGCCAGCAATTGGTGGACATATGCCTTCACCCTTCCGCCTTCTGCCTTCATCCTTTGCAAAAGTTGCGCCATCGGCTCGCCTTCATCCACAAAGAGACGGATGAAGCCGCCCGGCTCGGCCAGGGTTAGCGCTTCGTCCAGTAGTTGCGTTGCCTGCGCTTTTTCACCAGCGATGTGTTGGGCCAGCGCCAGTAGCACCAGCGTCTTGAGCCGTTTATCCGCCCACTCCTGCTCTTCTGCTTGCCGGCGCAATGGTTCGAGAACCGCCAGCGCGGCGGCTGGGTCGTTCTGGGCGATGAGGACACGGGCCTGGCTGAGCGGGAGTTCATAGTGCCGGGCCAGTTGCGCAGCGGCGGCGACTTGACCTTGGCGCAGCAGGGTCAAGAGCTGAAGCTCAGCGATGTCTGGCAGCCGCTGGGTGAAGTTCTGTTGACGCGCCGCTTGTTCGGTCTGCGCCAACATGGCCGCGGCGCCATCCACGTCGCCGCGAGCCAGTTTCAAACGGGCTAGGAACACTTCACTGACGAGGAAGCGGTCAATCACCCGGTCATATAGCCGCGTCAGGCGCAGGCTTTGCTGGGCGTGCTGCTCGGCAGCAGCCAGGTCATTCCATTCGTAGTAGATACGGGCCAGGCTCAGATATGCCGTCTCGGTGTTTGGCTGCGGGTGTTCGCCGGCGCGTGCCAGCACTTGACGGTAGGTCTCTGCCGCCTGATAAAGCTGGTTATCCAACTCCTGTAGTTCGCCCAGGATGGTGGTGGCCAGGTTTTTTGAAAACACACTTCCATATTTCTGACTAATGGCGATGCTTTCCTGGCAAGCACGCGCAGCGGCGGCGCGGTCGCCTTTGTTCTTGTGGGCGACCGCCAACGCCCAGTTTGCCGTAAAGCGAAAAATAAAATTATTGGGGTGTAGATAGACCAAGGCGCGCTGCGCTTGGGTCAGCATGGTTTCGGGGTCGTAGCGGGTGAGCGCCAGCGTGGCGCGGGCACAAGCCATTTGCCCGATCAGGTCGCGGCTTTTCTCGTCAAGTTCGACATCCTGCAAGGCCTTTTCAGCCGCCTGTAATTTCTCCTCCACGCCGCTTGTCTGCCCGGCCATCAGCGCCAGCGTAGCCGATCGCACCCACAACTGCGGTCTGGCATCCAGCACTGTTTTGGGCAGAGCAGCCAGCCAGTCCAGAATGGGCATGGCGACACTGTGCAGATGCAGGCCCATTTGCTTGCTTTCAATCAGACGGGCGGCGCGTTCCACGTCATTGGCGGCGGTGGCGTGCTGAAAGGCTTCAAAGGCCAGATTGTTCTGTTCATACCATTCACTGGCCCGGATGTGCAATTGGCTAATTTCCGCGGCGGAGAGGCGCTCGCCCAACTGCTGACGCAGTAGATCGCCAAAGAGATGGTGATAGCGATACCAGTGGCGCTCGTTATCAAGCGGGATGATAAACAGGTTGTCGTGTTCGAGCGTTGCCAACATCTCCTGCCCGGCAACAGTCGGGTCGCGCAGCACCGCATCACACAGGGGGCCGCACATGCGGTCAAGGATTGAGGTGTGGAGTAAGAAGGTCTGGCGATTGGCAGGTTGCTTTTGCAGGACTTCTTCCAGCAGATAATCCAGCACGAAATGATGGCTGCCGGTGAACGATTGGATGAAGCCGGCGGTGTCCTGCAGCCCTTGCATGGAAAGTGCAGCCAGTTGCAGCCCGGCAATCCAGCCTTCGGTGCGGGTTTCCAGCGCCGCGATCGCGTCTACCGAGAGGTTGAGTCCCATCACCTGGTTGAGAAAACCGGCGGCTTCGGCGGGGGTAAACCGCAAGTCCGCCGCGCGCACTTCGGTCAACTGGCCGCTGGCGCGTAACCGAGCGAGCGGTAGCGGCGGATCCTCGCGCGTGACGATCACCAGGTGCATCTGGGGGGGCAGGTGATCCAGCAGAAAGGCCAGGGCTTTCTCAACCGCGCCCAGCGGCGGGCGCCCGTTGGGCGCGGTATCAATCACATGGTAATCATCAAGGACGAGAACAACGTTGTCTGGGACGGCGGCGATTTCGTTGAGCAATGTTGTCAACAGCGCTTCGCGCCCAGCGGGATCCTGCGGCAGTTGCGGGGCCTGGAGCGCACTGAGCAGGCCGGCGCCAATGTTTCCCGGTAGCGTCTGTAACGCTGCTACCAGGTAGGTGAGAAAACGCACAGGGTCGTTATCCCTTTCATCCAACGACAGCCAGGCAACGCTGGAAGGATGAAGGATGAAGGATGAAGGATGAAGCGTGTCTTCCGCCTTTCGCCTTTCGCCTTCCGCCTTTTGATGAATCCATTCGCTGACCAACGTGGTTTTGCCAAAGCCGGCGGGTGCGGAGATGAGGGTCAGTTTGCAGCCTATAGCGAGACCCTCATTCAGCCGCTCGACCAGGCGCGGGCGTGGGACCACCTTAGGTCGAGGGGAAGGAATGTGAAGTTTCGTGGCTAGAATCGGCGTAGACATATTTAATTCACCATTGTTACCCCACCTGCGCTTGATTTTACAGCGATCAACCATAGCCGACACTGGTCAAACGCCTGGTTTTGTTCCTGGTCAACGGGTGAGGAAAGCGCTTGTTTATCGAACAGAGTGCGCGCCTGGCCGGTGATGCCGACAAACTTTCGACCAACATCCAAAGCCTGGCTGACCTCCTGCACGAGGCCGATTACTGAGCCAACAAGGAGGGCAAAGAGATGGTATCGGTGGCGGATGTGCAACGGGCCATCGACACGGTCGATGAAGGCATTGAACTGCTGACCGGCATCCCCGCCGGTGAGCGCGATGAACGCGGGCAATATCCTGAGTAGTACGACAATGTTACCTTAGACCCAGACCAATTCGCGCATGTAACATTGTCGTAGTAGTTATCGCTCAATTACTGATAGTAATCGGCAGCAGATACTCATCATAATTCGTATCTTCCCGCACCACCCGCAAGCGCAGGATGTGATCGCCGTTAGGATATGGCGTTGTATCCAGCCGGACAAGCGTACCCCATATCTGCTTGGCGCCGACGCGCACGCTGGTGGCTTGATTGGCATCCCCGTTCACCAACAGATCGATTTGCCATTTGCGAAATTGCGGATGCATGGCCAATCCTTGCACCTCGATGGTTCCTTTGACAACTGTGTTCGCCTTGGGCGAAGATAACCCGACTGACTGGTTCGTAATTGCCACCGCCTCGTCATCACGATTGGTGGCCAGATAGAGCAACCAAAGACGGTTGCGCACGGTGCGTTCTTTGGCGGCGTCGCCAAGCTGTCGCCACAACGGGAGCGCCTGCAAATAGGCATTGATCGCTTCTGTGACCGCCTGACTATCCTGCTGGATTTGACCGATGTCGGTCAAAAGCTGCGCCTGCAAGGAGTGTTGTTGGGGAGCCAACTTGGCTTGTTGTAACGCTTGTTGATAGGCGGCCAAAGCTGCGCTACGATTGGCGGACTTCTGGTGGAAATCGCCCTGCGCTTTCAAGATCGTCGCGCTTAAGGCGGGATCTTTGGCTTGTTGCGCCAGGGTCAACGCCTGGGTATAGTAAGCAATGGCAAGCTGATTTTTTGCGGCAGCAAAGTTGTCGGCAGCACTGCTCAACGCTTTGGCCGCCTTTACGGGGTCATTCAAGGTGCGCCAGACCTTGGCGGCGGCTTCATAGGAGCGGGCGGCAGCGGTATTCTGTGTCGCCCGTTGTTGCGCACGCGCCAACCCTTCGTATAATTTGGCCGTCTCCTCCTGGTTGGTTAAGGTTTTCGCAACTTCTATCGCTTTCTGGTAGCTCTGCACAGCAACCAAGGGTTGGCCGGCGGCTAGATACGTTTGGCCTTGTTGCTTCCAGGCCATCATCACCAGATCGGTAAGCTGGTTGGTTTGCGCCAGCTCCAGCGCTTGTTGGTAAAGCTCAATGGCTGTCGGATATTGGGTGGCTGTTGCATAACTATCGCCGGCGGCGAGTAAAACATCGGCGGCTTTCGCCGGTTGGTCCAGGCTCTGCCACTGCTCCGCTGACTGCAAATAAAGTGGCGCCGCCTCCGTATAGCGCGCCAGGGTCGCGAGAAAATCGCCCTGTTTCTGTAGCAGTGCAGCCTGGCCGGCACTATCCCCATGCTTTTTTGCTTCGGCCACTGCCGCTTCGTAGGCAGTGAGCGCCTCTTCCGTCTGGTTTGCCTGCTGGTAGAGGGCAGCGCTTGCTTGCAAAAGCTGTAATGTAAGTTTGGTGTTTCCAGCTTCACGGGCAAGCGGCAACGCTTGTTCGTAAGCAGCAATGGCTTCGGTTAATTGCTCCAGCGCTTGATAGGTATCCCCAATGCTGCGTAAGGTGCGGGCGCTATTCTCCGGATTCTGCGCGTTCTGCCAGAGTTCAGCCGCTGCTTGATAAGCCGTCAGCGCGTCTTCATACTGTTGCAACTGGAAGTGGTGTTCGCCAATCGCGGCTTGAATGGTAGCTTCCGCGGCAGAATCGGCAGCTTGCTGACTGGCGTCGAGCGCTTTTTGGTAAAGCGCCAGCGCTTCCTCCGGCTTGTTCTGGGCCTGATAGATTGCGGCCTGACCTTGGTAAATCGTTAGAATCATCTGCGGATCAGCCAAAGGCTGGGCAAGTGCGAGGGCGTCGTCGTAGATTTCTAGCGCTTGTTCATACTCTTCTAGCGCGCGATAGTTGTTAGCAATGCTTGTTTGGGTGCGCACTTGTTGCTTCACATCGTCAAGTTCTTCCCATAACGCCAGTGCTTGCGTCAATGCATCCGTTGACTTGGCATACTGTTTCATCTGGCGGTGGAGATTGCTAATCCGATCAAAGAGAGTGGCCTGCGTCTTGAGGTCAGCCAAACTTTGCGCCGCCGCCAGTGCGGTCTGATACCTGGCTAAAGCCTCTTCACTCTGGCCTTGCCGCGCCAACAGATCCCCCACCACGCGGTTAAGGTTTGCGATCAACCCGACATCCTGAATCTTTTCAGCAAGCGTTAGCGCCGTGGTCCATGTGGTAAGCGCCTGTTCGGCTTGTTGCAAGCGCGCATAATTATCGCCAACGGCCGCCAAAATTTCGGCCTGCTTCTGATATTCGCCTAACTCCTCCCAGATTACCGCCGCGGCTTCGTAAGCGGTCGTGGCGACCGCATATTGCTCTAGGCTCCGGTTCATTCGCCCGATTTTCGTTAAGATGTCGGCTTGCAAGGCGCGATCCACACCCGCTTCGGCAGCGGCCTGCGCTTGTTCATAGGCGGCCAAGGCTGCTTCATTATCCTTCTGGGTCGCGTGCGTGTCACCGATGGCTAAATAAATGATCGGCAACAACGCCTCTTCCTTTTGCTCCTCTGCCAGTGCTAAGGCTTCCGTATAGCTTTTGAGCGCATCGTCAAATTTTTCATTTTTGCGATGATTATTGGCAATCGCCAATAAGGTCTTCACCGTAACCGGCTTGGTTGTAGTCAGTGCTTGGGTCGCCGTGATGGGGGTGGTCGGCGTTGGGGCCGTCGCGGCTTTGGGTGTGGCGGTTGGCGCGGTTGATTGGCGCAAGGCTGTTCCTCCACTAGCGGATTGCTCCTCATCGACGACCGCATAAACCGTCGTTGTTGAGATGGCGACGCCGGTAAAGAGTATACAAACAATCAGGAGCAAAACCATAAACCGCATTTGAATTGGTGCGATTACTCCAGATGGGTTCTTTTTCATTTGACTATCCTTTTGCAAACTATCGACGGCGTCATCAAGAGCGCGACGCCTTTTGCCGACAATAGATCTGTCGGCCTTTTGCGATAAGATTGAACCACAATCTCTGAAGAACAACAACTGTGTTTTTCTATGATCTTTTGTAGCGGATATACGTTGTATCAAACATGCCGGGGATTGTCTCTAGCCGCTGCGCAACTTCCGGCGGATCCCACAGCGGCATAGGCGGCGATAGGGGTCGTGGGCCAACCAAGGTTAGATCGCCTTTGATGATATTCCATAGTTGCGGTAATTGATCCAAGCAAGTTCGGCGAAGGACGCGCCCGACTGGCGTCGGGGAGTGATCAGCAGCGGTGGTGCGAAATTGATAGAGTGGAAAAGGCGCCTGTTCCCAGGTCACTTTGCCCTGGCGCCGCCGCCGGCGCCGGCCAATTCGTTCCTGCGCCATGACGATCGGGCCGGGCGAATCAAGTTTGATGGCGATGCCGATAAGCAGAATGAGTGGAAAAAGAAAACCCAAGGCCAATAGAATAATCAGCCAGTCCAATAGTCGTTTCACGAAGTAACGAAAAGCGTGATCAACCGGGGGCAGTGACTGCTGATCATTCAACCATGTGCTGGTAGGGGGCATATCAGGGTTATCAGCAATAGGTTGGTCAGCAGGCGGCAGAAATGGCCGTCGGTGTAATTCAACATTGAATCCGACAAACCCGGTCGGCATACCTGTACTCCTCAAAAATAAGTAACTGCCAACCCTCGTGCATAAGGATTGCGTAGTTACCCAAAATAAAGCAAATGCTGGCTGATGATTACGGTACTTGTCATAGTCACCATCTTACAGTCTACGCTAAAATGAGCATTCTTCACCTTGCATATTACTTACATTTTGTGACGCCAGGTGGTGGCGTTGGCCAAAGAGCAACCAGTTAAGCCGGCTAAGCTTTGCTCGGACTGCACATTTGTGCTAAACTGCGTTGGCTCACGATTGTCCCTAATCAAAGCCGACCAGGATAGAGGAGTTGTTATGGATTGGATCGCAGAAGCGGAAAGCGCAGACCAACCGCCGGCAGCCCAGGAAGAAATGAAGGAACTGTTTGCTTACGATTTGTCCAAATTTTTTGGCCCTACCGGCCCGCTGGCTCAACAACTCCCCGGCTATGAATTGCGTCCCAGCCAATTGGCAATGGCCGAGTCAATCAAAAAGGCGATTCTAGAGCAGAAACATGCCCTGATCGAAGCGCCCACCGGCACCGGTAAATCCATCGCCTATCTCGTCCCGGCGCTATTGAGTGGAAAGACGGTGGTCGTCGCCACCGCCAACAAATCGCTTCAAAGCCAGCTTTACCACAAAGATATTCCCTTTTTGCGCAAAGTCCTCAATCGTCCGATTCACGCCGTGGTTGTCAAGGGACGCAGTAACTTTCTCTGTAACCTGAAGTGGGAAAAAGAGTTGACGGTGCAGCAGCAATTCGCCCTCTATGATCGCGAACATCAACAAGTCGCCTACTTGCGCACCTGGCTGGAAAAGACGGTGACGGGCGATGTGGACGATCTGCCCTTTGTTCTCGACAGCGACCTGCGTCCGCGCGTGGTCAGCTACCCCGATGACTGTCTGCATCAGGAGTGCCGGTTCCACGAAGATCACTGCTGGGTCAACCAGATGCGTGATGCCGCCGCTGAGGCGCAAATTCTGATCACCAACCACCACCTGCTCTTAAATGCCCTGGAACTGGGCTGGGCCGGTGAACGCATCCTGCCCCCCGCCGCCATCTATGTCATCGACGAAGCGCATGGGTTGGAACAGACCGCGACCGCCGTCTTTGAAACCACCGTCACCGATTATACGGTGGAACAGTTGCTCACCCGCGCTGTTCTGCGCGAACAAGTGGATGAGGAAGAACTGGACGAGATTCGTTTTCAAAACACGCTCGCCTTTCAAGAGGTGGCCCACCTGAGTCGCGACAATGCCTACCGGATCGAAAGCGAACTGGAAGAACTTAAAAAGCTGGGGCGCCGCCTGAGTGATCTGGGCCAACGGCTCAAGCAGCGCAACCCCTACAAGAATGAGGATGAGTTATCGCAACTGGCGCCAAAGGAAAAGGGGAAAGAGAAAGGCAAAGAAACCGAAGAGGTGGGCGAGCTGCGCAAGGCGTATGAACTCACCTTGGAAGCGGTGAATAGCGCCGCGACGAAATTGCTCGCCGTCGCCACCAGCAATCGCGACGCCGATATGGTGCGCTATGCCGTGCGGGTCTTTGACCGCCGCCACACCACCTTGGAAATTCACGCCGCGCCGATCAACCCCGCCACCTTGCTGGCGCAACACCTTTTCCATCCGGAGAAGGCAGAAGAGACGCCGGCGCGCACCGTGATCTGCACCAGCGCAACCCTGGCGACCAACGGCCATTTTGAACATTTCAAGCAGCGCTGCGGGTTGGTCGAAACCGGCGAAGAACAAGTCCTGCCGGCGGTCTTTGACTATCCGCAGCAGGCGTTGCTCTATCAACCGCCGCTGCCGGCTTATGACTATCGCAATGCCGATGGCTATTATGCCGCGGCGGCGGCTGAGATTGAACGTTTGTTGGAGGTCAGTCGCGGGCGGGCGCTCTGTCTCTTTACCAGTTGGAGCGGGTTGCAACAGGTGAATGAGCGCTTGAAACGGGCGAATAGCGCCATTGTCTGGCCCTTGCGCGCCCAAGGCGATGCTCCGCGCGATGCCCTGCTCACCTGGTTCAAGAGTACGCGCCACAGCGTCTTGTTGGCGACGCGCTCCTTCTGGGAAGGGGTTGACATTCCCGGCGAAGAGTTGAGCCTGGTCATTATGGACAAAATGCCCTTCCCTACCCCCGGCGACCCGCTCCACAGTGCGCGCATGACCATGATCGATAACAGTGGACGCAGCAGCTTTGGCGACTACATGGTGCCGTTGATGAACCTGGCGCTCAAACAGGGCTTTGGCCGGTTGATCCGCCGCGCCAGTGATCGGGGCGTAGTGGCGATTCTCGACGAACGGTTGAGCAGCAAGAGTTATGGTCGCCAAACCCGCCAGGATCTACCGCCGGCGCGCTTTAGCCGTGACTTCAAGGATGTCCACAAATTTTTTCAACAAGCGCTCACCACCGATGCCGAGTTTGCCCTCAATGTGTGGGGGGAGAGCGTCACCGCCCCGGTCAACAAACTGGCCGATGAGACCGAGCGCAGCGGCCCTATCCGTTGGCGTTGGCAACTGCTACGGTTACAAGATGGCAAGGCCGATGGGCAGGAAGGGATATTGACCGAAGCGGCTTCCCCCGCGCTGGCCGAACTTCATGCCGCAGCCAACGCCTTGCAGGATCTCTGTGGTCGGGTCGAGCGCGCCGGTCGTCTGCCCAGCCAATACAGCATTGAGTTACGCTGCCATCATCTGGACGAGACGTTGGCGGAATTAAAGGCGCACCATGTCACCGCTGTGCAACGGTGGGAGCAACTCAAAGGCAGTTGGCGCGCCGTTCACCTGCGCCCGTTGCCGTTGGAAAGTTAAACTCTTGATCTATTCGGCATACAAATAGACTTCGCTGACCTGGCTTTCGTAGTTCCAACCACTGGCGTAGATGCGAATGCTGTTGATCCGGCTGGGGCGGATGCCTTGCTGGTCCAGCAATTCAACAATATTGGGGGAGCGGTAGGTATGCCACTGCGCCTGTAAGACTTGTTCCCCCTTCTCCGTTTCCACTTCACTTGGCCCCGGCGGCTCCGGGTTGCGATAGTAGAAGCCATAGCCCCAATCCAGGTCTTTGCCGTATTGGTCGGTGTAGCTGATCTCAAAGCGCACCGGGAATTCGGTATTCATATAACCAGCGCCGGGCAGGTTTTGAAAGAGGATATTGACATCCATCTGGAAGACCAGGCTATCATAGATGTCAACTTTTTTGTTGATCTCTTGCCGGATACCGACTTCATTATGATAATTTTCGCCGGCCTGGTGGATAAAATAGGCGACTTTGCGGCCTTCGCGTTCCGTGAAGGAGACACTGCCCGGCTCCTGAATGCCCTCCGGCCCTTGATAGCTCTGCCAACTGTTGAGAACCGGCGGTGTAAAGCTCCCGTTGCGAATCAAATTTTGCTGGGCGGAGCTTGCTTCGGTCGGCAGCGCGCTGGCCGTCATCCAGGCGCGTAGCCCTTCGCGCACCAACAGTTGTCTACCCTGTTCGTGTTGCAGGGTGGCGCTGCCGGCGACGACCGTCACCTCGGTGCGCGTCTCTTCCACCGAAATTTGGTAGCTGCCGGTGGCTAAGCTGACGAGGCCATGGGGCGTCTCCAATTGGACGGCAAGTGGTCGTGCTTTGCCGCTGTTGGTGAAGATCCGTGCTTGCCCCCGTTCCAACAAGAGATTGGCGTGATAAGGTTCTGAACTCCAGGTTTTGAAGAAGGGGCGGCTGAGGCGCAGAATTTTCACTTTGCTGCCGGAGTAGAGCTGCACGCTCCCCAACACCTGTGCCGTTTTGTCTTCTTCGTCGCTAATGAGACTGAGCGTGCCTTGGGCGGCATCGCTGGCGGCTTCAATGACACTGCCGACAGCAATGATCTTGGAACTGGCCCCAGTGACCGCAATGGCATCCCCCGATTTCGGCAAATAGACCGAGAAAAAACTTTCCAGCGAAGGATCGAGTCGCGCCGTCTGGCTCACCGGCAGGTATTGAATGGCATTGCTGATCGACCAGGGAATCAGCAAGAAGAGCGCCATGAAGACGGTAAAGCTCAAGAGTATGATAACCCAGGCCAGCCGTTCCGGGTTTGCGCGCCAACGCTTTAGGAGCGAACCGGGCCAGGCTAATCCTGCCGGAGATGCGATCTGTTCTGCGCTTAAGTCACTGGATGCCTTTGTGGTCATGGCTGCGCTCCATCAGCAGCAGCGGCTTCGTTAGGCGCTGGCGTATTCTGTTCGGCAGCAGCCTGCTGTGCTAATTGATCAAGCCAGTAGCGCGCATCCTTGTCGGTCGGCAACACTTCGAGGGCGCGTTGAAAAGCTGCCATGGCCCGGTCACGCTCCCCCCGATCTTTGTAGATCAAGCCCAGATGGTAATGGACATTGGGCGCCTTGGGATCAATGGCGAGCGCCCGTTCATAGGCGCGAATCGCGCGTTCTTGCTGTTTAGGACCGGCAGTTTGAATGTTACCCAATTGGGCCGCGCCCAGATTGATCCAGAGCATAACATTGTTTGGGTTGGCCTCGGCCGCCTTTTGCAGCACACGCACGGCGCGATCCCACTTACGCTGTAAAATATAAGCGCCGCCCAGGTTGATCGCCAAATCCGGGTGGGTAGGAGCTTGCTGATAGAGCGGTTCGAGCAACGCCGCCGCCTCGCCGGGGCGATTTTGGTATAACAAGCGGGCGCCGGCATTGATCGTGCTTTGCAAATCAGGCAGCGGTGGTGGGGTGGCAGTTGGGTTCGTGTTGGTCATCTTCGTAATTTCAGTGGGCCGGTAGCTCAGTATGACAGTGAGACAGTGGGACAGTAACACAGTATAACCACTGATTTACTGTCTTAGGCCATACCAAGAAAATACTCATACGCGACAGCGTGATACGTGTTGCGCGTTGCGTGAACTGTTCAACGGTTGCCGTACAATTTATTTCCTGGATTGGCCTTACGCTCGTCCGCGTATCCTAGCGTCGGCCTGTACGCGCTGGGGGATGGGGGTCCGCTTCGGCAACAAAGCGGTCGGCGCTATTGCGGCGCTTTGGCTCATCGCTGCTACGACGACGCACCGGTTCGGTCGGCGCCGCCTCCTCGCCGTCAACCGCAACGTTATGAAAGAGTTCATATTCATCAAGCGCGGGCATAAAGAATTCAACGACATACTCGTTGGGCACCCCCATCGGCTGGGTAATGTCGGTCAGCAGCGTATTGACAAATTCGCGGCGCTGGGCCGGTTTCAACGTCCGCAACGTATCATCCCAGAGCAACAGCGTGCCATAGACCCCCTCGCCGGTGTAGTGCAGATCCAGTTTGCCGATGGTCGCCGGTTGTTGCTCTGCGTCGATCTGATCCAGATCAAAGAGGGCGTATTGCTCTGAACTCTGGGTGCGGACAAGCCGCTTTAGCTTCAAATTCACCGCTTTATTGTCTTGTTTCGGGTATCATCACCGGTAGTAAAGACTTTACTATCAATCCACTTACTTGTCATAAGCGCCTAGCTCTTCATCGTCAAAATCATCGGCGGCGTCCCAGGGGGCAAAGTCGAGATCATCGCCTTCATCGGCGTCATCCTCATCGAGCAGACTGATGCCGTCGCTGTCGCCAAAGAAGAGCATCTCTTCAAGCGCTTCATCGGCGGCTTCGGCTTCCACGGTCTCTTCACTTTCGGTGAGCGCGCGTAGCGCTTCCCGCGCCCGGCGCCCGCCCAAATGACCCAGCGCAGCAATCGCCGCCAAACGGACACTTTGGTCTTCATCCACCAGCAAGGAGAGCAAATCGGACTCAGCCTTTTTCGCTTCCAGTTCACCACAAGCACGAGCCGCCTCGGCACGCATCCGCGGCGCCGGGTTTTGTAACTCTGCGCGCGCCAATCCACGCCAGCGTGTATCGGCGCTATGACTCATCGCGATCAACGAACTCACCCGCAGCTCTTCGTCAGGCGAATAATAGCTGTCCTCAATGAGTTGACGCACACCCGTCTCACCGGAGTAGGCAATACTCTCCAATGCACGCGCCTGTACAGCAACCGGCTCGGCGGGATTTTGCAAAACCGCCAGCAAGGCTTCTTCGGCGCGCATGGCCAGCGCGGCATCGAGTTCATCTAATTCCCCAGCCAACACATAGGCCCCCAGCGCTTTGGCCGCGGACGCACGCACCGCTTCGCTCTTATCCTGGCGGAGCATCTGGATCAGCGGCCCCAGCAGATCGGCTTCGGTCTCTTCCCAAAGGCCATCAATGGCGCACCGCCGCACTTCTTCGTCCGGATCATCCATGGCAATGCGGAGGAAACGGCCCAGATGCCAATCGACATCACCCAGCGCCAGTTCCACCAATGCGCGCACCAATGCCTGACGCTGCTTGAGCGGGATCAAAAGCCATTCCTGGCGAACCAGTGCAGCATCGGCGCGCGACAGATCGGAGAAGGCAAAGAGATCTTCCCCGGTCATCTTTTCTGTCCCGTTGACCAGATGTTGCATCAATTCTTGCACGCTAAAGCGCGGCTTGGGAAAACCCCCTTCATCTTCCTCCGGCTGTAGGCGGAGATAGGTGGTGTAGTAATCGTTTGACAAAGTAATTTCCTAATTCCAACTAAATCGCCCGACGGCGCTGGGGGGGCTGACGGGTTGCCAGCCGTTGCCGGCGGCTTCAACCACTTCCACATACCACCGCCACTCGCGGCCATACGCTTGCGGCGCCAGGCTACAAAGTCCATTGTCGAGATCCCACAGGGTGACGTTGGACGGTCGCCACTGTTCCAAGACCCAGGTCACTTGTTCCGACCCATCCCCATTATAGCCGCTGAGAAAGCCTAAATGCAAAAGATACTGGTCACTCTCCCGAATGTAGGCCACCGGCAACCAAATCAACGCGTTGTCATTGTTACAACTGAGGAATGAACCATTTTCCGGGCTGCGCAAGACCGGTGCATCGACCCGCACGGCTGATGCCGGTGTGCTGGTTACGGTTGGAGCAGCCGGCAAGGTTGGGGTTGCTGTCGCACTGGCGGTGGTTGGCGTTGGTGTCGGTGCTGGGGTGGCGGCGGCCGCAATCGTCAATACCTGCCCCACCCGCAGGCGACGCGCATCATTCAGGCTTAACCCGTTGGCGGCCAACAATTCATTCACGGTAACGCCAAATCGATCAGCAATTTCGGCAGGGGTGTCACCCGCTTTTACCGTATATGTCACGGCTGCCGGTGTGGCCGTGGCAGTAGGTGGTATCGGTGTCGGCGTCGGCAAGGGGACAGTTGCTGTCGGTTGTAAAATCGCACCAGCGGTGATTACCCCACTATTGGTGATAACATTATTGGTGATAACATTATTGGTGATAACATTGGCGGCAACAAGCGGATGATCCGGCGTTGTAACGACGGGTATGGCTTCAACAATCGCCGACGGCGTTGGTTGTCGCGGCGTGGCGGTAACGCTGGGCGGGCTGGTCGGCGTGGCCGGCACGGTGGTTGCGGTTGGCGTTGGTTGTGGCGCAGCCGTGGTGGCTGTCGGTTGCACAACAACAGGCGCGGTTGCCGTCGGTTCAGCGAGGGTAACGGTCGGCGTTACAATGACGGCTTCCATCGGCTGGGGTGCCTGGTTGGCGTCGGCTGGCGCAGCCTGGCCGTTTGGATCCTGGCTACCCGTCAAGGGCGTCGTGCTAACTGGCGCCTGATCGCCGGCAAGTGGATTGACCTGAGTATCGGGTTGTAAAATGGCGGTATTATCCAGCCCCTGCCCCTCGGCCACCGTTTCCGGCAGGGTCGAAATGGTGATCTGCGGATCGAGTCGCTGCGCCATCGCGTTAACCCAAGCGCGTCCGGCGCCGAAGCCGCTTTGCGCCCAATGGAACGGGTTGCCGCTCTCCCAACGGGGTGCGAGAATCAGGAGGGCCAGCACCACCAACACAACCGGCGCGCCCCAACTGAGGACGCGCGAGGGGGCCGGCTGTAACTCCCGCCCACAGTGTGGACAAATGACCAAACTGGCCGGGGCATTGGCGCCACAGAGGCGACAGCGAACTTTTTGCGGCTTGGGTTGCAGGCGGACGCCGCATTCAGCACAGATCGAACTGCCAATCGGTGTCCAGGCGCCACAATTCGGACATTGATGCGAGCCGGCCGCCGGTCGTGGCGCACCGGCAACGGGTACAGGAACGGCGGGCAGATTCGCAATAGTCGGGGGGCGATTGCCACTGGCCCGTTCCCGTCCCGCCGGATTTAACTCATACGGTTGATTGCCCATAAGTGAAAATTGACTATTGTCCCAAGAGTGTATGCCAATCGATTCTGGCGCCGCCGGTGCGAATATCCTGAACTGTAATATAGATCATCAGCCCAAGCAGCAACATAAAGCCAACCATGTGAACCAGCCCTTCGCGTTCCGGATTGATGCGACGGCCGCGCAAGGTCTCAATCAGGATAAAGAGGAGACGGCCACCATCAAGCGCCGGCAACGGCAACAGATTGGTGATCGCCAACGCGGCGCTCAAGGCGGCGGAGAGTTGCCAGATGGGGAACCAGAAACCCGTGTCCATGGTGGCGGAGACAGCGTCGCCAACCAAGCGGGCAATGCCAACGGGGCCGGAGAGTTGCGCATCGGACGGCGCCACATAACCGGACATCAGCAAGTAGGGCAGTTGAATGATCAGCGCAATTTGCTGCCACGTTGTCACCACCCCCATCCACATGGCCTCACCGAGCGGCAGGGTGGTCATGGCGCTATTGACCCGAAGCCTTGTGCCTAATGGCCCTTCGTTGGCGGGACGATCGGCGGGCAGGCGCGGGGTCACATGGATCGTCACCCATTGCCCGTCGCGCAGCAAGGTGATTGGCACCTCGCGGCCCAGATTTTGGTCAACAACCTCATTCACGGGAACGCCACTAAAGGAGACGACGGTATCGCCCACTTTGTAGATAAAGTCTCTGGGTTGAATCCCTTTGAGTTCCGCCGGGCTGTTTTTGGCAATTTCCGTAATCTGCGTATCCAACACCGGTTCATAGCTCACTGTCGCCAACAATTCTTCCACTTGTTTTTGGGAAGGAACCGCAATTTCGCGAATTTGATCGGCGCGGCCAATGGTAAGGGTGGTCGGGGCAGCCGCATCTTTGGCTTCCCACCCTGGGCGATCAACTTCAGGCCGAATACTAATGAGGGTCGGGCGTTCATCGGCGGTGAGCAGGATATCACCTGGCTGTAGCCCCAATTGGGCAGCAATCGAATTGGGGGCGACGGCGGTCAATTGGGGGTGGGCCGCTTCCATGGGAAAGCCGGCTAGATAACTAGCCATAAAGAAGAAAACAGCCAATACGACATTCATCAGCGGCCCGGCAACCAAGGTGCTGGCGCGCGCCCAGCGGCTGGCGGCGTTAAAGGAGCCGGGGGTCATGTCGGCGCCATCTTCCCCTTTCATACGGGCAAAGCCGCCAAAGGGGATCAGGTTAATGGTAAAGATCGTGCCGTCGTAGGTGAATAGCTTGAGCAGGCGGGGTGGGTAGCCCATGCCAAATTCTTCGACCACAATGCCGTTGCGTCTCGCCACCCAGTAATGACCGAGTTCATGAAAGAAGACAAGGATGCCCAGAACAATCACAAAGGAGACGATGGTTATCAAAAGATCCATAGATGGTTTGCCTTTCAGACTGATGAACCGGGGCGGATCGTGGGTTTGCCCACCCATTATGACCGCAGCTCACACGACCGCATATCACCCTGGGCGTTTCATCAGCACATGTGCTGCATTATACTCGGTTTCAACTTTATCCTGCAAATAGGTGAGCTTTCACAGATGAGCCTTGTCGGACGCGATGGATGGTTTTGTGTTTACCGTTTAAACTCTAACACACAGGGAATCGTTCATCATAGGCAGATTTGTTGGAGCCTACTTTAC
This sequence comes from Caldilinea sp. CFX5, assembly GCA_021405325.1. The sequence continues at coordinate 18,319 of QWII01000006.1, read as the reverse complement.
CTTATTTGTAGTCATGGCAACCTGACAAATCACTTTCATTTCTGTTGGCAAGCGAGTCTCACCCCAGCCCCCGCGCCCGCCTGTTTGCGCTAAGGGCGGGCGCCAAGCCGTCTTAAGTCACAGATATATAATCTGAGCTATTACCTTAGGAAAATCTGTAATCATTCTCCTGTAATCCGTGTGCCGACCGGGACGGCCGTCGGGTGGAGGGCATGTTGAAGATGACCAGCCGACAAGCCGCTACAAATCACGATCTCCAGATGCGGGATCTGGGCGACCATGCGCAGCGATTGCGCCACTTTGGCCGCCATGCCGCCGGTGACATCCACGCCATGACTGGCGCCGACCGCCGCTTGCAACTGGGTGAAGGTGTGGGGCGTAATGGTTGGAATACGTTGAGCAGCCGCATCTAATTGTGGGTCAGCCGTATAGATGCCGTCAACTTCGCCAGCCAGCACAATGCGACTGGGGCGCAATTGCAGCGACAACCATTCAAAAATTTCTTCCGTACTGGCAATCGTGCCGCCGCGCACATCATCCAGCGCCACGTCGCCAAAGACGACCGGCACGAGACCAACCGCCAGCGCTTGTTGGATGTTGTCGATCATCCCTCGACCAATTTGCCCGTCCACACAGCGAAGCAAGGCGCCGGGTTGCAAACTCCAAGCCGGGACGCCGGCCTGTAATAAGGCGCTGATGACTAGACGGTTGAGACGTGCGGCCGCATCGGCGGTCAAGGCAAAGCCAAGCCACTCTTCCGGTGTGCGAACGCCGGTGCGTGTGCCATAACGTCTCGCATGAACATGACCAAAGCTACCGGAGCCGTGGGCGACAATCAGACGCAACGCTGGATCGGCCTGTCGCACCGCGGCAATTTCTGCCGCCAGCCGCGTCAATACATCGGTACGCACAGTTTCGGCCTGTCGCTTATCAGTGATGAGCGAACCGCCGAGTTTGAGGAAGAGCAATGGCGTCGAGCTAGCTGAGTCGGTGGTAGCAGTTGGATTGGTCATAGAGATCGTGATGCGGGTTGCGTGAACCGATTAGGATCGAAAGACAGTTTGTAAGGCGCACAGAAAGGCGGTCTCTTGGTCGAGGAGAACCGTGCGCGGATCGAAGAGTAACTGGTTGTGTTGGATGCGGCAAACAACCGGCGGGGTCTGGCAGCGCAAGGCCGCAGCCATTGCATCCGGTGCTGGGTGGGCGATTGCCAGGAGAACCGTCGGCAACGTTTCGCCCGGTAGACTGCCGCCACCCACGGCGCTTTCACCCGTGATGATCCTGGTTTCAATCGGCAACATTGACAACTGGTTTTGCCACTGCTGCACGCGCGCCGTCAATGCGTCCACCGTAGCGCTGATCATCTGCCAGACGGGTAATTCGCTCATAGCGCTGCCCCGTTGATAGCTGCGCAAGGTGGCGTCGAGCGCAGCAAAGGTCAGTTTGTCCACCCGTAACGCCCGCGCCATGGGGTGGCGGCGCAATTGGGCAATTAGCTCTTTGCGCCCGACAATGATCCCGGCCTGCGGCCCGCCCAACAATTTATCACCGCTAAAGGTAATCAGATCAGCGCCGGCCTGGATACTGGCCTGGATGGTTGGTTCCGGCGCCAGGCCGTAGGTACTGGTTTCCAGCAGCGTGCCGCTGCCCAGGTCATCGATCAAGATCACGCCCTTTTGGTGCGCCAGCGTCGCCATCTCTTGTAGCGTGGGCATGGTGACAAAGCCAATCTGCTTGAAGTTGCTGGCATGGACGCGCATCAAAGCGGCGGTTTGGGGTGTTACCGCCTCGGCAAAGTCGCGCAGATGGGTGCGGTTGGTGGCGCCCACCTCAACCAGGCGCGCCCCACTCTGCCGCAGCACATCAGGAATGCGAAAACCACCGCCAATCTCCACCAGTTGGCTGCGGCTGATCACTACTTCGCGCCCCAGACAGAGCGCCGCCAGAATCAAGTAAACCGCCGCTGCATTGTTGTTGACCACCAGCGCGTCCTCAGCGCCGGTCAATTCACAGAGCAGGCGGCGCGCATGATCGTGGCGGCTCCCTCGTTCCCCGGCGGCCAGGTCGTATTCCAAATTGCTGTACCCACTAGCAACTGCACTAATTGCCGCACAAGCCGCCGCACTCAACGGCGCTCGCCCCAAGTTGGTATGGATAATCACTCCCGTCGCGTTGATTACGGCGCGCAAGGAAGGTTGCGTCGTCTGCTCTAATTCATGCTGCACGAACATGACAAGTTGGGCGGTTGTCGGCGCCGTCGAGCCAGCGGCGATCTGCTGGCGGGCGTTGGTCAACGCGATGCGCACAGTGGCAACGACTTGGGCTTGCCCAAAGTGCGCGGTCAACAAGGCGATTTCCGTCAGGTGCAGCAGCGCATCAACGGCGGGGAGCTTGCGATATTCGGCTTGTGGTGCGGTGGTGATCACTGTTTCGGTCATGAGTACACTATAGCATAGCGGGCGTGGAACAACCAAGGGGAACAGACGCGGATTCAGGTAACGCGGATCTTTTCTTGTGCATCCAAAATCCGCGCGCCCTGAATCCGCGTCTATCTACCCCCCTAACGCGCTCCCGCGCATCTCCATCGGCAGCAGGAAGGTTGTGCCACTGGCGACGGCTAACACAACCAACAGCGTCAACCAGGGCAATGCTTCCAACAGCGCCGTGCGACCATTGCGGTGGCTTTGGCGGGCCGCCGTCAGCGCCAGGGCGATAGCCGCCAGGAGACCGCCATAGGTGACAACACTTTGGAACGCCTGAATGGCCTCCACCGTCGGTACAAAGCGGGCGGCTAGTTGCCAGTTGGGTTCGCCCAGGATGGGGAGGTTAAGCGTGCGGTCAAAAAAGGTTTGAAAGGCCGGCACAATGGTCATGCTGCCGGTGAGAAAGTGAAAGAGATAGTGGGCAAACCAGATGGCAAAGCCCAGCGGCACAAAGCTGTAGGCATAGCGCATGAGCAGCCGGTTGAGTGACCCTTCCCGCTGTTTTGCGCCAATCGTGAACAGACGACTGAGCCAGGCGGCGCTATAGGCCAGCAGCAACGGCACGCCAACTGCGCCGCCAAAGTAGATGATCCCCAGGACAATGGCTTCGCTTTGGGTATTGAGTAAGTTGGCTAACCGCTGTTCCAACACATAGACCGGCGGCGTCATGCCAAAGGCGTTGCCCAACCCCAAAAAGGCCGCCACCACCGCCAGCCACGCCAGATCGAGCCGATGACGCCAACTCTGACGGAAGAGTTCATCGCCCGGCGGGCGCACGGCGAGCGCCACATTGTCATAGGGACACGCCTTCACACAATCAAGACAGAAGGTGCAGTTGAGATTGCTCTGGATCGTCGGCACAAAAAGTTCAAGTTGACAGCCCTGCTGGGTGCTGCTGCCGTTGATGCACTCGTGCCCCTTGCAGTCGCGACAGACATCCACGCTGCGTGACGTAATTTGCAGCGGGCTGACCGTGCTGTAGAGAAAGTTAAAGGTGCCGAGCGGGCAGACATAGAGGCAGAAGCTGTTGCGGGTGAAAAAGGCTTCCAGCACAAAGGCGGTCATAAAATAGGCGACCGTCAACCAGGCCGTCCACCAGGGGGTGGCCCAGAGGTCAAAAAGTTCGTAGGCGTAGACAATCGCCACTAGACCGGCCAGCGCCAGCCACTTGTTGCGCAGCGCTTGCGGCCAGCGGCGGGTCGGACGCCCGATCCACTTGGCAAGTTTGCGCGGCAGCACAAAGGGGCAGGCGGCGCAGAAGAGATTACCGGCAATGAGCAACGCCAGCACCACCAGCCCACGATAATGCACCCAGGCCGCCACCGTCGCCACATTTTTGGCCGCCAGCGGACTGCCCAGTAAACCATCGACAATAATCGCCGCCGCCAGCCCAAAGAGGACAAATTGGACGGTTGTACGATTATGTTTCCAACGTAAAAAGTTACCCAAGACGGGCAAGCGCAGCAGGTCGAGCTGAAGCCGGCGCTGCTGGATTGAATGAATCATCACTCTTCTTCCCCTTGCTGTTGTGATGAACGCAACAGCAACCAACCCATGCCAATCGGAATCAACGCTGCAATCCCCCATACCCACCAACTAAAACCGAGAAAGGTGGCCGGCGTTGGCATTGTGACGACGGCTGCGGTCAAATCGTTGGCGCCGCTTGTGGTGATGGTCAGGGGCGACGCCGGCGCGGCTAACGGGCTATTTTGCTCACGCGCAACCTGAACATTCTGTGCGAAGACAGTGGCGGTGGCGGCGGCATCGGGCGTCGCCAAGAGAGAAGGCGCTTGCTCGGTCGCTGCCTTGACTGTCACCGGCACGACCACCGTGAAAGAGCGCTCCCCACCCTCCGCCACAAATTGCAAGGCCCACTCCCCCGGTTGGTCAAAGGTGATCTGCGCCGAATAGTCGCCAGGATAGATCTGGGGGTCAATGGTCAGTTCAAGCGGTGCGCTAAGTTCCGCCGGGTTACAACAGGGGCGCGTCGTTCCTGGCGCCGCCATTGCGACGGTCGGCTTTAAATCATTGACCGGATCATAGTTGGTGAGATCAAAGACCAGGAGCGTAATGGTCGCTTGACCGGTGGTGATGGGATAGGGATCAATCGACACCAGCCACTCGAAGTGCGGGGTAAAGCCGCTGTCGATCACCACACCGCCATGTGCGATCACCAGGCGGGGGGTCAGCAACGCCAGGAGTAGGATCAGGCAGAACAGGCTGACACCAAGCTGGTCAAAGCGCAACCGCCGGCTGCGCACAGAACTGTACTTCAAAGCGTGCCTCCAAACAAAATGACGCAAATGCTATCGGTTCATTATAACAAAGGGTTGGTTACACCAAGAATCAGCTACCTTGTTACGGTGGATTTGTTGTCTGCCGCTCTGGTTTGGCGCTATGCGCAATTCCGACTACAATGAAAAGGCAACGAGAAAGAAGGTCACTTAAAAATCGGTTTTCAGATTAGAAGGAGTGTTTACGTTATGAGCCGTTCGATCAAGGCTCGCTCTCTGCGTTTGGCCGGTAGCCGCCCCTGGCGGGTTATCCTACTGCTACTGCTGCTGCCCCTACTGGTCGCTTGTAGTTCAGGGGAAGAGACTCCCTCATCAGCGGCTGTGCAAATCACCTTGCTGCCGGGCCAAAGCGCCAACGAACTACAGGTGCAATTGCGCGACCCCACCCAGGCCCCGATCACCGACGCCACGGTCGCCCTCGAAGGCAACATGAATCACGCCGGCATGGTCCCCGTGCTGGCCGATCCCGTGCGCGATGATGCCGATGGGGCGACGGACGGCGTCTACCGGTTGCCCTTTCAATTTTCCATGTTAGGTGATTGGATTGTCACCGTCACCGCGACATTGGCGGACGGCACGGAAGCAACCAAAGACGTTGAAGTCATCGTAACCGATGGCGGTGTGCAAATTCATGATGAGGCTGCGCCGGCAGCCTCATCCGGGCAAATGGCGGAAGCGATGATGGTACATGATGTGATGGCGCCGGCTTCTCCATTGGCGGGCGGCAATGGCGCGGTCTATTTCATGGTGATGAACAACACGGCACAGGATGATCGTCTCGTCGCGGTGGAAAGCGCTGTCGCCGCCGCTGCCGAATTGCACGAAAGTGTCGAGGAGAACAACGTTATCCGCATGGAGCCGCGACCCGATGGCTTTGAAATTCCAGCCGGCGGCAGCGTCACCCTGGCGCCCGGCGGCAAACATGTGATGCTGGTCAACCTCAACGCGCCGCTGGTCGAAGGCGAAAGCTTTGCCCTCACCCTGCGTTTTGAACATGCGCCCGCCATCAGCGTCACCGTACCCATTGTCGCCCCCGGCACTGCGCCGGGCGGTGAGCATCAGCATGGGGGATAATCATTAATGGAGAATGGAAAACGGTTAATGGTTAATGAATGAGTCGTCATCGTCGGCAATAACCATTAATCATTCTCCATTCTCCATTAATTATTGCTCCAGCCAATATTCAATATCCGGCAACAGCATTTCCACCGTGGCGTCGTGGCGGAAGAGTTCGCGCCAGTCGCCGTTGCGGTCGATAATGTAGATGCCGCCGGTGTGATCAACAAAGTAGCTGTCGGGGTTGCCGGTCTCTACCTTGCTCTTTTCGGCGTAGACGCCATACGCCTTTTTGGTCGCTTCGTACATCCGCCCTTCCATGCGCACACCGTAAAAGTCGGGACTGAAGGCTTGGACATAGGTCGCCAGCCGTTCGGTGGTATCGCGCTCCGGGTCAACGGTGATAAAGACGACGGCCAGATCCTGCGCTTTGTCGCCTAGTTTGTCGGCCACCTGTTTCAAATTCGCCAACGTCAACGGGCAGATGTCGGGGCAGAAGGTGTAGCCGAAAAAGATAACCACCACTTTCCCCTGCTGTTCGCTCAGCCGGAAAGGGTCGCCGGTATAGTTGGTTCCCGCAAAGGCATAGGCCGGGGTGGGATTTTCCAGAACGCTACCGCTAAATTGATGGGGGCTTGCACAACTTGTCAAGGTTGTCACGAGTACAAGGGCAAGCAACATCTGTACAAAACGAGCTTGATATAAAACCACATTCTTCCTTTCAACCCTGTTCGCGCGCGCTTTGCCACTGTTTCAGCTTTGTTTGCACCCAGTTCTGATCCGCCGGTGTTAAACGCGGGGCTGGGACATGGGCGCTGTAATCAATACTCTCAGCATAGTATGCGCGCGCATACATTTCATCAAAAACGGACTGGAGAGCCAGCGGAACATCGTCAAAGGGGGGACGTAGGGGAACGGCGATAGTCGGCAAACGATCACGCAGATCAAAATACCAAACTTCATAAGGCAGCGGCTGTAATCCACGCTTTAGCAAGACATAATAGTCACTCTTATCTGCCACTTCTGGTGGACGTGTACCGGCGCGCAGTAGATCGATTTCGATCCAGTTGACATCGGTTTGGATCACCTTCTTGCGTTTTTCGGCAAACGCTTGCCGACCTTGTGGCACAGCACTTTTGTTGAAAGGTGAAAGCAATTCGATCACCGTGACAACAGCGCGGCTCCGTTTGTCACGAATTTCAATATAAGCTTCACGAAGCGCCAACTCATAGAGTGGTTCAACTAACGTGGGTGGCATAATTGTAGCTGCAGCCATTGTTTGCCCGCCCGTTTGTGTGCGAACAATATAAACATCAGGGATGATCGGATCGCCAGGAATATCTTCCGGCGTCACCAGGTAAACATGTTGTTGAATATCAACGAAAAAGTTCGGCAAAAGCCGTGGCGATAGATAGTCGCTGATTGCGTTGATAAGGCGGACATGGACGCTGCTCCAAACCGCCGGCTCTTCTAAAAAGGGATCCATCCCAGGAAAAGGTGAAGACATCGATTACTTCCCCTTATGAATTCAACGACCCAAATCTTGCGGCTATTATAACAAACGCGCCGAATGTTGTCTATCGTGTTGCTTACAGACCCGTCTTGTAGAGAGGCTTGAGTTTAGGAAAGAGGAAAACATTTATGCCCTTCTCTAAACTCAAGCCTCTCTACAGGACGAAAACGAGCTACGCCGGTGTCAGCGCCAGCACGCGTAACGGGCTGCCGGAGCCGTTGACAATCTTGAGCGGCGCGGCGATCACAACCGCGCCGGTGGCCGGCAGTTGGTCGAGGTTGCAGAGACTCGCCAGACCAAATTTGCCGTTGCCCTGCATCAGGTTGTGCGCCGGGAAGGGCGGGTCAAAGGTGGCGGCTTGACCGGCGTCGGTGCCGACCGTCTCGACGCCGACACCCAATACATCCCGTTCTATTGCCAGGAAACGCACACAATCGGGGTGGAAGCCGGGCGAGTGAGGGCCATCGGCTTTGGCATTGAGGAAGGCTGCTTTGCCCTGGCGCTTCGACCAGTCGGTGCGCAGCAGCAGCCACGCCCCTGCTGGGATCTTGCCATGCTCCCCTTCCCACGCCTGGACATGTTCACGGGTCAGCAGGAAATCTTCATAAAGCGCCACTTCTTTGCTCACATCGATGACACAGGCCGGACCGACAAACTGGCGCACCGGGATCGTGTCGGTGGTGTTGTTGGCGCGATCCTTGCCGGTGATCCAGTGGGCCGGTGCATCAAAGTGGGTGCCGGTATGCTCACCCAAGGTGATGGTGTTCCAGTACCAGGCCGGCCCTTTGTCGTCATAGTGTGAAATCTCCGTGATCGACAACCCTGGCGACGGCGCAAAGATCGGCGGCAACTCGATCACTGGCGTCTCCGGCCCCAACGGCTGGGTCAGATCGACCACCTTGACGCGCCCAGTGCGCAACTCTTCGACAAGTAAAGATAAGACGGTGACAGGTGAACTCATAAAATTCTCCTCTAGATCATTTGATAAGCGAAAATTCGTGCAAACAGAGCAAATTTTACGAATTCCGTGTTCCTTCTCTCTGTGTTTAGTCTTTGGACAACCCCAAAAGACTAAACACAGAGAGAAGGAACACGGAATTGATCTCGGTTTGAGGCGAAGCTTCGTCGGTTAGTTGGTTCATGCAACATGAATCACGCAGCACGTTTCGTATTTTTGCGTTCACGAATATAGCGTTCAAAACGGATGGCATTCTCCGGCAGCTTGAGATCCATGCCAAAGTGATCCGGGCCGACGGCTTCGACTTTGGCGACGATGACGCTCAGGTCATTGCGGTCGAAGGCATCAGCGGCGGCTTCCATAAAGTCGTACATATTGTTGACCGCATCGACATGGGGGCAACCGGCGCCACGGGCAATCAAGGCCAGATCAGTCAGGCCGGCGGTGGTATGGGTGGCAAAACCGCCGGTGGAGAGCAGGCTGCCGTTGTCAAAGACAATGTGGGTCAAGTTGCGCGGCCGGTAGCGCGCCAGGGTCGCTAACGTCCCCAGGTTCATCAAAACCGAACCATCGCCATCCAGCACCACCACCCGCTCATCAGGCAGGTTCATCGCCACGCCCAAGCCAATCGACGAAGCCAACCCCATTGCGTGTTGCAAATAGAAAAAGTTTTCGCGGTGGCCCAGATCATACAATTCTTGCGCGCACGCCCCCATGATCGTTACCACCAAACATTCTTCAAACTCAGGATAGAGCGCTTTAATACACTCCGCTCGCTTCATACGCCATCCTCCGTCCGCAACAATTCGTAACGACCAAGCCCGCTCATAGCCAGTCCGTGACCGGCGCCCAACGCCAGTCACGGACTGGCTATGAGCGAGCGGGATAACAGTTACGATGATTATTGAAATTCATCCAACAATTCGTAAAAAGTCAATTTCTCTTCATCAATAACCACAGTTTCGGCGCGCTGGACTTGGGGCAGGTATGGCGCCAGCGGCCCGGTCTGCAACTGGCGCAACGTCTCGTCGCCCATTACCCCACCACATGCAACGTCTTAAAACTAGCGGTTAACGGTTCGCCCCCCTGTTCCCCGACGACGACCACATCTTCCACCCGGCAACCCAAATGAAGCGGTAGGAAGATGCTTGGCTCGACGGTGAAACACATGCCCGGCTGTAAAACCGTGCTGTGGCCGGCCATGAGGAAGGGTGTTTCGTGAACATCCATGCCAATGGCGTGACCCAGGCGATGGCGGAAGGCGTGACCATAGCCGCCATCAGCAATCACCTGGCGCGCCAGGGCGTCGGCCTGCTCACAGGTATTGCCCGCTTTGAGCGCCGCAATGCCTGCCGCCTGCGCGCCCATGACTAGTTCATAGACGCGGCGGTATTCCTCATCCGGCTCGCCAAAGAAGACCGACCGGCCATAGTCGTAACAATAGCCTTCGTAGACGGCGCCAAAGTCATAGGAGATTGTCACCGGCGGCTCCAGCGGGATCAACAGCACCTCTTCCCGGTTTTGGAAGTTAAAGGGATAGTGGCGGCCCATGTTGTAAAAGCTGGTGACAAAAGACTCGGTCTTGGCCCCATGCTTTTTGAGTTGATATTGCACTTCGGTAATCAGGTCAAGGTTAGTCATGCCGTGGCGTAAGCGGCTAAGGGTGGCGCCATAGGCCGCTTCGGTAATCTCCCCTGCCTTGCGCATGATGGCGATCTCTTCTTCATCCTTGATCACACGTAGCGGCATAAGCAACGGCGAAGCTAGATGCAATGTCGCGGTGGGGCGTAGGCGTTGTAGGTTAAAGGTCAGTTCCGCCCATGCGCGATCTTCGACAGCAATTTGCGCGCCATCGTTGATCTGCAACGCAGTCAGCACCGCTTGCACCATCTGCGCCGGGTCGCCGCGATCCGGTAGGACGCGGATGTCGTGACCGCTGACGGCGCCCATGTGGAACTCGGCCAACATGCGCGGCAGGGTCAGAATCGGCGCACCCTGTTGGGGAATCCACGCGCCGGTCAACCATTCACCCGGGTAGATGGTGTTACCATAGTTCGGCTCCTCGCGGGGGATGCCGGTCACATAATGGAGATTGGCCGAACGGCTGAGAAAGAGCAGGTCAACCCCTTGGGCGGCCATCTGTTGTTGGACGGCGCTTAGACGGTTTGTATAATTGGGCATAATTTCCTCTCCGCTCATCTACAGAAAGTGTGAGGTTTCGACCCGCCACACCTGTCAGGTTTTGGAAACCTGACAGGTGTTCACACTTTCCGTAGATGAGCCTTTCCTCTCAAATGATTGGCTCAGGGTATTTCTTCGGCAACGGCCATGTTTTCACATATTCACCAAGCATATACCGGATAATAAAGTTGCGGGCCGGATGGCGAACCGCTTCTAAAACGGCAATGACCGCTGCGCGATCATAGGCAACCTGCCGTTGCTGAATCTGATACCCATGCTGATCCGCTTCCAATAGTGCATACCAGGCGCAGAGATCCGGCGTCTGTTGATTGCTCACGCTGCCCAGATTCACCACATGGATGGCGCCGACTCGCACATTCATCGGCCAGTGCGTGTGACCAACACAGAGCAGATCGGCTTCACAACCGACAATGCGCTCAGCAATTTCCGCCGCCGGATAATCGGGCCGAATTCCGCGTCCATTGGCCTGACCGGGTGACGCATGAACGCCCAGCAGGCGCGTCCCGTCCGGCAAAGTCAAGCGTTGTTCCAGCGGCAGGGCATCCAAAAAAGGCAACCACCCCGTCGCAGCGATGGCGCCTTGCGTCCAGGCCATCGTCTGCGCGACCTCTTCAAAGACAGCCAAGCGATTGGGATTCGCCTGCACATCGGCGCTAGTAGGCGGTGGTCGTTCACCGGTAGTGATATAGTCATCGGTGTTGCCACGAGTAAAGCGGGTGTTGGGCAATGTCTGTAAGCGCTCCAAAACCGCCACCGGTTGTGGGCCAACGGCCACTAAATCACCCAATACCCAAGTTTCATCCACCCCACCCTGCGCCGCAATATCCGCCAGCACAGCGTCGAGCGCAATGGCGTTGCCATGAATATCAGAGAGCAGCGCAATGCGCATGGGCTAGACGGCGCCTTCCATCAGATCACGCGTTAGCAAGAGCGCGACCGGTGAGAGCGAACTAAGCGACAGTGTATGCGCCTCGCGAATTTGCCGTGCGATCTTGGCGGGGTCACGCGCATAGTCAAAAGGGATGCCCAGCCCGCGTAACACCGGTTCCGTCACCATGCCCCCTTTGGTGTGCCACGGATAGGGTTCGCCCATGTGACCGCGATGGGCGACGAGCATACAGAGCGGCAGGTGATAGAGCATCGCCAGCGAAACAATGCCATTCATCGCACCCAGAAAGCCATGATTCTGGATCAACACCAGATTGGGCGTGCCGGCAAAGTAAGCGCCGGCGGCAATGCCAATCGCCTCTTCTTCTTTTGCCACCTCCACCAGACACATCTCCGGGTCATCATCGGCCATCTGTAGCAGATAGACCAGCCACGTTTCCGGCAGCGCGGTGATAAAGCGAATACCGGCATCCTTAATACCCTGATAGACGAGTTTTGAGTTTTCGCGGGAGACGGTCATGCCCACCTTCTTTCCTGCTCAGAGAATCATCAAAGATTGCGCAGATTAAATTAACGAGATAAAGCTGCGTAATCTGCGCAATCTTTGATGAATGAATGTTACAGCCCATTAAGTTACAGGTCAATAATCGCGGAATTGTCAACCCAGCCGCACCATATCGTACAAATTACGTATGGCAATTATTAGATAATTTTGGGTACACTATACCAGCCCTCATTGCCATTGGCCCTGATCATACCTGGATAAAGGAAATGTCATGAAACGACAAAGCGCCCATCTGGCCTGCCTATGGCGCGAACAGATGAGTAGAACAGGTCGTGTACGCGTTGGCACTGCTGGTGAGCCGGTAAAGCGTTTGGGGAAACGATTGCTGCGCATTATACCATTGCTCTTGATCTTGTGCAGCTTTCTGATCAGCAGTTTGTTTGTACCATTGCTCTGGCCGTGGCAAGAGGGATGGGCTGCCCCGCTTGGGCAAACCATTCCGGCAGGGCAGATCAATACACAACATCTGCCGCTCATCAAAACCCAGCCCAGCGCCACCGGTGATCAGGCCATCGTCTTTGTCGCGCGCCAGATTCCCCAGATGGGAACCGTTTATTGGAATGTCCCCAAAGGGATGCCGGGCGTCGGTCCCTTTAGCCGTTTTCAGGTGGCGGCGCCGGGGCAGTTGTTGGTGCGGGAAGCGGATGGGAGGCTTCGTGTCCTGGTTGATGGGGCCAAACCGACCGCCGCATCTTTAAATCTCATTGATGTCAATGCACCGGAAGTTTCCTACGATGGTCAACGCATTGTCTTTGCCGGGCTGGTTGCCGGTAACTATGATCGTCAGCCAATGACCAACCCTGGCGGTTGGCGGCTTTATCTTATCAATGTCGATGGCAGCGGTCTGCGGCAGCTTACCTTTAGTGATCAGGACGACCTTAATCTCACCCAGTTTGGCGACATTGCCGGTCAGTTCCGGCGCTATGATGACACCGACCCGGTCTGGCTGCCCGATGGGCGCATTGTCTTCTCCTCCACGCGGTGGCCTTCCCTGGCGATGTATGGCGCCGCGCGTACCTCAAACCTCTTTGTGGTCAACGCCGACGGCAGCGACCTCCACCGCATCACTTCAGAACGCAACGGCGCCGACCGGCCCCAGATCGATCCGTTGACGGGGCACATTGTCTACTCGCGTTGGTGGCGCAACTTCCGGCTGGCGGCTAATGACATGGCAACGGTGACCGACCCTGCCGGTGGTTATCGTTTGAAGGATGGTCTAGTCGTCGCCAACGAATCCGGTTATCTGGGCGATGTGCCGGGGGGGTCGGCCAATGTCAACCGCAATGCCTGGCATCTGGCGTCGATCAACCCGGACGGCACGGATCTGAAACTTTGGGGCATTGGCTCCAGCACCTTTTTGCTGGGGGAAGATGCCAACTTTGCCTATGGCGGCGTCTTTGCGCCCGATGGCTCCTTCTATGGCAACTTCTTCCCCATGAAAAATGGCACCGAGGCGTCCGGCTTTGGCGGCATTCGCCACTATCTGCCCGGTATGAGTGGCCGCGCCATCCCACTGCTCGGCATTACCTCCGAAATCGGCTACGAATTGGTGAGCCAAAACCCGACCTCCTATGGTGTCAACCGGGGTGCGTATGCCAGCGAACCGGCACTGTTACCCGATGGCCGCTTGTTGATCTCCTGGGCGCCCGACATCAATCAGGATTACGGGATCTATCTTTTCAATCCGATCGGCGGTGAAAAACGATTGATCTATGACAACCCCGGCACAACTGAATTGCGCGCCCGTCTCATTCAGCCACGACCATTGCCGCCGGTGATTGCTGATCAGATTACTCAACGCGCTGCGCCGCTGCCCCCCACCGCCACCGGGCCATATAATACCGATGGCCTCTTTACCTTTCAGGCGCTCAATGTCTACTTCAACGCCCCGGTGGATACCAATATTATCAGCGCCATGCCGGTCGGCGCGGCGGGGAGCATCCGCTTTTTTGTCGATCACCAGCGCGACCAACAGATCGGCTCGCACGAACGGCTCGACTGGCCGATCCTGTTGGGTGAACTGCCGGTCAAGCCGGATGGTTCGGTCGTCAATCAATTGCCGGCCAATGTTCCTCTCTTTGAACAGATCCGCACCCCGCTGCCCGGCTACAAAGTTCCGTTGACCGGTCGCACCAGCGACGATCTGGGTGGCGCTGCTCATGTCGCCGGGTTGAATTATGGTCATCCGGGCGAGGTGCAGCGCTGTGTCGGTTGTCACACCGGCCATACGCTGATTCCCGTGCCGGCGGATGACGAAGCGGCCCAATTTACCAACCTGGCGCCAGCCGCCCAGATCAGCTATTCTTCCATCTTCCCGCTCATCAACCCCAGCGGCGAAGGCTTGATTGACCGGCAAGTGTTGAAGGGACGCATCATCAAATATTGGCGCAGTGATCCGGCCCAAAATCCCAACGGTCAGTGGGTGCAGTTGACCTTCCCCGTGCCGATCACCGTGCGTACGGTGCGGCTCTACAATCCACGCCGGGGCGATGAAGCGCAGTCTACTCTTCAGGTGGAGGCGACGACAGTTATTCTGTACAGCGATGCCGGCGCTACCCAGGAAGTGGCGCGCCAAAGCAGCGGCCCCCTGGCGGTCAGTGGCACGGATGTGGCTTTTGCGGATGTTAAAGTGCGGGCGGTGCGGGTTGTCATCAATGGGGTGAGCGGGAAATTTGAAGATTTGGTTGTGGCCTGTCTGGCCGAGGTTGAGGTGATCGCGCGTGGGGAAGCGGGGCCATAAGAGCTGTAGTGATCTGCTCCTTGCGCGTCCCGGACGCGCAAGGAGCAGATCACTACCCTTGAACAATCCCCTGTGCAATGAGTCCGCCGACCACTACCACGAAGGCTAGCGTCATGTAAACGAGACTGCGCCGTTGTAAGGCCCAAGCTGCCTCATTTTTGTCTTGCCTGACCAAGCGAATGGTCCAGACCACCAGGATCAGACCGATGACAACAAAGGCATAGGCGCAGAGGTAGATCTTATCGATCAACATCAAATAGCCGATCTCCGGCACATCCTGGTTGAGCGTCATCTGTAAAACGACAATAGCAAGCAGCGAGGTAATCCCGACATTGATGCGCAGATCGACATAGGTCGGGTCGAGCAGGAACATGAGCAAGGCGCACAACAGCACGGAAAAGACCGGCAACAGCAGCTTGAGCGCAAAGGTCAGCACCGGGCGCGAGATCGGCACTTCGACACGGGCGCGCGAGTAGCTGCTGGGCTGGCTCAAGCGCAGGTCGCCAAATTGGGTCGGGTAGGGCAGATCAATGATTTCGATCTGCGGTTGGCCCAAATTAAAGCCAGGCAGCGTTAACCGGGGGTTGATCGTTACCCCTTCGCTGATATAGACGAGTTCATGCGCTTCACTGGCTTTGTCCTCAAACACAATCTCCAGAATCTGCCGGTCAAAGGGGTAGTTGTAGAGCGGCATCTTGCGCGCAAAACGGCCTTGAATGCGCACCACCTGATAGAGTTCGCCACTGTCCAGCGTTTGCGGTTCCTCATAGCTGGGATCAACAATGGTGCCCCACAAATCAGACGGGTTAATAAACTCCATCGTCGCCGCCGGGTTGAGATCAGGGTTCGCCCAGCGAAACCAGATATAGGCATCCATCGCATAAGTATGGGTACGCAGATCAATGCTCTGAATGTCGTTGATATAGGCGCCGATGGTCACTGGTTCCGGCGTCACATTGTCTTGCGCCACCACTGGTGCAGGCAGCAAGCTGAGGAGCGTACAGAGCAACAACGTAAGTTTGAGCCAGGTCATCGCCGGCATTCTGATCGCCATGGGTAAAGACTCCCTCGAAGTTTGTGGACTGGATAAGATGCGAAAGTGTCACGAGGACATTTATTTACGACAATGTAATCGATTGTGCGATTTTATGCAAAGAAGAAAAGGATGGCTGCACTATTGCCGGTTAGCAGGCATCCTTGCGCCTCTATTCCGGCATCGGCGGCCAGATCACTTACCATTGCACCGCTTATGGGCTATAATGATCGATGCGGCCATGAACAAGCTGTTTATGGCGACTGACCAAACAAGTGGTGTCTTGCTGGGCATCAAGCCGATCCGGTTTTACCGAATGGCGTAGCGCAACCGGAGACACCACCGGAAACGGAGAAGTAGATATGTTTGACAAGCCGAATGTTCCCCCGGATGCGCCTCCAGATTCGCCCTGGTATCGCAAAACCTTCCGGTGGGGCCAGACCAATATTACCGAAATCGACCCTACCCGCTATGATGTGGATTGGTGGCGCGACTACTGGCAGCGGACACGGGTGCAAGGCGTGATCGTCAACGCCGGCGGCATTGTGGCCTACTACCCTAGCCGCTACCCCCTTCACTATCGCGCCCAACAGTTGGGCCGACGGGATCTCTTTGGTGAATTAACGCGCGCCGCCCATGAAGATGGCCTGGTGGTATTGGCGCGTATGGACTCGAATCGCGCCGGCGCTGAGTTTTTTCGCGAACACAGCGACTGGTTCACCCATGATCGCGACGGCAAAGCCTACCAGGCCGGCGACCAGTACATCGCCTGTATCAACAGCCCCTATTACACCCGCTTTCTGCCCGATCTATTACGTGAAATTGTGGTCAACTACCAACCCCAGGGCTTTACGGATAACAGTTGGAGCGGGTTGGATCGCGGGCGCATCTGCTATTGTAGCTACTGTGAACGCAAGTTCTTTGACGACTGCGGCTACGATCTGCCCACGGTGGTCGATTGGGAGGATCCGGTCTATCGCGCCTGGATTCGTTGGAATTATGATTGCCGGCTGGCGGTCTGGGATCTCAACAACAGTGTGACGCAGGCAGTGGGCGGCCCCGATTGTCTCTGGCTGGGAATGAATTCGGGCAATATCTATCAACAGAGCGTGCGCTTTCGCGACACCAAAGCGATTGCCGAACGCTCGGAACTACTGATGCTTGACTACCAGGCACGGGGCAATGACACCGCCTTTTATAACAATGGCGATGCCGGCAAACTATGGCATGGCCTGCTGGGCTGGGACAAGGTGATCCCGGAAAGTATGGCGCAATACCAGAGCCGGACGCCCACCTTCCGCCTCTCCAGCAAACCAGGACCGGAGAATCACCTCTGGATGGTCGAGGGCTATGCCGGTGGTCTCCAACCGTGGTGGCACTTTATTAGCGCCTACCATGAAGATCGCCGCCAATACCGGATGCCGGTTTCGTTGTTGCGTTGGCATGAAGGCTGTGAACAATATCTGCTTGACCGTCGTCCAATCGCCAGCGTCGGTGTGCTCTGGTCGCAGGAAAATATTGACTTTTATGGCCGCGACAATGCCAACGAACGGGTCATGATGCCGTATAATGGGGTCATCCGCGCGTTGATTCGTTCACGCATTCCCTACCTGCCGCTGCACGCTGATCACATTGCACGAGATGGCGACCAGTTCAAAACCCTGATTTTGCCCAATCTGGCCGCTGTCTCCGATACGCAAGTGCAACAGTTACGTAACTATGTGGCCCGTGGCGGTAACCTGGTTGTTACCGGCGAGAGTACGCTCTATACCGCCGAGGGTGATCGCCGCCCCGACTTTGCCCTGGGCGACCTGCTGGGCGTCGAGGCGATTGGCGAGGTGCAAGGCAGCATGAGCGAGGGCGCCGCCAATTGGGAAAATTACGAGCAGCACACCTACCTGCGGCTCGACCCGGAGCAACGCGCCACCGTCGATGGTCCCCACACCGAGGATGAACCAACGCCAATTAGCGAACGCCATCAAGTCTTGCGTGGCTTTGGTGAGACGGACATTCTGCCCTTTGGCGGGCGACTGGAAGTGGTGGCCGCGGCGCGTGATGTGGAAGTCCCCCTGACCTGGATTCCGCCCTTCCCCATCTACCCGCCGGAGTTCGCCTGGATGCGGGAAAGCGCCACCGACTACCCGGCGCTCACCTTGCGCCAGCCCCGGCGTGGTGGTCGGGTCGCCTATTTTGCCGCCGACATTGATCGTTGTTACGCCCGCTATCCTTTACCCGATCACGGCGATCTGCTGGCCAATGTGGTGCGCTGGGCCAACGGCGAAGAGATGCCGCTCTATGTCGAAGGTACGGGACTCATCGACTGCCATCTCTATCACCAACCGGGGCGACTGATTCTCCATCTGGTCAATCTCACCGCCAGCGGTCAGCTACCGATGGAGGCATGCATTCCCGTCGGTCCGTTGCAGGTAACGCTCAAATTGCCCGCTGATGTCGCCGGGGAAAAGGCCCATCTACTTGTCAGCGGCTTCGACGTTCCCGTCGCCATCGAAAACGGCTGGCTCCAATGCGAGGCGCCGACGGTGCGGGATCATGAGGTGATTGTGATTGCGCATGACCACCTCGCGCG